>JAQZBG010000221.1 GCA_029239165.1 Microbacterium sp. | reverse complement strand
GCGAGGCTGACCACGAGCGCGGCGAGCACCGCCCAGGCGCCACCGCCCGAGAAGAATCGAAGTTCGCTGGCGGATCCGCCTTCGCTGCCATGGCCGTCGTCCAGCCGTCGACGCAGGTCGGAGCTGCTCACCCGCAGCGGTGCGATGCTCGACCAGCTCGATGTCCGGAACGAACGGATGCGCGCACGAGAACGAGCGATCGCGCCGAAGCGGAACATCGCCGTGACTGCCGCTGCCCACTCGGGAGCGACCGCCTCCGGCCTCTTGCCGATCAGATCGGTCATCGATCGCCAGAGTGCGAGCGGGAGCAGGCTCAACCAGTGCAGCGGCACGGCGATCGCCGGGGCGTAGGCGAGCCGGCGGTGCAGCTGCGCAAGTCTGGTCGCGAAGGCGCGCCTGCCTCGTGCGGTCGGCAGTGTCGCTGGTCCATCGGGCGAGACCGACACTCTCGCCGACGGCGCGAGCACGACACGTCCGCCGCCGAGTCGGGCGCGGACTCCGAGATCGAGTCCTAGATCCGCTCCGGCGAGGGCCGGATCCGGCCGAAGCGCGTCACGGACCTCGCCGCGGATCAGCATGCCGCGGATGTCTGCACCCAGCGCGTCGTCGCTGCCGTCGTGCTGTCCCTGATCCAGCTCACCGGCTGCCAGCTCTACAGCGCGTCCGAGAGTCGTCATGCTGACACCGAGGGAGACGATCTCGCGCTCGTTGTCCGTGTGCACGAGCTTGGGCGCCACGATCGCCGCAGACGGCGAGCGCTCGAGGGTTCCGACCAGGCGCTCCAGAGCGCGCTCGTGCGGCGCGGTGTCATGCGCGAGCAGCCAGACGGCACTCCCCTCGAGGATGCGAGGTCTGGCCAGCTCGACCGCATCGGCGAAGGACGTACCGCCGCGTGCCTGGATGATGCCTTCGACAGCGCCGGCGATGGCCCCGCTCTCACGAGCCGAGGCCGCATCGCCGCACATCACCAGGGTGATCGCGGCTGGGGGTGTGGTCTGGGAGCGCAACGCATCGAGTGTGCGGAGCAGCTGCGCGCGGGCGGAAGAACCGGGGCGCGCGACGATGATTGCATGAACTCGGGCTGGCATGACCTGGTCAGCCTATGCGCGCGGCAGGACTCCGAGGCATACCTGCTTCGGCGTGGCCGCGAAGCTATGAGAATCGCGAGTCGCCTCGGGCGACGTGTCCCTGGGAGCGGCTCGGAGCGCGCCTCCCGACGGCCGTCGCATACCGGATCAGCTGGCGCGACGCTTGAGCTTGCGGCGCTCGCGCTCCGAGAGGCCGCCCCAGATCCCGAAGCGCTCGTCGTTGTTGAGCGCGTACTCGAGGCATTCGCCGCGGACGTCGCACGATGTGCAGATCCGCTTGGCGTCGCGGGTGGACCCGCCCTTCTCGGGGAAGAAGGCCTCGGGATCGGTCTGCGAGCAGAGCGCATCGCTCTGCCATGCCAGAGCATTGTCGTCGTCGGTCTCGATCTTCCGAACCCCGGGGACACCGAGGTTGATCGGATCGACGAACCAGTTCTCCGGTACGTCTGAACGGTAACCCGTCATCTCGCTCTCCAACCCCTAAATTCCGCCCCCTCGGCGGGCCGTGCTCAACTAATTACACCCGTGTCATTCGCATCGGTCAAGTCGCGGATCGTAAACCCTCAATCCGGTCTTGAAGGTTCTTGACCACCACACGGCGTGTCGCACGCCCGCGCCGAGGGTCACCCTTCTGCGGCAGGATCGCCGGGAGCGGCGACGAACACTTCGCCTCGACCGCTGATCGTCAGGCGCTCCTCCTCGGGCGTCGCGAACGCGACCGTGCCGACCGGGACTTCACGCCGCTCGCCGTCTGCGCCGCTCACCACGACACGACCGACCGTGGCGAGGACCATGGTGGGTCCGTCCACGTCGATCACGACACTCGCATCGTCGAGCTCGATCCGTCTGAGCGAGAAGTCGGCGACGGGCACCGGGTACACGGTGACGGCATCCGCCGCCGCCGGACGCAGCACGGGCACTTCACCCGTCGTCGTGTCGAGGATCGAGAGCAGCTCAGGCACATCGATGCGCTTGGGAGTGAGGCCTCCGCGCAGCACGTTGTCGCTGGCCGCCATGATCTCCACCCCGAGCCCCGAGATGTAGGCGTGCAGCAGACCGGCCTTCAGGAAGACGCCCTCTCCCCTGCGCAGCACCACGTGGTTCATGAGGAGCGCGACGACGACGCCCGGGTCACCCCGGTAGGTCTCCGCGATCGCAGCCACTCCACGAAGAGTGGCGGCCCACTCGCCCGACGCGGAGTCTGCCGCCGTGTGCACCGCGTCCACGACGTCATCCACCACCGCCTGCGCCTCACCCGACAGCAGCCAGCCGATCGTGTCGCGCAGCACGTCACCCTGGCCGTCGAGACGAGAGGCGAGCTCCGCGACCCCCGCGCTCTCTCCCAGCACGTCGAGCAGGCGCAGCGTATCCTCGACGGGCCGCAGCCCGCTCAGCGACTCGAAGCGATCGCTCAAGGCGACGATCAGCTCCGGCTTGTGATTGTCGTCGCGATAGTTGCGGTTCGGGTCCGTGGCAGCGAGCGCCGACTCCCGCGCCCACCCCGCTCTCGCCTGCTCGATGGTGGGGTGCACCTGGATCGACAGCGGCGATGCGGCCGCGAGCAGTTTCAGCAGGTAGGGCAGGGATCCGCCGGTGACGTCGTCGAGCGTCCCGTCGCCCTGCACATCCGCAGGGTCTCCAGGGTGGTCGCCGAACCACACCTCGGCCTCGGGACCACCCGTGGGGGTGCGGCCCTCCAGGTCGGCGAGAAGCGTAGGCGACCCCCAGGCGTAGTCACGGGGCACGTTCGAGAGGCTGAGAAGCATGTCACCAGGGTATTGGCATGCGAACTCGCCGTGCCACGACGTACCGCATCAGGTTCGTCGCGATGTCCGCGCTGTAGCCTGAACGCGATGGCGCAATATACGAAGCACCCGGTCGCCGCCCCGCCCACCGCTCCAGAGCGCGAGTCGACGGGGCATCTTCTGCTGCGCGGATACATCGGGCTCGTCCTCTTCGCGACCTTTGCTCACTCGGCGGTCTACAACCTCGTCGGCGAGATCGGCGCCTTCGTCACCCTCATCGTCTTCTTGATCTCCACGCTCGCGATCGGCGTTCCGATGGTCGCCCGCCGCCGTCCTGCGGCGTTCGCCTGGCGGCGACTGCCGTGGGCGGCCACCGCCTACACCGCCTTGGCTCTGCTCTCGGTCGCGTGGTCGCAGTGGCGGGGGGCGACGATCATCACCTGGTTCCTGCTCGCGACCGTCACAGTGAACGCCCTGTTCATCGTGCACGTGCTGTCGTGGCAGGAGATCGTGCGAGCACTCGCCTCCGCCTTCAAGTGGATCCTCGGGTTGTCCCTCGCGCTCGAATTGTGGGTCGCGCTCGTCGTGCGCGCTCCGATCCTGCCGAACTTCTTCGTCCGGCCCGACGGCGAGACGAATGCGCATTGGTACTGGGTCAGGGGCAACCTGCTCGACGGCGGCCGCATCCAGGGGATCGTGGGCAATTCCAACGTGCTCGCCATCGTCTGCCTGTTCGCGATCCTCACGTTCGGTGTGCTGTTCGCCGCCCGTGCGCGGTGGCGCACGACTCTGGCCCTCTGGACTCTGCTGGCCGGGTACTTCTTCCTCCGAGCCGGATCCGCCACAGCGTACGCATGCGCGGCGGCCGCGGTCCTGGTGCTCGTCGTCGCACTGCTGATGCGCCGCACGAAGACGCCGGGCGCGCGAACGAGGCTCTACGTGGTGTCCATCGGCGGCGTCGCGATCGCAGGAGCCGCAGCCTGGCTGCTTCGTGAACCGCTCTTCGCCCTCCTCGGGCGCAGTGCAGACCTCACCGGTCGCTCCGACACGATCTGGGACAAGGTCCTCGCGCGGGCCGCCGAGCACCCGATCTTCGGCAACGGCTTCTCCAGCCCCTGGGTGCCTTTCGACCCCGCCTTCGCCGGGTGGATCGAGGATCATGGCATCACCGTCTTCCACGCGCACAACATGTGGCTCGACGTCCTGATGCAGCTCGGCGTCATCGGTGTCGTCCTTGTTGCGCTCGCCTATCTCAGCCTGCTCTGGCGTTCGTGGTTCTTCGCGGTCGACAGACCTCGATGGGACCTGAAGTCCGACCGCACCTTCTCGGCGATCACACTGCTTCCGAGTCTCTTCACCGTCGTGCTGCTCGTGCAGGGCCTCACTGAGTCGACGCCCATCATGCTCTGGGGCTGGATGCTGCTGGTGATGCTGACGTTCAAGATCAAGGTGGTGCCCCTGGTCGGCGTGGGCGAACGGGAGCGCGTGATCGAGCGCGGCGAGCGAAGCCGGCGGGTTCCGTGACGACGCGACGTCGTCTGAGCGATCTGCTCGGCTCGGCCGAATTCGCTCGCGCCTACACGGTGGTGGCCCTCACCGCGGTCTTCTCGTCGTTCACGATCGAACACGCGGCCTCCCACGTCACCCTCGCCACGATCATCGCCGTCCTCTGCGTGCTCGGCGCCTGGGTCCTGTGGGTGCGTCGAGAAGAGCTCTCGCTGCTGCGCATCGCTCCGTCATCGCTCCTGGCCTTCCTCGCCTGGGCGCTCGTCAGCATCGTGTGGACGACCGACAAGTCGTCCACCGCTTTCGGGTGGATGGAGCTCTTCGGTTTCGCGTTCCTGGCGGTCACCGTCGGCCACATCCGTGACACGCTCCAGACGGTCCGCGCCCTCGGCGATTCGCTGAGGTTCCTCCTGCTCGTGTCGCTCGGCCTGGAGATCCTGTCCGGCGTGCTGCTCGACACCCCCTTCACCTTCCTCGGAATCCAGGGCGACCTGGCCGTCGGCGGCCCGGTGCAGGGAATCTTCGGCAGCAGGAACATGCTCGGATTCGTCACGGTGATCGCACTGATCACATTCGTGGTCGAGTGGCGCTCCCAGTCGCTGACGGCTCGCATCGCGGTCCCGTCGATCGCTCTCGCGTCGCTGCTGGCGTTCTTCTCATCCTCCCCCACCGTGCTGGTGCTCGCGGCCGCGGTCGGCGTCGTCGCCGTCGCTCTCGCGATCGTCCGTCATGCACCTGCGGAGAGACGGACCATCGTGCAATGGGTGCTCGGCGTTCTCGTCGCCCTCGCCCTCGCTGCGGCCTTCGCTCTGCGCCACGTGATCATCGCACTGCTCGACGCGGGGTCTGACTTCTTCCTGGGCCCGCGGCGAGTTCCCCTTCACCTA
This sequence comes from Microbacterium sp., assembly GCA_029239165.1. Lineage (GTDB taxonomy): Bacteria > Actinomycetota > Actinomycetes > Actinomycetales > Microbacteriaceae > Microbacterium. Next base: position 3,868 of record JAQZBG010000221.1, on the reverse strand, counting down.
CATCAACTTCCTGCTCGACGACCACCATCAGAGCGCGCTGAACGCCTACTTCGACGTCCTGCTGCAGCTGGGCACGGCAGGACTCGTGCTCTTCCTCCTGTTCGGAGGCATCGCCACCGTCCGATCGTGGCTCGTCGCGAGCGTACGACGTTCGGTGGTCTACGCTTGGACGCCTCTCATGCTCGTCACTCTCGCTGTGGAGTCGATGTTCGAGAGCTTCACCCTGGTCGGTGCCGGGTGGTTCATGCTGGTCCTGTGCGCTCTGCGGGCCGGCCAGACGAGGTCGTGGCGCGAGAGCATAGATGCCGCGCACACCGGCGCGATCCCGACCCTGCGCCCCGAACGCTGACCACTCGCCGCGCCCTCGGCGGATTCCGAACTGCTCCAGGTAGGGTGGAGCTGCTCGCGGCGCCCTGCGGGCCCCCCAGCCACCGGAGATTGCACCTCGTGACTCACGCCCCCTTCGACCCGGCGTCCGCGACGATCGTCATCGTCACGTACAACCGGTCTCACCTCCTGACCGGTCTCCTCGAGAGCATCAGCGCGATGGACCCGAAGCCTGGCCATGTCGTGATCATCGACAATGCCTCGTCCGACGACACCACCGACGTCGTGGAGTCCTTCCGGCCGAAGCTCGGCACGGAGGTCGTGTACCGCCGACTCGAGACGAACACCGGCGGCTCGGGAGGCTTCAGCGAGGGCATGCGCACCGCGTACGAACTCGGCTCGGAGTGGATCTGGATGATGGACGACGACGTCGAGGTCGTCACCGACGGTCTGGCCAAGATGGGCAAGTGGGCTCCGCGCTTCAAGAGCATCCAGGGCCGCCGCTACGACTACGACGGCAGTGAGTTCTACTGGCAGTACCGGATCGCCGAGCGAATGGGCATCCCGATCCCGTTCGCTCCGTCCGGCTTCGACGCCTCCGGCTTCAAGGAGATGAACAGCGGATGCTTCGAGGGGATGTTCATCCATCGGTCCATCGTCAGGCAGATCGGTCTGCCCGACCACCGCTTCTTCATCTACTGGGATGACCAGATGTACGGGTGGCTCGCCTCGCGCAAGACCACCGCGGTGATCGTCGACGAGTTCGTCCTGCGACGCACCCGCGAGATCAAGCAATGGGACATGGGCATCCGTCACATGAACGCCTCGAGCAACGCCTACCGCTTCTACATCATGCGCAACCGGGCGTACATCAAGAACTACTACCGCGTGCACGGCAACTACAACCCTGTGCTGTTCGGACTCGGGACGTCGATGACGTTCGCGAAGGAGCTCATCAGGCTGCTGTTCGTCGAGCGCACGGTGCGAGGAACGAGCAATCTGTTCCGGGGACTCAAGGAGGGCGGCAAGCTCGGCCGCGATCGCTCCTGGACGCCCATGCCCGCTCTGGAGGATTGACAGCATGACCGACGAACCGCAGCCGGACCTCCGCTGGGCCCCTCTGGAGCCGAAGCCGCGCAATCGTGGTCGAGTCTGGCTCATCGTCGGACTCGTCGTCGCCGCGCTCGTGATCGTGGGCGTGCTGCTGTTCTTCCTTCTGCCGCGCGGAGAATCTCCGACCCCCGGCGCCAGCGGGTCACCGTCCCCTTCCGCGTCACCGTCGGCGTCCCCGTCGATGTCGCCCTCGGCCTCGCCGACGCCGACCCAGACCGAGGTCCCACAGCCGACGGCGGAGCCTGAGCCGACGCCGATCACGACCCCGCCACCCGCCGCAGACCCCTCGGTCGATGCCTTCCGCGGGCAGGTGCAGGGGTGGCTCGACGACGCTCTGACCGGGCTTCAGTTCGCGAGTGAGACCAGCGGTCAGGACGCCACGTCCGTGATCGAGAGCCTCCAGGCCGACGCGCAGCGGCTCGGAGAGACCGCAGCTCCTGCGTCGATCGATTCCGCCTGGGGCACCGCGGTGAACGACTACATCCAGCGGCTCAGCGCGTTGCGCTCGGAGGTCGCCGCGGGCGGACCTGCGTCAGTCGACGATGCACGCTCTGCCGTGAACGAGCTCCGCGGCCTCGTCGGGCTCTGACCGCGAGCGAGTCCTGCTCCGAGCGAGCTCAGTCGACGCCGGACTCGAGGCGGCGCAGGCGCTCCTCGTAGTGGGCGGCGAGTTCGAGTCGGATTCGCGCGCGCTCGTGTTCTGCCTGAGCACGGCTGAGCGCGCCGTCGGGATCCAGGTCTCCCGCATCGAGCCGCACACGAAGCCACTCGAAGCGCTGCTCGAGCGCCGCCACCTGGGGGGCGATGCGATCGAACTCGGATCTGATGTACGAGAAGTCCGCCTGGGTGCCGGCGAGGCGCGCCTCGTAATCGCGCTGTGCGTTCTCGAACTGCTCGACGGCGCGGCCGAGCCTGGCGTCCACTCTCGCGTCCACACGGCGTTCGACGACGGCGTCCAGTCTGCGACGGAGTCGGTTCAGCATTCAGTCCTCAATCATTCGGGTGATTGTCGATGGTCTGTGAAGTTCAGCGGTGATAGCCGACGCGGCCGGATTCGATCCAGCCTCGCACGAGCTCCGATTCCAAGTCGATCCGGTGCTCCGCGCCCACAGCCGAGGGATCGCCGTAGGCGTGGTTCCAGGATGTCTGATCCGGGGCGTCGACGAATGAGAATCCGGCGGCATCGACCTGAGCTTCAGGGAACAGGCGCGTCGCGATCCACAGCATCACGGTTCCCGTCGTCGCCCACTGGCCGCCGCTGCGCGGATCGGCGCCCATCGCCTCACCGAGGGGCAGCACCACCTCGCGGTTCGGCATCGTCACGATCCCGAGATCAGCAGGCCAGAAAGCGGGAAGCTTCGGATTCTCCCAGAGCAGGCGCCCCGGTTCGATCATGAGATAGAGGCGCTCGGAATACCCGTCGAAGAACCAGGGGGTCGGCCGCACACCGCGGTTGAACACCACAACGTCGGCACGGCGCCCGACCGACGGTGCTCCGTCGACGTCATCCACGCGGAAGCCGTTGACTCGGAACACGACGTCCGCCGTATCGATCATCTCGGCCCTGTGGTCGGACGGCTCGAGCGGCTGATTGCCGACGACGGCGATCCGGCGCACCGGGGCCGTCCTGGCGTACGCGCTGACGAGAGGACGGAGGCGGTCGTAGAACTCCGCCTCACCGGCCATCGCCGTGTCATCACCGACAAGCTCCGTCACACGCCCCATGAGACCTCAGCTTAGGGCACGCCGACAGCGACTCCCGCGGCACGGCGGTGAGTCCTCGACAGGACGCGTCTAGAGTTGTCGGCGTGACTTCTTCGCAGACCATTCAGCTCTCCACGGCGAGCATCGGCCCCGGCTCGCCGGTGTTCACGATCGCTGAGATGTCGGGAAACCACAACGGCGACCTCGATCGCGCGCTCGCGATCGTCGACGCCGTCGCCGCCACGGGTGCCGATGCCCTCAAGATCCAGACGTACACGGCCGACACCCTCACGATCGATTCGGACAAGCCCGCCTTCCAGGTCGCGAGCGACCACGGCCTGTGGGGCGGCCGCAACCTGTACTCCCTGTATCAGGAGGCCCACACGCCGTGGGAGTGGCACGCGCCGATCTTCGAGCGCGCACGGAGCCACGGACTCATCCCGTTCTCCACCCCGTTCGACCCGAGCTCGGTCTCGTTCCTCGAGGAGCTGGGCGTGGAGATGTACAAGACGGCGTCCGCCGAGATCATCGACCTGCCGCTCCTCCGCGAGGTCGCCCGCACCGGCAAGCCGATGATCGTGTCCACCGGCATGGCGAAGCTGTCGGAGATCGACGCGGCCGTCACCGCGATCCGCGGCGCCGGCGGCACGGAGCTGGTGCTCCTGGCCTGCACCGCCGCCTACCCCGCGGTTCCCGAGGAGGCGCGGTTGGGCAACATCGAGGC
>JAQZBG010000220.1 GCA_029239165.1 Microbacterium sp. | reverse complement strand
CTTCGCCCGGCGGGAGCCGCACCCGTCCGATCGCCGGGCCGTGCTGGTGCACCTGACCGAACGCGGACTCTCGATCATGGAGACGATGGATGCCGAGCACGAGTCTCTCGGCAGCGATCTGGTCGCCGGGCTGGACGACGAGACCGTGCGCGTCACGGCCGACGCGCTGCAGCATGTCCTGACGACGCTGCAGCGCCTGGTCGCCGAGCATGCAGCGCGGCAGGACGAGCGAGTGGAGCACGCATGAGCCTTCCGACCACGACCCAGACGCCGCGACCGACGCCCGCGTCGTTCGGGCAGCGCCTACGACGTCTCGCAGCACTCGCGTGGCGCGCCGAGATCGGGATCTGGCAGAGCCTCTACCGCTGGATCTTCCGCCGCCCCCGCGTTCCCGCCGGGGCCACCGGGTTCGCCTACCACTCCCCCGTCTTCACGATCCTCATGATCTTCATCGTGCTGTCAGCGGTGGAGATCCCGATCATCGACCTCATCGTCCACCCGTGGCCGTGGGTGCGCATCCCGCTCCTGATTCTCGGGATCTGGGGGCTCACCTGGATGATCGGCCTCGCGTTGAGCTACCTCACGCGTCCCCACGCCGTCGGTCCGGACGGCATCCGTGCGCGCGTAGGCGCCGACATCGATGTCGACCTGCCGTGGGAGGCCGTGGCGTCGGTCGAGCGGTCGCGCGACGTCGCCGAGAAGGCGCCGAAGCTGCGCGACGAGGAGCACGGGCGCACGCTGTCCTTGCGCATGGCGAACGAGACCAACATCCTCATCGTGCTCGAGAAGCCGGTGCGCACGAGGCTGTCGGGCCAGGCGGTCGAGATCGATGCGGTGCGGCTCTGGGCCGACGACGTCGACGGCTTCCTGCAGGCGGTCCGCACGCACATTCCCTGAGTTCGACGCCCGCTCCTCGGTGCACGCGTCCTCGCCGCCGCGGTCAGCGCGCGGCGCGGCGGGCCGCCTCCCGCGCCGTCGCGAGCGCCGTGAGCTCGGCGTCGACCTCGTCCAGGATCTCGTCGTGCGCAACCGCTGCGATGCTGTCACGCAGCCGCGCGGCCACGCGGGCGGCTCGCCGCCGGGCGCCCGCCCGCACCGCGAACCCCGACACGAGTGCGAGCAGGAGGCCGAGCGCCGCACCCGCCACGAGCAGGAGGGTCGGCCAGGGCACGTCGAACTCGCCCACCGTCAGTGTCGGCACGAGTCCCTCCGTCGGCATGCGGAGATAATCCAGGAGGGCGAGCAGCGCGAGCCAGGCGCCCCCGGCGATGGCGACGGCGAGCAGCAGCCACTGCATCACGTTCGCCGCACCCCACCAGCGCGAGCCGCGCACTTCGACTGTCCGCACGATCGCGCGGTCGACGGAGTCGACGATGCCGGCCGAGGCCGCGACCGCGCGGGCGTTGACGCGTTCCTGCGCGCCGCCGGGAAGCGCCGCGGCGGCCGCCGCGACGTAGGTGCGGGTGGCGGTCGCGACCTGCGCGCGAACGGCCGGGGATGCCGTCGGAAGCGACGAGCGGATGAGCTCCGAACCCGCAGGCGCGTCCACCTCGCGCCGGCGCTCGGGTGGGCGAAGCCCCAGTGTGCGGAGCGGGTCGGCGCGCAGCGCTCGTACCCAGCGTGTCGGTGGCCACCCGGTGCGGGCGAACCCGTCGCGCAGGCTCGAGTCGCGCACCGCGTCGACGACGAGAGGAATGCCGGCCGCATGCTCGAGTGCGTCGACGAGGCTGCGGCGTGCGTCGGCGAGCGCGCGTGCGTCCGGCGCCGTGCCGGGAAGGGCGGCGAGGAGCTCGGACGCCGCGTGACGCACATCGGCCGTGAGACGCGCGGTCGCCGCCTCCCGCCGGTCGACGGCGCGCGCGATGAGGGCTTCGAGCTGGGGCACCCCTTCGCCGCTGTGTGCGGACGTGCCGAGGATGCGCGCTCGGAGTCCATCGGCCTGCACGAGGCGCGTCAGGTCCGCCAGACACGCGGCAGCGTCTTCGTGGGTCAGTCGGTCCAGCTGGTTGAGCACGACGACCACCGAATCCTCGTGACCGGCGAGGGGAATGAGATAGCGGGAGTGGAGAACGGCGTCGGCGTACTTCTGCGGGTTCGTGACCCACACCAGCAGGTCGGCTCGCTCGGTCACGTGATCGGCGCGCACCCTGTGCTCGGTGATCACGGAGTCGTGGTCAGGCAGGTCCAGCAAGACGAGGCCCTCGGGGTGCCTCGGTGAGACGTCGAGTTCGTGGCGCTCATTCACACCGAGCCAGTCGAGGAGGGCAGCCGAGCCGGCTGCGATGTCGGAGGACTCGGCGATGGCGGCGAGGGGGAATGCCGTCGTGGGGCGCTGCTGGCTCGTGCGGGCGAGGTCCGCTCCGGTGAGGAGGTTGAACAGCGTGGACTTGCCCGTGCCGGTGGCCCCCGCCAGTGCGACGACCGTGTGCTCTGCGGACAGCTGCGAACGCTCCCCCGAACGTTGCAGGGCCAGCCGCGCACCGGCGATCACCTCGTCGGTGATCCGTCCCTCCGCGGCATCGACCGCGTCACGCAGATCCGCGGCGCGCTGGGAGAGTGTCGTGCGCGCCATCAGCCCTGCCTGCCCAGCAGCCGCTGCCAGAATCCGGGCTTCCTCGGCTCCTCCGCGGGGCCCGGCGTCGTCGGTGCATCGGAAGCCTCGGCGCTGACGCCTCGCGCGGCGAGGTCGACGCCACGAAGGTGCGCGCCACGGAGCGCGGGTACCGGACTCGCGGCGCGCGGGGCGTTCACCACCCGCGCGCGGCGTTCGTCGGCGGATGCGCGGCTCAGCTCCTCAGCGGCATCCCGCAGCTCGTCGCCTGCCGACTCCGAGAGGGCGAGAGCCGTGACCGCCGTGAGAGCGATGGAGGCATCGGCATCGAGCAGAGACCCCAGGCGCCGGGTCAGTCGCTCGGATGCCTCTGCCGTGAGCCTGCGGACGGCGTCGTCGCCGAACACGGCTTCGAGCACCTTCTGCGCGAGCAGCGCCGTGCCCCCCGCGACGCCGACCTCGATGCCGGTGAGGCCACCCGTGCTGCCGAAGACGACCAGCATGAGCGCCACGCCCAGACCGTTGACGCCGAAGCTCAGTCCCCTGGCCAGGCCGCGACGGTCCGCTCCCTGTTCCTGCACGATGGCGAGCACGTCGCCCTGCCATGCGCGGATCTGCTCGGCGATCGCCGATCGGACGTCGGCCGTGCTGACGCCCGTCACGCCGGCCGTCGCTCCGGCGTCCACGAGGATCCCCGCGCCGGCCGGGTCGCTGCGCCAGGCGGAGCGCACCCGTTCACGTGCCGTCTCCATCGCATCGATAGTGATGGCCTCGAGTCCGCTGGCGATCGCGAGCTCGACCGGCTTCGCGTCTGGTTCGCCGCCGCGGAAGAACGAGACGACGGCGTCGCGGGCGCGGCTCACGCCGCGTTCTATCGAGCGCATGAAGGTGCTCGCGCCGACGAAATCCTGCCATCGTGTGAGCACCTCGCCGCGGAGCATCGCGCCGTCGGTGGTGGCCGTCGCGATCTGCGACGAGGCTTCGGCGTACGCAGCCTCGACGATCTGCCGAAGGCGCGCCGCGGAGGCCGCCTGCCCGTCGGCAGCTGCGGCGACACCCCGCACGGCCTCCGCGAGATCGGTCAGCACGCCGTCGCGCGTGGCGAGCGCCACATCATCACGGGCGTCGGCGCTTCCGCCCAGGTCGGTGAGCCACCCCGAGATGTCGGCGACGGCTGCTTCGGGGAGCAGCCCGTCGGCATCGAGCCCGGCCTCGGGCACGACGAAGAGCGGCGCGTCGCCGAGGTCGTGCTCGACCATCATGCGGCGGAGATCCGCAACGACGGCGTCGCTGCCCGCGTCGACGCGGTCCAGAACGAGGGCGAGCTGGGCGTGGCGCGCTGCGGCTGCGCGCAACAGCTCCCATGGAACGGCGTCGGCGTAGCGCGCGCCTGTCGTGACGAACAGCCAGAGGTCCGCGGCCGCCAGCAGCTGTGCGGCGAGTTCCCGGTTGGCCACCTCCACCGAATCGATGTCGGGCGCGTCGAGAAGCGCGAGCCCCGGCGGCATCCCGGCGAAGGGAGCGAGCCGGAGCGCCCGCACGCCGGATGCGGCGGTGCCGTCACGCTCGGCAACGGAGGATCCTCCGGCGGCGACGGTCGTGTGGACCCGCGTCAAGGTCGGAAGTATCCGCTCCGGCGCGAACCACGGTGCGTCGGCGGGGTGGTGCACGAGGACAGGCGACCGTGTCGTCGGCCGCAGAACGCCGGGGGTCGTCAGAGCCGCGCCCAGGACGGAGTTGACGAGCGTGGACTTGCCGGCGCCCGTCGATCCGCCGACGACGACGAGCAGCGGGGCTCCGTCCGATCGCAGCCGCGGCAGAAGGTAGTCATCGATCTGCGCGAGGATGTCGTGCCGACGCGCTCGAGCCTCCGCGGCGCCGGTTCCCTCGAGCGGCAGCGTGGCAGCGCTGAGCCGGCCGCGCACGACGTCGACCGCACTGATGAGGCGGCCACGGGCGTGGGCCGCCGCATCCCTGCTCCCCTCGTCGCCGTCCGGCATGTCCCCATCCTGCACCACGTGCCCCTCCGCATACCCGCACATGCTCGCGCGAGGCGCCCGGCATCCTGCGCCTCCGGACGCGACAATGGAGAGGTGAACGAGCCTGTCTTCGTGATCCCCCTGTGGGCGGACCTCATCGCCGTCGGGCTCGGCGGCATCCAAGGCGCCCTCTTCGCCTCCGGGTTCCGCGGTCAGCGGCGACTCGACATGCTGGGGGTCTCCATCATCGGCATCGTGGTGGGCATGGGCGGCGGTCTCATCCGCGACCTGCTGCTGAACGTCACGCCCACCACGCTGCAGAGCAACTGGTACCTGCTCACCGCGGCCGGTGCGGCACTGTTCGGGATGCTGCTCGCCGGCCTGTTCCAGCGCCTGAACGCGGTGATCCTCGGCCTCGACGCGCTGGTCATCGGTCTCTTCGGCGCCTTCGGCACCAGCAAGGCCCTCGCGCTCGGGCTGCCCCTCGTCCCGGCCGTGTTCGTCGGTGTCTGCGCCGCGGTGGGCGGTGGCATCCTGCGGGACATGATCATGGGGCTTCCCGTCGCGATCATGCACGTCGGCTCGCTCTACGCGGTGGCCGCGGGGGCCGGATGCCTCGTCCTGGCGATCTCGCACGAGCTCGGCGCGAACCTGGTGGTCGCCGCCGTGATCGGGATCGTGGTGACCACGGTGATCCGCCTGCTGGCCGTGATCTTCGACATCTCTCTGCCGGAACAGCGCGCGCTGTATCGGCGGAAGGTCGCCGTCGAGACGTCGGCGATCCCGATCGTCAAGCCCTGAGCGGGGCTCAGCGCCCTGAGCTGCCGGCGTCCGAAAACCGGCCGA
>JAQZBG010000219.1 GCA_029239165.1 Microbacterium sp. | reverse complement strand
GTTCTCGACGCCCTGCTTGAGGAAGGCGACGCGCTCGAGTCCCATGCCGGTGTCGATGTTCTTCTGGGGCAGCTCCCCCACGATGTCGAACTCGGTCTTACCCCGGATGTTCTCGATGAAGTCCTGCATGAACACGAGGTTCCAGATCTCGAGGAACCTCGAGTCGTCGGCGGCCGGGCCGCCGTCCTTGCCGTATGCGGGGCCGCGATCGAAGAAGATCTCGGAGTCCGGTCCACCGGGGCCGGGCTGGCCGGTGTTCCAGTAGTTGTCGGCGCGCCCCAGACGCTGGATGCGCTCGGGCTTGAGGCCGATGATGTCACGCCAGATCGCCTCGGCCTCGTCATCCGTCTCGTAGACGGTGACCCAGAGGTCCTTCTCGTCGAAGCCGAGGCCGCCGTCGGCCTCGGAGCTCGTCAGGAGCTCCCACGCGTAGCGGATCGCACCCTCTTTGAAGTAGTCGCCGAACGACCAGTTGCCCATCATCTGGAAGAAGGTGCCGTGACGCGCGGTCTTGCCGACCTCTTCGATGTCGTTGGTGCGGATGCACTTCTGCAGATCGGCGATGCGCGGATGCGGTGCGGGCACGACTCCGGTGAGGTACGGGATCATCGGCACCATTCCGGCGACCGTGAACAGGAGCGACGGGTCATCGCTGACCAGCGAGGCCGAGGGGACGATGAGGTGGTCGTTCTTCTCGAAGAAGTCGAGATACCGCTCCGCGATCTCCGCAGTTTTCATAGGGGTGCCAGGTGTCCTTGCGTACAGGGTGTGGAAGGGCGTGAAGACTGACGTGATGTCGCGGCGAGGCTGCCGCGACGGTCAGTCGTCAGAGGGTTCGGTGAGACGAGCCTGCTCCGCGCGGAAGGCATCGCCGACGATCCCCGTGAACTCGTTGAAGCGGGCGTCGACCTCGGCGAGGATCTCATGACCGCGCGGGTCGTTGTTCATGAGATGCGCCGCGACGAAGCCGCCGATCACACCGATCAGGAACCACTGCACGTTCTTCATGTCGCCATCCTTGCCTTTGGCCCGCGTGGGCGCGGTGCTTCCATCGTATGCGGAAACGACAGAAGGCGTCGGGTGACCCCGACGCCTTCTGCGGAAAAGCTGAACTCAGCGAGCTGCGTAGTACTCGACGACGAGCTGCACTTCACAGGTCACGGGGACCTCGGCGCGCTTCGGGCGACGAACCAGGCGAGCCTGGAGCTTGTCGAGCTCGACCTCGAGGTAGCCGGGAACGGGAGGCAGGACCTCGGCGTGACCGCCGGCTGCTGCGACCTGGAAGGGCTCGGTGCCCTCGCTCTTGGCCTTGACGTGGATGAGCTGACCCGGCTTCACGCGGAAGGACGGGCGGTCGACGAGCTGGCCGTCGACGAGGATGTGACGGTGCACGACGAGCTGACGAGCCTGCGCGGTGGTGCGGGCGAAGCCCGAACGCACGACGAGGGCGTCGAGACGCATCTCGAGCAGCTCGACCAGGTTCTCACCGGTCAGGCCTTCCTGACGGCGAGCCTCGTTGAACGTGTTGCGCATCTGCTTCTCGCGGATGCCGTACTGCTCGCGCAGACGCTGCTTCTCACGAAGACGGACGGCGTAGTCGCTGTCAGCCTTGCGCTTGGTGCGGCCGTGCTCGCCCGGAGCGTAGGGACGCTTCTCGAGGTAGCGGGCGGCCTTCGGGGTGAGCGGGATGCCGAGTGCACGGCTCAGACGCACCTTGCGGCGGTCCTGGGACTTCGTGGTCACGAAGTTATCCTTCCGATGACGTGGTCGCGTCTTTCACGACTCACGGACGTATCGTCCGCGTTCTGCCTTGGAGCGCACGCCGGGGCGCCAGCAAGGTGGGGTGTGAACGAGGAGATGCCCGAAAACTTGGTTTCGAGCCGATCCAGTCTAACAGATTCGTGTCACCGGCCGTCGAGGATGCGACGGATGCGCTCCAGACGCGCCGAGATGTCTCGCTCAGCGCCCAGGTTCTTGGGCTCGTAGTACCGCTTCCCGCGCAGCTCGTCGGGCAGATACTGCTGCGGAAGGATGCCGAACTCGCCGTCGTGCGGGTAGACGTAGCCGCGTCCGTGGCCGAGCCGCTTGGCACCGGGATAGTGGGCGTCGCGCAGGTGCAGCGGCACCCGACCGAACCCGCCGGAGCGGATGTCGGCGATCGCCGCGTCGATTCCCACGTACGCCGCGTTCGACTTGGCGGTCGTGGCGAGGTAGACGGTCGCCTCGGCGAGCGGGATCCGCCCCTCGGGCATGCCGATGAAGGCGACCGCATCGGCGGCGGCGACCGCGATCGAGAGCGCCTGAGGATCGGCGAGACCCACGTCTTCGGACGCCGAGATCACCAGACGCCGCGCGATGAAACGGGGGTCCTCCCCCGCCTCGATCATCCTGGCGAGGTAGTGAAGTGCGGCGTCGGGGTCGGAGCCGCGGATCGACTTGATGAACGCGCTGATGACGTCGTAATGCTCGTCACCCTGACGGTCGTACCGCAGCAGGGCCTTGTCGACGGCCTGAGCGACATCGTCGGCGGTCGCGGCCGGCACCGCGCCCTCCTTGCCCTTCGACAGAGCAACGGCCGCAGCCGCCTCGAGCCCCGTGAGCGCGCGTCGCGCATCGCCGGACGCCAGTCGGATGAGGGCGGCACGCGCGTCATCGGCGAGAGTGACCGCGCCGTTGAGTCCGCGCGCATCGGTCACCGCCCGATCGACGAGCAGCCCGACGTCGTCGTCTGTCAGCGGCTGCAGCGTCAGGAGCAGCGACCGCGACATCAGCGGCGAGATCACCGAGAACGAGGGGTTCTCGGTGGTCGCGGCGATCAGCAGGACCCACCCGTTCTCGACGCCGGGCAGCAGCGCGTCCTGCTGCGCCTTGGTGAATCGATGGATCTCGTCGAGGAACAGGATCGTGGTCTGGCCGTAGAGGTCCCGCTGAGTGATCGCCTCCTGCATGACCTCGCGCACGTCTTTGACGCCGGCGGTGATCGCCGAGAGCTCGACGAACCTGCGCCCGGATGAGCGCGCGATCGCCTGAGCGAGGGTGGTCTTGCCGGTGCCGGGCGGCCCCCACAGGATGATCGAGACGGCGCCCGGCGAGGTGGCAGCGGGATCGGCCAGGGCGACGATGGGAGAACCGGCGCGCAGCAGGTGCTTCTGGCCCGCCACCTCATCGAGCGACACGGGGCGCATGCGCACGGCGAGGGGCGTCTGCCCGGAGAGCAGTGCGGCTGCGGAGGTCATCCGTCCAGGCTAACGCGGGGCACCGACACTTCGGGCAGAACAGGGCGGCGCGATCTCGACGGTAGGCTCTCAGGCGACGTTGCACATTCACGTCGAGTAAGGGAGCACGCAATGGCCGGACGCGGGAAGAGCACGCAGCAGTCGCGCACCGAAGCGGAGCGCGCGCGCCTGCACACAGCCCGCAAGACGTGGCACGAGGGGCAGATCCGCCGCCGCACCCGCGACAACGCGATCGCCGTGGTCGTCGGCGTGCTGATCGTCGCCGGCGCCATCGTGAGTCAGGTCGTGCACGCTCAGGTGAACCCGCCAGCGCCCTCCCCTACGCCGACCGTCGAACCGACCGACGCTCCGCTGCCGTCGGACCAGGCGACCCCTGAGCCCGCGCCCACGGACGCCCCTGCCGAGTGACCCGCTGAGCGACCACCCGGCCACCCTCCCGCGCGTCGTGCGATCCGGAGCGCCCGGTGCTCCGGTCGCCGCTGCGGCGCCGCTCAGTACTCGGTGACCGCGAGACGATAGCCCCGCTTCACCACGGTGTGCACGAGCTCGTTACCGCCGAGCGCCTCCCGCAGCCGTGCGACGGCGACCTCGACCGCGTGTCCGTTGCGCTCCGCCCCCGGAAGCACCCCGCCGAGTTCGGCTCGCGAGAGCACGCGGCCCCCGGCCGAGGCCAGTGCCTCGATCAGCGCGGCCGCCGACCGGGAGAGCGGGATGAACGCACCGTCCACGAGGACTCCGCCGCTGCGCACCTCGACGAGTCCGGCATCGGTCGGCAGAGACGGCGCCTTCCCCCCTCCGAAGTGCGCGATGACGGTCCGGGCGAGCGATCCGAGACGCCCCCGGTCGGCGATCGTGGTGCGAAGGTTCGCGGTGTGCAGAGGCGCGGCGGTGATCGGCCCCACGCAGGCGAGCAGGAGGCGCCCCGACTCGGCGCGCCTCCTGACGCTCTCCAGCGCGCCGGATTCCTCGGCGAACGCGATCCACGATGCCGCTCCCGGGGCCGACGTGAACAGCACGGCGTCTGCCTCGCCGCCGGCCGCCTGAAGCGCCGAGCGTCGCACCACGTCCGGGTCCGGAGGAGGGCCCCAGCGGTAGACGGTGATGCTCAGCACCTCTGCGCCGGCATCCGTCAGCAACTCGTCGAGTCCGTCCGCGCCGGCGCCGTGATGCTGCACGAGGATCCGCTTCCCCGCCACTCCGGAGGCGAGGAGGTACTCGCCGACCTCGGCCGATGTCTCGGACTCGGCGACCCAGTCGGCCGTGAAGCCCGCCTGCTGGATCGCACCGTGCGCCTTCGGGCCCCGAGCGACGAAGTGCGCACCCTGCAGGGCTCGGTCGAGCTGTCCGTCGAGGCCGTTCTCGTGCGCGGCATCCATCCATCCGCGGAACCCGACCCCGGTGGTGACGATCACGGTGTCCGGTGGAGAAGCGATCACTCGCTCGGTGCGAGCGAGCAGTTCGGCGTCGTCGGAGTTGGTGACGATGCTCAGCGCGGGTGCTCGATGGACGACCGCGCCCCGCCGCTCGAGAGCGGTCGCCAGATCGACCGAGCGACGGTCGGCGGCGACGATGATCGTGCACCCGGCCAGCGCGGAGTCGAGTGCGCGCGCAGTGGTCATGTCATGCTCTCCGCGATCATCGCCGGTGTCGGCAGCAGCAGCCCTGCCCGGGCGACTTCGCCGATCACGATCACGGCCGGATTCACCACCCGGGCCGAGTCCGCATCCGCGGCCGCCTGCGCGAGGGTGCTGCGGATCGTCCGCTGCCTCTCGGTGTGTCCGTTCTCGACGATCGCCACGGGGATGTCCCCCGGCACGCCGTGCGAGACGGCTGAAGCGGCCAGGCGAGGCAGCGACGCCACCCCCATCAGGATCACGGTGGTGACGGACGGATCGGACATGGACGCGATCGCGCTCGCGGTGAGGTCGCCGTGGCCGTTGAGGATGTGCACGGCCGACGCGACGCCGCGGTGGGTCACGGGGATGCCCGCGGACTGAGGCACGGAGATCGCACTGCTGACGCCCGGTGTGACGCTGACCGGCACGCCGGCGGCCTCGCACGCGAGCACCTCTTCGCCCCCGCGCCCGAGAACGAACGGGTCCCCGCCCTTGAGGCGAACCACCCGATGCCCTGCGAGAGCGCG
>JAQZBG010000218.1 GCA_029239165.1 Microbacterium sp. | reverse complement strand
AGTCGAAGAAGAGTGCCAGCGCGATGACAAGCACGACGATGAGGGCTGCGGTTTCCACCGTTCGCTTTCGGTCGTTTGAGGAAGAAGGAGATGTCGACGTGATCGACGTGACGAACGAAGAGTTCACCGTGGGTTTGACTTCCGTTAACCGGCCCCGCTAAATCCTCCCACCCTCCCCCGTGCCGGTCAACTCGACCTGGGATAGCGTGGGACGGTGACTGACGCTCCCCTCGCTGCCCGCCGCTCCACACTCCGCACGCACCACGGCGACACGTTCGACGACCCGTACGAGTGGATGCGGGCGAAGGACTCCGCGGAGGTCATCGCGCACCTCGAGGCGGAGAACGCCCACACCGACGATGCGACGGCGCACCTCGCCGATCTGCGCGAGCGGCTGTTCCAGGAGATCAAGAGCCGCGTGCAGGAGACCGACCTCTCGGTGCCCACTCGGCGCGGCGACTGGTGGTACTACAGCCGCACCGAGGAGGGCGCCCAGTACGGCATCCACTGCAGGGCCGCGGCGGAGCGCGACGACTGGACTCCCCCGAAGCTCGAGGCCGGCGTGCCGGTTCCCGGCGAGGTCATACTGCTCGACGGGAACGTCGAGGCCGAGGGCCATGAGTTCTTCTCGCTCGGGGCGTTCGACACCTCGGACGATGCGACGAAACTGCTGTGGTCGACCGATTTCGAGGGCGATGAGCTCTACACGGTGCACGTGCGGGACCTCATCTCGGGAGACACACTCGAAGACGAGATCCCGAACACCGGTGGCGCCTTCTTCACTCCGGACGGTACCGGAATTCTCTACACGACCCGCGATGAGGCCTGGCGGCCCGACACTCTGTGGCTGCACCGCCTCGGCACTCCGGTGGCGGACGACGTGCAGCTGTTCCATGAATCCGACGAGAAGTTCTGGCTCGGCGCAGGCATCACCCGCAGCCGCCGGTACCTCGTGATCGGCGTCGGGTCGAGCATCACGAGCGAGGAGTACCTCGTCGACCTCACCGGCGACCTCACCGCAGCGCCGCAGCTGGTCTGGCCGCGCCGCGAAGGAGTGGAGTACTCGATCGATCACGCGGTGGTCGACGGCGAGGACCGGCTCTACATCCTGCACAACGACGGAGCACTCGACTTCGAGCTCGTCTCCGTGGCGGCGTCCGACCCTCAGGGCGAACGGCGCCGGGTGATCGCCCACGAAGCGGGCCGGCGTCTACTCGGCATGGATGCGTTCCGCGACTTCGCCACGGTCGAGTACCGCAGCGAAGGGCTCGAGCGCGTCGGGCTGCTGGACTACACCGCCGACACGGTCGAGGAGATCTCGTTCGACGAGCCGTTGTACTCCGCCGGGGTGAGCGGCAACCCGGAGTGGCATTCGCCGTTCCTGCGTCTCGGATACACCTCGTTCGTCACGCCAGGCACGGTGTACGACCGCGACCTGGCGAGCCGTGAGCTGGTGCTTCGCAAGCAGGTCACCGTCCTCGGCGGCTACGACCCGGAGGAGTACGGCCAGAGGCGCGAGTGGGCGACGGCATCCGACGGGGTGCGCGTGCCGATCTCACTCGTGTGGAAACGATCCTTCGGCGAGCCCGGCGCCGAGGAGCGACCCGTGCATCTGTACGGGTACGGCTCCTACGAGCATTCGATCGACCCCGGCTTCTCGGTCGCACGACTCTCGGAACTCGATCGCGGCGTGATCTTCGCGGTCGCTCACGTGCGCGGCGGCGGCGAGATGGGCCGCCAGTGGTATGAAGACGGGAAGCTGCTCAGCAAACGCAACACCTTCACGGATTTCATCGCCTGCGCGGAGCACCTGTTCGCGACCGGTGTGACGACGCCGAGCCGGCTGGTCGCCGAGGGCGGCAGCGCGGGCGGCCTGCTGATGGGTGCGATCGTCAATCTCGCGCCCGAGCACTTCCGGGGAATCCTCGCGGGTGTGCCCTTCGTCGACGCGTTGACGACGATCCTCGATCCGTCCCTGCCCCTCACCGTCATCGAATGGGACGAATGGGGCGACCCGCTGCACAGCGCCGAGGTCTACGAGTACATGAAGTCGTACTCGCCGTACGAGAATGTGCGTGACGGCGTCGAATACCCGCGAATCCTCGCGGTGACATCGCTCAACGACACCCGCGTGCTCTACGTCGAACCGGCGAAGTGGATCGCGCGCCTGCGCGAGGCCGGCGCCTCCGACGTCCTCCTCAAGTGCGAGATGGTCGCCGGACACGGCGGCGTGAGCGGACGCTACAACTCCTGGCGCGAGCGCGCCTTCGAGCTCGCCTGGCTGCTCGACACCCTCGGACTCGCCGAGGCCTGAGAGTCGGCGACTGAGCGCTTCCGTCACCGGTCGGCTCAGTCGCCGAGCACGGTTCTCAACCGAAGAGGGCTGCGGCTTCGTCGTAGCGGTAGCGCGGAACGGTGTTCAGCTCGCCGAGCGCGTCGGCGAACGGCACCCGGACGATATCGGTGCCCTGCATCGCCACCATCTGCCCCCAGGCTCCATCGACGAGCGCATCCGCCGCATGCAGCCCGAGGCGCGTCGCGAGGACGCGATCGAACGCCGACGGGGACCCACCGCGCTGGATGTGGCCGAGGATCGTGGCGCGCGTCTCGATGCCGGTGATGCGTTCGATCTCCGGAGCCAGCTGATCGCCGATACCTCCCAGACGCGGCCGGTTGAACGCGTCGAGACCCTTGTCGCTGTATGCCTCGTCCATTCCGAGGAGCTTGAACCCTTCGGAGACGACGACCAACGGCGCACGGCCGCGGTCGTGGGCGCTGGTCACCAGCGCGGTGATGTCATCGATCGACATCGGCACCTCGGGGATGCAGATCACGTGCGCGCCAGCTGCCATACCGGCGTGCAGGGCGATCCAGCCGACGTGACGACCCATGACCTCGGCGACCATGCACCGCTGGTGGGAGTCGCCCGTGGTGCGAAGCCTGTCCATCGCATCGGTGGCGATGTTCACCGCGGTATCGAAGCCGAACGAGTAGTCCGTCGCCTGCAGGTCGTTATCGATCGTCTTCGGGACGCCGATGACCTTGATGCCGTCTTTCGCGAGCCGGTCCGCGGCGGCCAGCGTACCCTCGCCGCCGATCGCGATGATGCCGTCGATCTTGTGCCCGTAAAGGGTCTTGGCGATGTTCTCCGCTCCCCCACGCTCGCCCTCGTACGGGTTCGTGCGGCTGGTGCCGAGGATCGTGCCGCCGACCTTGGACAGGCCCTTCACCTCGTGGCGCGTGAGGGGGGTCGTACGTGGTGGTGCCCTTGAGCACGATGCCGCGGATGACCGCGTTGAGGCCGGGGCAGTCGCCGCCGCTCGTCAGGATGCCGATCTTCATGCTGGTGCCTTCAGACGTTCGGGAGATGGGGGGAAAAGGCGACGCTGCCTTCGATCGACACTAGCGCCCCGGCTCCCCCGGCGCCATTCGATGCCGATGAAAATCGTCGATCTTGACACCCCCATTCGCCGATATCGACGAACTTCCCGATCCTGCGCATCGAAGCAGCGAAACCAACGTTAAGAACAGGCGTTCTTGACGCCTATGCTGCACCCAACGCTTGACGCAGCAGGTGCATGAGCGCCGCCAGCTGCACGGGCTCCGCTGCCGACTCCTCGACGGCCTCGCCGTCGAGCGCGCGGGCGGCAAGGCCCTGCTTCTGATCGATGAGCTCCGCGATCTTGGTATCGATCGTGTGCGCGGCGATGATCCGCCAGGCGGTGACAGGCTCGTCCTGACCGATACGGTGCACGCGGTCGATCGCCTGGGTCTGCTCGGCCGCCGTCCACGACAGCTCCGCGAGGACCACGTTCGACGCCGCCTGCAGGTTCAATCCGACTCCGGCTGCGGTGAGCGAGCAGACCGCGATTCCCACGGCCGGGTCGCTGTTGAAGTCGTCGATCGCCTGCTGGCGAGTCGTCGACGTCTGGTCTCCACGGATCGACACCGACCGGATGCCGACGGCGGCGAAGTGCGCCTCGGCACGGTCCATGACGTCGATGTGCTTCGCGAAGAAGACGACCTTTCCGACCGACCGCTGCAGCTGCGCGGCGTAATCCGCCGCGAGCTGCGCCTTGGCCTGTCCGATCCGGCGGACCATCGTGAAGACGTTGTCTCCCCCGGTGCCGGCCGCCTTGGACTCCTCGAGCTCGTTCTGCGCGACGAGGCGAACGATGTCCTCGTCGATCTCGCCCGCTGCGAGTCCGCGATCTCCGCGGGCCTCGATGATGCGACGGTACCGACCGGCAAGTCGCTCGCCGAGTTCACGCTCGGCCTGGCGGATGCTGCGACCGAACTCGTCGTCGAGCTGCACCGGCAGGTCGGCGATCAGCTTGTCGGGCAGGTCAGCGGCGACGTCCTTCTTCTTGCGACGGACGATGCCCATCGAGATGACGGCGTCTCGGGCCTCGGGGTAGAACGCCTTGTCCGCCGGAGTGAAGCCCGTCGCGTCGAGCTTCTCCATCAGCTCGGGACCCGGCTTCTCGCCCGTCGTCCAGCCCAGGAAGCGCCAGATCGCGTCGAAGTCCTCGACGTCGTTGATCAGCGGTGTACCGGTGAGAGCGAGCATCAGGGGATCGTGACCCGGGGTGCGCTCGCGCACCTGAGCGGCCAGCGAGAGGACGTTCTGGGAGCGCTGCGACGACAGGTTCTTGATGAAGTGCGCCTCGTCGACGACCATGCCACGCAAACCGATCGACGCCAGCCACGACATGTGGCGGTCGAGGATCTCGTAGTTCACGATGAACACGTCGGCGAACGCGTCGATGTCGGTGCCATCGCCCTGGATGACCGTGGCGCGACGCTGCGGGGTCCACCGCTCGACCTCGCGCGCCCAGTTCATCTTCACGACGTTGGGCACGACGACGAGCAGCGGGTAAGCGCCGGCGACGGAGGCTGCGAGCACCGACTGCGCCGTCTTCCCCAGACCGGGCTCATCGGCGAGGAGGAAGCTGCGGTGACCCGCCTTCACGGCCTCGAGGAACCGCGACTGATGCACCATGACCTCGAGGCCCTTGGGCGAGATGTGGTCGTACTCCGGCGCAGGAGGCAGCTCCATCGACGCGGCAGACCCGCCTGCACCCGTCTCGAAGGCCTTGTACAGCGGCCCCATGAGCTCCCAGCCATCGAGGCGGCGGCGCGGGGTGGCCGTCGATCGCGGCGTCAGGTCGGGCTCGAGGAAGGGGTTCGCGAGCTGGCGCGCCTCGACGGACGGTGGTGTGACCTGCCGTTCGGCGATCGCTGCCGGCACCACGGAGATCTGCACGGGCGCAGCATCGGCGATGATGAGTTCTTCCGGCGCGAGTTCCGCGCCGGATTCGAGCAGCCAGTCGCGCCGCATGCGCTTGGCCACCGGCGATGTCGCCTGATCTGCCTCGAGCAGCTGGATGAGTGAGGTGTCGCGTGCGGCGGTCTTCGCGAGGATCGTGGCCACACCGTCGAGCCGCTTCAACAGTTCGGCGCGGGCGGGTTCGCCGATCTCGGCATCCGCCTTCACCCGCGCGCGCTCTTCGCGCACCAGGAAGGCGATCACCTGGAACTTCACCCGATTGGTCGGGCCGAGCTTCCCCCGCTGCGACTTCGCCTCGATCTCGCGCACTTTGCGCGCGAGGATCGGGATGAGGGGTGCCTCGTCGTCGCGACGGGACGTCTTCTTGCGCCGTGTGGTGGCGGTTGCCGTGCTCGGCATGCTCCTCCTGAGCGTGAAGGCTCGGGCTTCCCCATGAAGCCGTGGGCCGTTCTCGTTGTCCGCGTGTGGCGTGAGCCAGGACCGTACGAACAGTGGGTCTTCTTCCCGTCGAAGCACGCGAGAAGCGTGAGAATCGGCGGGAGCCGAGTCCATTCTATGTCATCGGACCGACGTCATGCAGATCGCCCACGCCGAGTCACCGAGCAGTGGCTGCGTACTGCGACGGCAGGACGACTATGCGGACGTGATGCCCAGAGCCTGAGCGGCGTCGGTGACGTCCGCTCCCATCTGCTCCATCAGCTTGTCGATGCCTTCGAAGGCGACCATCCCCCGCAGCCGCTCCACGAACTCGACCGTGACGTCGTGTCCGTACAGGTCCAGCCCGGTCTCGCCCAGCACGTGCGCCTCGACCTGCCTCACGAGAACGTCGTCGAAGGTCGGGTTCGTGCCGACGGAGATCGCGGACGGATGCCGGATCCCGGTGTCGTGATCGACGAGCCAACCGGCATACACGCCGTCCGCGGGAACGAAGGCGTCGACGATGGTGGAGAGGTTGGCCGTGGGGAACCCGAGCTCGCGCCCGCGCTTCAGCCCGTGGACGACCTCTCCGCGGACATCCGGATAACGCCCGAGAACGGTCGCGGCCGTTGCGACATCGCCGTCCATCAGCAGCTCGCGGATCCAGCTCGACGAGACCCGCCGCGCGGAACCGGGGAGGTAGACGTCGTCGATGACCTCGACCGAGAAGCCGTACCGAGGGCCGAGTTCGCGCAGCAGCTCGGGCGTGCCGGCGCCTCGGTGTCCGAAGCGGAAGTCCTGGCCGACCAGCACTGTCGACACCTGCAGGGCGCCGACGAGGATCTCGACGACGAAGTCCTCCGCGCTGCGGGCGGCCATCTCCTGGTCGAAGGTCAGCACCAGGGCAGCGTCGAGCCCGAGCTCACCCAGCAGCTCGAGCTTGCGCTCCACGGTGACGACGTTCTCCGGGCACCGATCCGGACGGATGGTCGCCAACGGGTTGCGGTCGAAGGTCACCGCGACCGATCGACTGCCCGCGGCGGTTGCCGCCTCGTTCAATCGCTCGATCACGGCGCGGTGTCCGGCATGGACGCCGTCGAACTTGCCGATGGCGACGGCGCTCGGGCCGTATCCGGCCGGCACCTCCTCCGGGCTGCGGAAGACGATCACGCGCTGACCTCGATCGGCTGCGCGGCCTCGACGGGTCGATGCGTGCGCAGCCACCAGATCCCGAACACGGGGAGGACGAGCGGGATGAACAGATACCCGCGCCCGAAGAGCGACCACACGGTCTCGTGCTGGAACAGCGCCGGCATCAGGATGCTCAGCAGGCCGACGACGAGCACGCCTGTCAGTTCGAAGACGATCGCGATCCAGGCGACGGTGTACCACCCGCGTCTGCGGGCGAGCACCAGCGCGAGCGTCGCGAGGATGTAGACGACGGCAGCGAGTGCGGAGAGGGAGTACGCGAGCGGTGCCTCCTCGAATCGGCGGACGATCTGCACGAAGCTGCGCCCGGTGGCCGCCAGCGCCATGACGGCGTAGACGATCACGAGGACGCGACCGATTCCGGTCATCCGAGTGGAGGGGGCGGTGGAGCTCATAGCGCATTCCATCCTAGAGCCGCGGGAGGGCGTCGGACTCCGCCGCGACGCCTCGCGTCACGCGATCTGGACGGACCAGATGACCTGCATGCGCCACAGCATGATGGCGATGGCGAGTGCCGCGACGCCGAGGATCACGGTGCTCCATCGGCTGCGCTCCATGAGAGCCCACAGCACGGCGCCAACGGGCAGGAGCACCCCGGAAACCAGGTAGACCCAGTACTCGAGCAGGTCCCCCGTCGGCGGGTTTCCGGCCAGAGGCGCGATGATGGCGACGATCACCTGGACGACGAGCAACGCCTCGACGAGAGCGAGAGCACCGACGCTGACGTCGCTCGGTCGACGACCGATCAGTCCCGCGACGACGCAGAAGATGCCCGCAGCGATCGCGACCGCGATCTGCGCGATCGTGAACCACAGGATCATCGGTCGCCTTCCGGCATGTTCATGGCGCTCTTCACGTCTGCGCCGCGTTTCTCGACGATGCCGACCAACACGCCGGCCGCGTCGATGGCGGCCGTGACGGCGCCTGCGTGGTCGAGGCGATCGGCCTGACCGAGGAGCCGCTTCCCATGTCGGAGATCGCGGGCTTCGTCTGCCGACACCTCGAGCACCGGAAGGATGCGCCGAGCGGCCGCCGCCGGAGTGAGTGTGCGCGCTCCCTCGAGCGCATCGAGGCTCACGGCGTCACTCACCTCGAAGGGTCCTACTCTCGTGCGCCGCAGGGCCGTCAGGTGCCCCCCGACGCCGAGAGCCGCACCGAGGTCGCGCGCAAGGGAGCGGATATAGGTCCCGGACGAGCATTCGACGATCACATCGAGGTCGAGGAAACCGTCCTGCTGACGCCGCGCCGAAACCTCGAAGCGTGAGACGACGACGTCCCGCGCGGCGAGCACGACCTCTTCGCCCGCACGGACGCGATCGTATGCACGCCGTCCGTCGACCTTGATGGCAGAGACCGAGCTGGGAACCTGCGATATCTCACCGGTCAACGCGGCGATGCCCTCGTCGACCGCGGCATCCGTCACTGCACTCCATGCCTGAGGTTCGGCGGTGGTGAGGATCTCGCCTTCTGCATCATCGGTGCCGGTGGTCTGTCCGAGACGGATAGTCGCCTCGTAGGTCTTGTCTGCGCCGACGATGTAGGTCAGCAGCCGGGTGGCTGCTTCGATGCCGATGACGAGGAGTCCGGTCGCCATCGGATCCAGCGTCCCCGCATGGCCGACCTTCCGCGTTCCGAACGCACGCCGCGTGCGCGCGACCACGTCGTGGCTGGTCAGCCCAGCGGGCTTGTCGACGAGGAGGATGCCGGGCGAGACCAT
>JAQZBG010000217.1 GCA_029239165.1 Microbacterium sp. | reverse complement strand
CCCTGGTCGAGGATCTGCTGTGCGATGACCTCGGCGGAGACCGCCTCGCCCGCGGTGTTCCAGGTGAGCACCCGGACGCTGCTCTCGGTCTTCTCCGGGAGAGCGGTCGCGCCGAATCCTCTGGTGGCTCCGATCAGCCCGGTCGCACCGGCGCCCAGCAGCGCGACGATCAGCACCGACGCGGCGAAACCGCGCAGCGGTCGCGCGAACAGCAGCAGCAGCGCGAGCACCGCCACGATCAGGAAGCCACCGAGAACCAGCCCTCGCACCGAGACGAGCTGCGCGAAGGGATAGGTCTGCTCGAGGTGGAAGAACTGCGGCCACACCATGATCGCCGTCGCGATCGCGAGCAGGACGGTGAAGAGGATCCCCAGTAGTCGAAACATCCCCTCCAGCCTAGAAGCGACTCCTGTGAAATCTCTGCCCCGACATCCCTCCGTGCGCCTCCGCGCCGGGTGTGCGTGTCGCTCGGTACGCTCGGAGGATGGCCACTCCGTCCGCCGGGTTCGCCGGTCCCGCCGACCTGCACCTGCACTCCAATCAGTCCGACGGCACGGAGTCGCCCGCCGAGGTGATGCGGCAGGTCCACGCGCACGGGATCCGCACCGCCGCACTCACCGACCACGACCGCTCCACGGGGTGGGCCGAAGCGGGAGATGCGGCCGTCGCGCTGGGGATGACCTTCATCCCCGGCATGGAACTGTCCGCGAAGCACGAATGGCGCAGCGTGCACGTGCTGGGGTATCTCTTCGACCCCGCGAACGAGGCTCTGCGCGCCGAGACCGACCGGATCCGCGGCGATCGGATCGGCCGCGCAGAACGGATCGTCCGCAATATCGGCCGGGACTACGACCTGCACTGGGACGATGTCGTCGCGCAGACCACCCTGGATGCCACGGTCGGGCGGCCGCACATCGCCGATGCCCTGATCGCGAGGGGCATCGTGCGCGATCGGACCGAGGCTTTCGACGGCATCCTGCACCCTCGTGAGGGATACTACGAGCCGCACTACGCGCCGGACCCCCTCACGGCCGTGCGGCTGATCACCGAAGCCGGGGGAGTGGCCGTCATCGCGCACCCCGTGACGTCGGGCCGCGACCGGATGATGCCGGTGCCGTTCATCGAACGCCTGATCGCTGCCGGCCTCGGCGGTTTCGAGATCGATCATCGCGAGAACACCGAGGTGGGCAAGCGGAAGCTGCGCGAGATCGCCGCCGAGCACGACCTCATCATCACCGGATCCAGCGACTATCACGGCAGCGGGAAGCCGAACCGTCCGGGCGAGAACACCACATCCGACGAGATGGTCGCGCGGCTCATAGCACGCGCCAGCGGGATTTCCCCGCGCTATCCCTGATCCTCGGCATTCTGTCGGTCATCTCTCGGCAGCCTGTCGAGCGGAACCGCTACCGTCCGAGGCATGCAGCGAGCGACTTCCCTGGAGCGTCGCGTCGATGCGATCGCACACCGCGCCCTTCTCCGTGCCCCGGCGAACGGCATCCGCGCCGGCCTGATCGAGTTCGCGGTCTTCGTCCTCAAGCAGGCCTGGGCGTGCATCTTCGGAGCGGCGCTGTTGGTGGCGATCGTCGCGGCGGGCCTCTGGTACCCCGACGACGCGGCGCTCGCTCGCAACGATGCGCTCACGATCGCGGCGGTGCTCATCCAGCTCGCGATGCTCGCGTTCCGGCTGGAGAGCGGTCGGGAGCTGTGGGTGATCGTGCTGTTCCACATCACCGGCACCGTGATGGAGCTGTTCAAGACCGACGTCGGATCGTGGGCTTATGCCGCGGACGGGTTCCTGCGCATCGGCGGCGTCCCCCTGTTCAGCGGCTTCATGTATGCAGCCGTCGGGTCGTACATGGTGCGCGTCCACCGGCTCTTCGACCTCGGGTTCGACAGGTATCCGAGGCGGTGGATGACGGCGATCCTCGCGGTCGCGATCTACGTCAACTTCTTCACGCACCACTGGTGGTGGGACGCCCGCTGGGTGCTCCTGGTCGGCGTCGTGCTGCTGTGGCTGCCCACGATCATGCACGCCCGCGTCTGGCGACGCACGATCAGGGTGCCGCTGCTGGCGGTGTTCGCCGGGGTGGCCGTCTTCATCTACCTGGCGGAGAACATCGGAACGTGGGCCGGTGCGTGGGCGTACCCCGATCAGGCCGACGGGTGGCAGCCGGTCTCCCTGAGCAAGCTGACCTCGTGGTTCCTGCTGATGATCATCTCGGTCGTGCTCGTCGCCTGGGTCTACCCGCCGCAGGTTCCTGCCGCCGTGCTGAGTCGTGCGGACGCGGCTCGCGCGCCTTCCGGAGCGCGGTAGCGACGACGCAGGGCGCGTGCTGCGGATGATCTTCCGCTGCACGCGCCCTGCGTGTGGTGCTGAGGTCGGTCAGGCCCCGGCGACGGGAGCCGCGCCTGCGCCGGAGCCGCCGCGACGACGGCGGCGACGACGGGCCGGAGCCGGCTTGCCGTCGTGGTGCTCCTTGCCCGCGCCGTCGTGCGTGCCCGCGCCCTCGGCGCTGCGGTCGGCAGCCGGAGCGGACTGACCCTCGTCGGACGTCGTCTCGGCGACCCCTTCGGCGAAGGTCGAGCCGACCGGCGTGGTGCTGTTGCGGCGTCGGCGGCGACGGCGTGTGCCGCCCTCATCGGTGCCCTCGGCCGCGGCATCCGCAGCCCGCTCGGGACGACGGGTGCGCTCGGTCTTGACCGACTCGGTCTTCGGAGCCGAAACGAGGCGGCCCTTGGTGCCCTGGGGGATGTCGAGGTCTTCGAACAGGTGCGGGCTCGATGAGTAGGTCTCGATCGGATCGGGCTGACCGAACTCCAGGGCGCGGTTGATGAGCGCCCACTTGTGCAGGTCCTCCCAGTCGACGAACGTGACCGCGATGCCGGTCTTGCCCGCGCGACCGGTGCGGCCCGCGCGGTGCAGGTACGTCTTGTCCTCGTCCGGGATCGTGTGGTTGATCACGTGCGTGACGTCGTCGACGTCGATGCCGCGGGCTGCCACGTCTGTCGCGACCAGCACGTCGCGCTTTCCGGCCTTGAACGCGGCCATCGAGCGCTCGCGCTGGTCCTGGCCCATGTCGCCGTGCACTCCGCCGACATTGAAGCCGCGGTCGCCCAGCTCGTCGACGAGACGCTGCGCCGCACGCTTGGTGCGCGTGAAGATCACCGTCTTGCCGCGGCCCTCGGCCTGCAGGATACGGGCGATGATCTCGTCCTTGTCCATCGAGTGCGCGCGGTAGACGAGGTGCTTGATGTTCGCCTGCGTGAGGCCCTCGTCGGGGTCGTTCGCCCGGATGTGGATCGGGTTCGACATGAAGCGACGCGCAAGTGCCACGATCGGGCCGGGCATGGTCGCCGAGAACAGCTGCGTGTGCCGGACCGCCGGGACCTTCTGGAAGATCTTCTCGATGTCGGCGAGGAAGCCGAGGTCGAGCATCTTGTCGGCCTCGTCGAGCACGACCTCGGTCGCGTTCGAGAGGTCGAGCAGGCGCTGGCCCGCGAGGTCGATCAGACGCCCGGGGGTTCCGACCACGATCTGCGCGCCGGCCTTGAGCTGGTCGATCTGTCCCTCGTACGCCTTGCCGCCGTAGATGGCGACGACGCTGGTGGAGCGGTTGCTGGTGAGCAGGTCGATGTCTTCGTAGACCTGGACCGCGAGCTCGCGCGTGGGCACCACGATGAGCGCCTTGACGCCGTGCTCGGGGTCCTTGCCGAGGCGCTGGACGACTGGGATGCCGAACCCGAAGGTCTTGCCCGTACCCGTCTTGGCCTGGCCGATGATGTCCTGACCGGGGAGGCCGAGGGGGATGGTCTGCTCCTGGATCGGGAACGCGTCGACGATGCCCTTGGCGGCGAGTGCGTCGACGATGTCCTGATCGACGCCGAGATCAGCGAAAGTTGTCACTTTATTGAGATTGCCTGTCCGGCGAGCCTGGGGATCGCCTCGTTAACGGATCCACGCCGTCTCTTGTGCCACAGGCGCGGGGCCCCGCTCCGACGGCGGGGACACGCCCAGCCTACCCGAGGGGTCGGTCGGGCCAGAAAGGACGTCGTGGCGCGGGTATTGTGAACGACGTGGCGGACTCGGGAGGAAGACCTCGTGGTTAAGTGGTTCTGGCAGCGCGAAGACGCGCCGCGGCGTACCCTCGCCCTGCGCGGTCGAGGGGAGCAGGGCGATGCCACGCGGATCGACTTCGCCGAACTCGCCCCGGAACTGGATCGCTTCCTCGGCCAGGCGGCCTACCTGCAGCTGGGGTACTTCGAGACGCTCACCCGACTCATCCGTGCGACGCCGGAGCTGTCGGAGAAAGAGTCGCTGTCCCGCGCGGCCGGCGCCGCCCTGACCAAGCACCGCGGCATCGTCGAGGTCATCGCCGAGCGCGGCGGGGACCCGACGCAGGTGATGCTGCCCTTCCGCGAGCACCTCGACGCATTCCGCCGCAAGACGATCGGCGCGCGCCCGCGCGAGACCCTGCTGGCCGTCTACATCACCGCGGGGATGCTCGACGACTTCTATCTCGCGCTCGCCTCGAGCTACGGCGACACCGGCCGTCGGGTCGCACAGATCCTGCGGGAGGACGACGCCGGACATGAGATCGTCGCGATCATCCAGGAGACGATCGAGAGCGACGAGGAGTGGCGTTCGCTGCTGTCGATGTGGGCGCGCAGACTGGTCGGCGACACGATCCTCGTGTGCCGCTCCGCCTTGCGCCCGGAGCTGCTCGATGTCGACGACGCGCGTATCGAACCGGTCTACACGGAGCTGATGGGCGCGCACGCGCGACGCATGGACGCGATGGGCCTGGCGTCTTAGCGGACGCGCGCCGGCTCGGTCAGATACCCAGCGCCGCCCTGGCCGTGGCGTCCGAGCGCTTGCGCAGCGCTGTGACGGCCATGGTCGCGCCGGCAGCGATCGCGGCGGCGCCGAGGACACTTGCGAGCCACAGCCAGATGCTGTCCTCGCCGACGCCCAGCCACTGCAGGCCCGTGTAGAGGATCGCGGACACGGCCGTCGCGATGGCGGGCGCGAAGACGACCCCGCGCAACTCGCGATCCGCGATCAGGAAGTGCACCGCGATTCCCAGCGCGCACGCTCCGACGAGTGCGAGGAGGATGTACATCGTCGAATCAGGCGACGAAGCCGACGCGACGCGATTCCTCGGTGCCCAGCTCGATGTAGGCGAGGTTCGCGGTGGGGACGATGTAGGAGTTGCCCTTCACATCGGCGAAGCTCACGTGCGTCGCGTTCTGCTCCAGCGCCGTGGCGACCTGGGTGCGGACCTCGTCCGCGCTCACGCCGGTGTCGAAGCTCAGTTCACGGCCGGTGTTGATGATGCCGATGCGGATTTCCACGCGTGCTCCTTGAAGTTCGGGGACTGGCCCAACTCTACCCC
>JAQZBG010000216.1 GCA_029239165.1 Microbacterium sp. | reverse complement strand
TAGAGAGTGGGCGAGGGGCGGCGTATCCGCCTGCCCCTCGCCGTGCGGACAGTTACCCGAAAACCGTCCGCTGGTGGCCGATCAGCGTCTGTCTACCCTGGGACAGAGAGACCAGCCGAACGCGAAGCGTCTCACTCAGTCTGAAGGTTCTTCCCAACGTTGTCTGTAGGTATTTTGGGGGACACGATTTACGGGGCGATAGGCCATCATTGGACGATGGGAACGCGCCGGGGCACGAATCTTCCGCGGATGGGCGACTTCAACCAGTCCGTCGTGTTGGAAGCGATCCGGCAGTCCGGCGAAGGCTCGAGCCGGATCGAGCTCGCCGCGGCGACCGGGCTGTCGGCCCAGACGGTCACCAACATCACCCGGCGCCTGCTCGACGAAGGCCTCATCCGTGAGGCCGGGCGCACGATCAACGGACCAGGCAAGCCGCGGGTCACCTTGCGGCTCGTCGCCGACAGCCGGTTCGCGGTCGGTGTGCATCTGGATCCCGCCATCATGACCTTCGTGCTGCTCGACCTGTCGGGGGCGGTGGTGGCGCGCACGAGTGTGCGCACCCCGGCCGCGGAGCCTCGGCGGATCATCCAGGACATGGCGGCGACGATCGACGCGCTCATCACGAGGTCGGGGATCGACCGGGCGTCGATCGCCGGTGTGGGAGTCGCAGCCCCCGGCCCGCTCGATGCGGAGAAGGGCACCGTGATCGACCCGCCGAAGCTGCTCGGCTGGAACCGGGTGCCGCTGCGTGAGGTGCTTGCCGAGGCGACCGGTCTCCCGGTGGTGCTCGAGAAAGACACGACCGCCGCTGCGGTGGGCGAACTCTGGATGCGGGGGGCATCAGCAGACGACTCGTTCGTGTTCGTGTATCTGGGCACCGGCATCGGGGCGGCGCTGGTCAGAAGTGGGGAGGCGATCCCCGGGAGCACAGGGAACATCGGAGAGATCGGACACCTCATCGTGGATCCGGATGGTCCGCCGTGCGCCTGCGGATCCCGCGGGTGCGTCGAAGTCGTGTGCACGCCGCAGGCGGTCGTCGCGCAGGCGGAGCATGCGGGAGTGTTCCGTGACGACCGCGAGGTGACCGACGTCGAGGTGGTCGAGCGGCGTTTCACAGAGCTCTGCGAACGCGCGGCCGGCGGCGATGCGCTCGCGGAGGGGGTGCTGCGACAGGCGTCCGTGCACATGTCGGTGCTGACGGCCGCGTTGACGAACATGCTCGACGTGGATCGTGTGGTCTTCGGGGGCCCGTTCTGGTCACGGTTGGCCGAGGTGTACCTGCGGGAGATCCCCGGCCTGCTCGAACGGGCGAGCGCCACACGTGCGGTGCGTCCGCTGCCTGTCGACGGGACGGTCGTCGGCGATGACGTCGGCGCCGTGGGGGCCGGTTGCGTCGTGCTCGATTCGGTGCTCAGCCCGCGCGCATCGGCACTGCTGCTCGATCGCTGAGGTCAGCCGGAGAAGCGTCCCCAGGGGATGTCTCGTCGCAGCGGACGGCGAAGAGGACGCTGCGTGCGGGTCCAGGCGGAGACCGACGGCTCTTCGACCACGGCATCCGCCGCCTCGGTGGCGTACGCCTCGCTGATCACGGCGATGAGGGCGGCGAGTTCCTCTTCGGTGGCGGCCCCGCGGGTGATCTCGAGCATCGGGGCGACGTCCCCGGACGCGGTGATCTGTGCATCTTCCTCGGTCACAGTGGAATGTTCCCGTGCTTCTTCGGCGGGAGGTCGGCGCGCTTGCCCCGCAGCGCGCGGAGTGCCTTCGCGATCGACACGCGGGTGTACGCCGGCTCGATGATGCCGTCGAGTTCGCCGCGTTCCGCGGCGAGGAACGGCGATGCCACGTTGTACGTGTACTCGTTGGCGAGTCGGGTGCGCACGGCGGCGACGTCTTCACCGGCCTCTTCGGCTTTCTTGATCTCGCCCCGATACAGGATGTTGACGGCTCCCTGGCCGCCCATGACCGCGATCTCGGCGGTGGGCCAGGCGAGGTTCACATCGGCACCGAGCTGTTTCGATCCCATCACGATGTACGCGCCGCCGTAGGCCTTGCGCAGGATCACGGTGACCAGCGGCACGGTGGCCTCGGCGTACGCGTAGAGCAGCTTCGCACCGCGGCGGATGACACCGGTCCACTCCTGGTCGGTGCCGGGGAGGTAGCCGGGCACGTCGACCAGGGTGACGATCGGGATGGAGAACGCGTCGCAGAAGCGCACGAACCGGCTGGCCTTCTCGCCGGCTTCGATGTTGAGCGTTCCGGCCATCTGCGACGGCTGGTTGGCGATGACACCGACCGAGCGCCCCTCGATGCGGCCGAACCCGATCACGATGTTGGGGGCGAACAGCGGCTGGACCTCGAGGAAGTCGCCTTCGTCGACGATGTGCTCGATCACGGTGTGGATGTCGTAGGGCTGGTTCGTCGAGTCCGGCACGATCGTGTTCAGCGTGCGGTCGGCGTCGGTGGTCTCGAACTCGAAGGTGCTCTCGTACGAGGGGAGCTCTGCCATGTTGTTGTCGGGGAGGAAGCTGAGGAGCGTGCGAGCATAGTCGATCGCATCGTCCTCGTCCTCTGCGAGATAGTGCGCGACGCCGGAGCGGGTGTTGTGCGTGTACGCGCCGCCGAGCTCCTCCATGCCCACGTCTTCGCCGGTGACCGTCTTGATCACGTCGGGCCCGGTGACGAACATCTGGCTGGTCTTGTCGACCATGATCACGAAGTCGGTGAGTGCCGGCGAGTACACGGCACCGCCGGCAGCCGGGCCCATGATGATCGAGATCTGGGGGATGACGCCGGAGGCGCGGGTGTTCAGTCGGAAGATCTCACCGTACTTGCCGAGGGCGACGACGCCCTCCTGGATACGTGCACCACCCGAATCGAGGATGCCGATGCACGGCATGCCACCGGACAGCGCGAACTCCATGATCTTGATGATCTTCTCGCCGGCGACCTCGCCGAGCGATCCGCCGAAGGTCGAGAAGTCCTGCGAGTACACCGCGACGGTTCGTCCGTTGATCGTGCCGACGCCGGTGACGACCGAATCGCCGTAGGGGCGCGACCGGTCCATGCCGAATGCGGTCGTGCGGTGGCGCACGTACTCGTCGAACTCGACGAAGCTCCCGGGGTCGACGAGCAGCTCGATGCGCTCGCGGGCGGTCATCTTGCCCTTGGCGTGCTGCTTCTCCTTCGCCTTCGCTTCCGCGTCGACGACGGCTTCCGTATAGCGAGCGCGCAGATCCGCGATCTTGCCGGCGGTGGTAAAGAGGTCGGGCTTGTCCGTCACGGATTCCACCCTAGCGTCGGGGCGACGCGGTCCGTTGGATGCTCGGCACAACGGGGCGGTCGATCCTTTGGCGGAGCGCGCAGGGTCAGTGCGCGCCGGACTCTTGCTCCGGTTCCTGCTCGTTCTCCTCGAGAGCGGGATCCGTCCGGGGTGCGCGGCCGACGGACAGCGCTTTGCGACCGACCCACTCCACGCCGCGGACGGTCGTCCCGGCTGCACCGGCCACGGCGCTGCCGGCGTACCGTGCACCGCGCAGCATGCGCAGTTCGAGCTTCTCGGCGCCGGGGACGGGCTCCAGTTCGAGGGGGAGATCGATCGGTGCGGCCCCGAAGGCGCGATGCGACGTGGTGAGCACTCGACGGCCGAGGATGTGGTTCCCGGCACCGCCGATCGCGGCACCGATGCCGAACGGCAGTGCTTTGCCGATCACCGACGCTCCGCCCTTCGCTGCGAACTGCTTCACGAACATGCTCTTCAGTTGGTCGACGAGAGGTCCGACGGCGGCGCGGGGGAGCGACTTCGTGACCAGCTCGCCCCAGTAGGACGATCTGCTCCCGCCACGTCCGGCGACCTGCCCGGCCAGTTGTCCGACCAGGTCGACGCCCTCCTTGCCGAGCATGAGCGTCATCACCAGCGCCCGTGCGCGATCAGGGTTCGCGACCGCGATGCCGTGGACCTCGGCGACGGACTGCGCGAAGAGAGCCGTGGACTCCACGAACCCCACGGTCTCGACTCCTGACAGGGCCAGCGTCACGCCCGTGCCGATGCCGGGAACGACCGCCGTCGCGCCCACTGCCGCTCCGCCGGTGGTCACGGCGGCCAGGTACCGCCGCTCGAGGATGCGGATGATCTCCGCAGGTGTCGCGTGCGGGTGGCGCAGGCGGATGCTGCGGATGTGCGCGAGGACGAGGGGGCGCTGGATCGACAGGACACGGTCGAGCCCGCGCACCATCATCGGATGCTCGGGGGACCCGGTGGGTGGCACACCTTTGTCCCACGGGGCGTCGTCCGGAAGGGAGTGGATCTTGTGCACCTTGGGAGCCATGGAGTGATCCTATGAAATCCGGCCGCGAAAACGCCGAAAGCCCGGCCCCTCGAAGGGAACCGGGCTCTCGCGGATGCGATCAGACGAAGAGGTTCGCCCGCTCGAGGTCTTCTGCGAAGTCGACCTCCACCGCGTACAGGTCCGAGACGTCCATCGGCTCGAGGAGCAGGCCGTCCTCGGCGATGGCCAGCTCGAGGCCGCGCTCGAAGTAGTCCTGGTCCTCGACGCGCTGCAGCTGGCGCATGAACGCCTTCTTGTGCGTGGAGGAGATGTAGTTGATGCCCACGGCCTCGCCCAGACCGCCCTTGACCGTCTTGGACAACTCATTGATGAAGCCCTCGGCGGTGACCGTGTACTTCACCTCTTCGTCGCTGACCTTGGAGGTGTTGACGGTGACGAACGACTGGTCGCGCTCGATGTAGGCCGCCGCGCGACCGAGGATCATCGGGTCGAACACCACGTCGCCGTTCATCCACAGCACGCCGCCCTTGCCGGTCGCACCGAGTGCGCGCAGCAGGCTCTTCGACGTGTTCGTCTCGTCGTAGCGTTCGTTGTGGACGTAGTTGACCGTGGGGAAGGCGTCGATGATGGTCTCGGCGCGGTAGCCGACCACCGTGGTGATGCGCGCGTCCGAACCGAAGGCTGCCCGGATGTTGTCGTGCTGCTGGCCCATGATCGTGCGGCCGTCGCTCAATTCGGTGAGCGGCTTCGGCAGCGCTCGGCCGAGGCGCGAGCCCATGCCGGCGGCGAGGATGACGGTCTGAAGAGTCACGAGTGCTCCTAAAGGAAGTTGTGTTCACGGTCGATTCATCGACCAGACACTTCGTCGTGCCGGGTTTCATGGTAGCGAGGCAGGCTGGGAAGCCCCGGGTCGGGGGGCCTCCCGTTGTCATTTCGTGATCGACTACACACCGAACGCACAGGCTCGCCCCGGAAGGCCGATTGTGTCGGCTTCCGAGTGTTGTGCGGTCGAATGTTGCGCGGCGGCCTTGGCATGCCGCTACCCATTGATACCGTAGGACGGTGACTTCCTCCCCTGACGACCGCGCCGCCGAGGTGGACGATACCGAGACCGTGCA
>JAQZBG010000215.1 GCA_029239165.1 Microbacterium sp. | reverse complement strand
GCTGCCCGTTGCGACGGCATGGAGCACGTCCGCCGACGCCGGCTGGACGTCGATGCCTTCCAGCGACCCGCTGCCCTTCTCGAAGTGGGCGCCGCGCGGATGCTGTCGACCATCGACACGCTTCTCCTTCGCACGACGAAGCTGCTCGGACATCTTGTCGATGGCGAGGTCGAGAGCCACGAACTTGTCGCCGTCAGTCGCTTCTGCACGGACGACCGGCCCCTTGCCCACCAGTGTCAGCTCGACGGTCTCGTCGGGAATGCGGCCGTTGCGATACACGCGGTGGGTGACTTTGACATCGAGACGTTGCGCCCGCGACGCGAACATCTGGACCTTGGCGATCTTCTCTTCGACAACGGTTCGGAAGCGATCAGTGATACCCACTCCGACGCCAACGATGCTTGTTTCCATTGCTGCCTCCTTGTCCCGGTCCTCCCGGCCAAGGGCGGACCGTGGTCGCCTTGTGTGACCCAACCGTAGTCCGACCGTGGGCGGATGTCACGGGGTAGCGGCCCTGTGTCGCCGGTGCATTCTCGATGAAGTTGCTCAGAATCGCGACGGATGCGGCGTGGCGGCGAGCGCAACCGCAGCCACGGTGCGGAAGCCCGCCTCTGCGAGCGCTCGGACTGCCTCGTCGAGCGTCGCACCGGTTGTGACGACGTCGTCGACGATGACAGCCTCGGCACCTCCTCCCGCTGTTCGTGCACGCATCGTCCTTCGGACGTTCTGCTCACGCTCGCGCGCCCCCAGACCACGTTGGTCAGCGGCTGCGGCCACGATCGAGAGCACGCGTTGCGGCTGAGCGCGCGCGCGACGGATCAGCAGCTCCGGAACGCGATAACCACGGCGGCGGAACGCCTTTCGCGCCGTGGGGACCGGGACGATCCAGGTCATCGGAGTCACCCGTGGGGACAGCACCGTCGCGAGCGCTGCGGCGAGCGGACGCGCGAGGAAGGTCTCGCCCTCGCCCTTGAGCCGACGGATGCAGCGGGCGGCGACCCCGTCGAACTCGAGTGCCGTGTGCACGGGCATGCCTCCCGGCGTCATCGACGACCGTGGGAGAGGCTCCAGCTCACGCCCACACCGCGCGCACAGCAGAGTCCCCGGCTCGTCGCATCCTGCGCACGTCGCCGCCAGGAGGAACGCCGCCAGTTCCGCGCCGACACGGCGAAGTCGAGAAGATGTCTGCATTCGACGATTGTGCGGTGTCATGCACGACAGCGCCGACCAGGATCCGGCTACCGGCGACAACGGCGTTCCATCTCCTGCCGTGCAGGAACGGTCACTCCCCGACGCGAGTGGCCAGAACCGAGATGCCGGAAGCGACCTCGCGCCACGCGGACCCCGCATGGGCGAACAGTTGCCCGCCGGTGCCGAGGATGCGGACTCCGGCCACGGTCCGCGCACCCGCAGCAGAACCGGCATCACCCGGCGCCGCCTCCGAGGCGCCGGGGCCTCCCACCGTCTGGGTGATGAGTTCGGGACTCACCGGATCCACCAGGACGCCGAGCCGATCCGGCCCCAACCACACCAAACCCATCGCCGGCTCGTCGAGCTGTACCAGCTGCTTGGCATCTCCGAGCTCCACCGGGAGCCCCGTCGAATCACGGACGACGGCGGCCACCACGACCCAGCGCTGCTTTCCGACCGTGACCACCGCTGCCACCCGGCTGCCGTCCCCGGAGACGCGGAGGTCCGAGACGGCCGATGCCGTCGGCCATGCATTGTCGACCGAGTGACCCGCGATGTCGCTCCCCCAGGCCTGGAGTGCAGCCGGCTCTCGCTCGGGGACGGTCCAGGTGTACCCGTAGGGATCGAGGGACGGCTCGATCAGTCCCGGTGGCGCATCGAACTGGTTGCGACCGCTGTCTCCCACCAGATACACCCGCCCGTCCCCGAGCTGGACGGCCGCGATGGAGTCGTCCGTCGCCACATCGATCGAGGCGATCGGCTGCGGCATCTCCTCGATCTCGGCGCTGATACCGGCGATCGGGGAGATCTCGTCGCCCACGATCCGACCGAACACGCCGTTCTTCAGCACGAGAGTTCCGATCTCGGGCGACGGCTCAGCGACATCGACGACTCCGGCGTCGACGCTGCGGCCGTCCACGGTGAACTGGACCCGGGTGACGGCGACGCCCGCGGCCCGGAGCGTGGCCTGCAACTGCGTGCGCATCCGAGCGAGCGTCGTCTCGTCGAGTCCAGCCGCCGGGCCGGTGAGGGCGACGTCGGCCACTTGTCCGGTGAGGAGGACGGCATCCTGGGCGAGCTGCACATCGGCAGGGAAGGCGTTCTGAACGGCAGGGTCCAGCCAGTCGCTCGGGACACCGCCGATCAAGGCCTGAGTCACGGTCGTGGCCGGACTCTGTCGCCGTGGGAACCACCGCATGTCGGGCACGAGTCGCGACCAGCTGAGGTCGAAGTACTGCAGCGGGTAGCCCTCGAAGACGTTCTCGAATCGAGGCTCATCGATCACGATGCCATCGAGCGCCTCACTGATGCGCCATTCCCCGTCCTCCATGCGCTGCAGCGTGAACGGCATGGTGGAGACACCGGGCGCCTCAGAGTACGTGTTCGCATCGTCGACGCTCGCAACCAGGTCGAGCAGGACCTGCACCTCGGCCGAGTCCGCATTCTCGACCTCTGCCTGCGGAACCGTGGAGGTGATCGTCCGCGTGTCGGTTCCGACGTCGATCGACACCCCTGCCGCCGGCCGCCAGGTGCGCTGCAGGGCCGGAGCCAAGAACTCCCGCGCCTTCGCCCAGTTGTCGGACGTCGTGATCCCCGCTTCGAGGAAGCCCTGCACGATCTCCTCAGGTCCGGCGCCTTTGATGGGGCCGGAGGCCACAGGAAGGAAGTCCACATCTTGGGTGGACTCGCCGAGTTCGAGCCCCACCGACACTCCGCCGCTCGTCGGAAGTCCCGCGCAGGCGGAAAGCAGGAGCGCCACGATGACCAGCGCGCCACCGCGCAGCGTCCGCGTCCACCTCGTCCGGTTCATGATCGCTCGCTCTCATCGAAGAGTCCGGGAGGAGACTCGGTCAGGGAGATCGGCTGCGTCGCATCCCCGAGTTCTGCGAGGGGCTCCTGCGGTTCGACCGGGATCGGGCTCGGACCGTCCAGCACTCCGTCGTGACGTGGGATGGTGAGGACGAAATTCGTACCGACGCCCAGCTCCGACCAGACGGCGAGCGTACCTCCGTGCAAGGTGGCATCGCCGAGCGCGATGGAAAGGCCGAGGCCCGTACCGCCGATGGTCCGCTGACGCGAGGGGTCAGCCCGCCAGAACCTGTCGAACACACGTTCCGCGTCCTCCGGCTCCATGCCCAGCCCGAAGTCGCGCACGCCCGCCGCCACGGCCTGCTGGTTGCTGTCGATCGTGATGACGACCGGGCGCCCCTCGCCATGCTCGATGGCATTGCCGATCAGGTTGCGCAGCACCCGCCGTACACGCCGAGGATCCATGTCCACAGGCGAGTAGCCGCCCGGGGCGACGAGTCTCAACTCCGTACCATGCCCGTCGGCGAGCGGTCGCATCTGGTCGATGATGTCCTCCGCCAGATGCGCGAGGCTCGTCGCCTCCAGTTCGAGCTGCACCGACCCCGCGTCATACCTGCTGATCTCCAGAAGGTCGGACAGCAGCGTCTCGAACCGTTGCACCTGTGCGTGCAGCAGTTCGGCGGTGCGCGCCGTGGTGGGATCGAACTCGCCGCGCTGGTCATTGAGCATGTCGGCGGCGAGCCGGATGGTCGTGAGTGGGGTGCGAAGCTCATGCGAGACATCGGACACGAATCGCTGCTGCACCATCGACAGCTCGCCCAGTTCCTTGATCTGCGCCTCGATGCTGTCGGCCATCGCGTTGAAGGATCGGCCGAGGACGGCGAGCTCGTCCTCACCGTGCACGTCGATGCGCACCCCCAGATCACCCGCAGCGAGTCTTGCGCTCGTCTCGGCGGCCTGCACGATAGGGGAAGACACCGCCCGGAGCACGATCCAGGAGATCGCCGCGACGATCGCCACGAGCCCGATCCCGGCGATCCACAGCGTGCGTTGCACGAACACGAGCGTCTGATCGGCGTCGCCGAGGTCGTAGGCGAAGTAGATCTCGAACGGTCCGGCCTTCGGGACCTGAAGCTGCTGTCCCACGACGATTCCGGGAACCGCCGGACCGTCCTCCACCGGGAGCGCGACCGACTGCCATTGCTGACGGTCGTCCAACTTGACCACACGCGCGCGCAGCTCCGGACTCAGCAGGCTCTCGTTCAACCCCGCCTCGAAACCGTTCAGCCGGGCGGTATCGGCACCGGTGTCGATCTTGTAGCCGGCGAGCTGGTCGGTGCTCGACGTCCTGGCCAGCGTGTCCCTGATGCCATCCCAGAGGCTCGAGAGCGCCGCGGGATCGTCTCCCACCTCGGCGACATCGAGAATGCGCTGGGCCTGGTCCACCGCACGCCGGGCGTCTTCGAGAGCGACGGTCTTCCGCGAGATGAAGAGGTCGTTCTGGATCACGAGAGCCATCGTCACGCAGGTGATGAAGATCGCCAGCGAGGTCGCGAGCAGCGTGATCGAGAGGGTGCGGAACCGCAGCGAGCGCCGCCACAGGGTGCCGAGCATCGTCGGCCAGCCTCGCCAGTCGCGCAGAACAGCGACCGTCGTCGTGGTCGCTGTCGTCGCGGCCATCGTGCTCCTAGCCGACACTCCCGGCACGGTAGCCGACGCCACGCACCGTCATCACGATCTTGGGATTGTCCGGGTCGAGCTCGACCTTCGCGCGCAGCCGCTGCACGTGCACGTTGACCAGGCGGGTGTCGGCCTTGTAGTGGTACCCCCACACCTGCTCGAGGAGCATCTCCCGGGAGAACACCTGCTGGGGCTTCGAGGCGAGCGCGACCAGCAACTGGAACTCCAACGGTGTGAGCGCGATCGGTGCCGTACCGCGTCGTACTTCGTGCGCGTCGACATCGACGGTCAGGTCTCCCACACGCAGCTGCTCGCTGGTGGTCTGCGGTGTCGGACGCAGACGGGTCCGGATCCGCGCGACCAGCTCCTTCGGATTGAAAGGCTTGACCATGTAGTCGTCCGCGCCCACCTCGAGTCCGCGAACGACGTCGGCGGTGTCGCTGCGCGCCGTGAGCATGATGATCGGGACGCCCGATTCCGCACGTATGCGGGTGCAGATCTCGATCCCGTCCATGCCGGGCAGCATGAGGTCGAGCAGCACGAGATCGGGCCGCTGCGAGCGCCACTCGTCGACGGCACGCGCACCGTCCGCGCAGAACACCGGCTCGAAGCCCTCGGTGCGCAGCACGATGCCGATCATCTCGGCGAGCGCTGTGTCATCGTCGACCACGAGAATGCGTGAGGTCATAACTGTTACCTTATGGCACCGAGTCCCGCCGACCCCAGGTCTGCGCACCACGTG
>JAQZBG010000214.1 GCA_029239165.1 Microbacterium sp. | reverse complement strand
TTCGAGTGCTCGATCGCGCCTCCGAATGGACCCCCGCGACAGCGTGAGGAGCCGACCTAGTCGCCGACGAGCCCGAGCCGGTGCGCGAGGATCACTGCATGGATACGGTCGCGGGCGCTGAGCTTCGCCAGGATGCGACCGACATGGGTCTTCACCGTGGACTCGCCGACGTAGAGCGTTCGAGCGATCTCCGCGTTGGTCAGGCCGCGCCCGATGGCGAGGAAGACGTCGCGTTCGCGCTCGGTGAGTGATTCGAGGGCCGCGCTCTCCTCGGCCTCGGGAATAGAACGCGAAGATCCGAGTTGCGGGGTCACGTGCTCCAGCAGCATCCGGGTGATCCGCGGAGAGAGCGCAGCGTCGCCGCGGTGTACGGCGCGCACGGCGGAGATCATCTCGTGGCGCTGGGCGTCTTTGAGGAGGAATCCGCTCGCACCCGCGCGGATCGCGCCGAAGGCGTACTCGTCGAGATCGAAGGTGGTCAGCACGAGCACCTTCGTCTGCGGGCGGTGTCGCACGATGGTCTCGGTGGCGGCGATGCCGTCCAGCTCCGGCATCCGGATGTCCATGAGCACCAGATCGGGTGCGAGCGCAGCGCTCTGCGTGATCGCCGCACGACCGTCGCCGGCCTCGCCGACGACGACGATGTCGTTCTCCGCTTCGAGCACCATGCGGAAGCCGACGCGGATCAACTCCTGGTCGTCCACCAGGAGCACCCTGATCGCTTCTGTCATCCGTCGTCCTCCATCGATCCGTTCGGCGTGGCGGCTGCGGTCGCCTGCGTGGGGAGCGCAGCGTGCAGGACCCATCGTCCCCCGCCGGACGGCGCGGACGTCACCCGCCCTCGGACGTGGGCGGCGCGCTCGGCGAGTCCGCGTAAGCCGAAGCCTTCGGTACCGACAGCGCCGGACACGCCGTCGTTGACGATCTCGATCACCACGGCGTCCGGCGCGTACTCCAGCCGCACGCTGATCGTCGACGCTGTCGGAGCATGACGCATGGCATTCGTCACGCCCTCCTGTACGATCCGTCCGATCGCGTGTGCGACAGCGGGGGAGACCTCGGCATGCCCTGCGACCGTGAGCGTCGCGGGATACCCTGCGCGCTGCGCCGCCTCGACCGTGTCGCGCGGCGGCGCAGGCTGCATCGGCGCCAATGGCAGCGGGGAGGCATCGTCATCCCGCAGGACACCGAGCATGGACCGCATCTCCGTCAGGGCGGCGCGAGCGGTGTCGGCCGTGTGTGCTGCGGCCCTACGCGCCTGCTCACTGTCCGGCGTCGCCGCCGCGCCCTCCGACAGTGCGACGATCACCGTCAGCGAGTGCGAGACGATGTCGTGCATCTCCCGAGCGATGCGGGCACGCTCGGAGGCGGCGGCGAGCTGTGCCTGCTGGTCGCGTTCGACGAGCAACTGTCGAGAGCGATCGATGACGGCGGAGAGGTAGCGCTTACGACCGCCGACGTTGACTCCGATGAGCGTGCCGATCAGGCCGAGCACGATGTAGCTGAGGGCCGTGTCGAGTCCGTTCTGCATCACGACCGCACCGGTGAGCATCAGGATTCCGCTGAGCAGGAGGAACCACACCGCACCGATTCCGTAACAGGTCCACGCCGCGCGCGACGAGCGGTAGACGGCGAGCCCGTAACAGGCGATGAGCAACAGGATGATGCCGCTGGACAGCCCGGTGAACAGGCCGACGGTGCCCAGGATCACCGCCGCGACGAACGGAGCGAGCGGTGCCCGGCGTCGCCACAGGAGCGTGCTGCACGCGACGACGACCATGGTCAGCGTGGCGATGTTGATCGCTATGTAGGTGGCTTCCGGCACGGCCTCGTCGACGTACCGGCCGACCGGAGCGAGCGAGAGGAAGAGGCAGAGCAGCGTCAACAGGATGTCGGCGAACAGCGGATGCCGGGCCCAGAACCGTCGGAAGAGCCCCGGCGCACGCGGAAGCCGCAGCTCCTCGTCCTCTCGGACCGAGTCGCTGCGGCTTCGCGTTCTGCTCACAGGGCCGACTTTACGCGTCGCGGGTGCGCAGCACGCCCCACGCGACGAGGGCTCCGCCGGCGACCCAGCAGGCCAGCGTCAGAAACGCGACCGGAGCATCGAGTGCCGCACCGTCGCCCGGCAGGATCGCGCTCTGCGCAGCAGCCACGGGCAGGTAGGCGGACGCCTCGATGACCCAGGCCCATGCCTCGCCCGCGAAGGAGAAGAAGTTCGCCACGATCGGCAGCACGAACAGGACGCCGACGGTCGCCGCGATGGCTCCCGCCCCTGAACGCAGGATGAAGCCGAACGAGACGCCGATCAGAGCGAACACCGCCATGGCGACCGAGGAGACGATGATGGGCAGGAACGATGCGGATGGATCCGACCAATCGATGCTCTGATCACGCGACGCCACGATGAGAGAGACGGCGACGGCGGCGAGCATGAAGATCACCAGCGACGACAGGAACATGAAGAGCGCGAGCACGGTCGATTTCGCCGCCAGCACCGATCCCCGGATCGGGTTGGCCGTGAGCGTCGAGCGGATCATGCCGGTCGAGTACTCGCCCGTCACGGAGATCGCTCCGATGATGCCGGCGAGCAGCATCGTGAACTGGATCGGCATGACGACGGCTTGGATCGGTTCGAACCCCGGCATGTCGATCGCCTGTGCGATCAGCACGGCGATCCCGATGGTGAGGGCTGCGGCGATCCCGATGGACCACCACGTCGAGCGCAGGGTGGCGAGCTTGATCCATTCGCCACGCAGGGCGCGGACGAAGGTCAGCCGGCGACCGGTGTCGACGCGCGGCCGCGCGGGCGCGGGTGCCTGTGTCGTGGTCATGAGATCTCCTTGGTGCGGTACTCGACGGAGTCGCCGGTGAGGGCGAGGTAGGCGTCTTCGAGCGATCCGGTCGTCGGGGTCAGTTCGTGCAGCGGGATGCCGCGGTCTGCAGCGAGGTCGCCGATACGGGCGGCGGGGAGCCCCACGATGTCGAGGAGGTCCGGGGCCGAGCTCACGATCTCCACGTTCGGGCCACCGACGGCTGCGGCAAGATCGGTGGGCCGCGGAGTGCGCACGCGCACCGTGTTCTGCGTCCAGGAGCGCACGAGGTCGGCCAGCGGAGCGTCTGCCAGCACCCGGCCACGACCCATGACGATGACATGGTCGGCGGTCTGCGCCATCTCGCTCATCAGGTGGCTCGACAGGAGTACTGTGCGTCCTTCGGATGCCGCGTGTCGGACGAACTGACGCACCCAGCGGACGCCCTCGGGGTCGAGACCGTTGACGGGCTCGTCGAGGATCAGGGTGTGCGGATCTCCGAGCAGCGCCGAGGCGATGCCGAGGCGTTGGCCCATTCCGAGTGAGAACTTCCCGGCCCGCTTGCGAGCCACGGACCCGATGCCCGCGAGGTCGATGACCTCGTCGACGCGGGAGGAGGGAATCCCGTGGGTCGCGGCCATCGCGCGAAGGTGATTGCGGGCGGTCCGTCCGGTGTGCACCGCCTTCGCGTCGAGCAGGACCCCGACCTCGGTGAGCGGCGCCCGCAGCTTGCGGTACTCGCGCCCGGCGACCGCGGCTCGGCCGGATGTCGGTCGGTCGAGGCCGACGATCATGCGCATCGTGGTCGACTTGCCGGCTCCGTTCGGGCCGAGGAAGCCGGTGACGCTGCCAGGCTGGACGGTGAACGACACGTCATCGACGGCCGTCTTGTCTCCGAATCTCTTCGTGAGGCCTTCTGCTGTGATCATGAGGACAACGCTACGGAGCGTCCCGTTGCCGCGCGTCCTCCTCAGGTACCGTCTTCCCCCGCGGATGTCCTCCCCGCGGCTGATGGATCCGGTTCAGGAACGGGGACGAGCTTGGACCCGCGCCGCCATCTCATCCGACGCAAGGATCGCCTCGTCGATGATCTCCCTCGACGGCGGGGCCGTCAGCCAGTCGTGGCTCAACGAGGCAGGGACGAGAAGTGGCATGCGGTCGTGGAGGTCGACGAGGTGGTCGGGGGCGGGGCGCATCACGATCGAATAGCACGTGTACCACTCGCCGTCGGCGGTACGGCCCCGCTGCGTGACCGCCGCCATGCCGAAGAGCGTGCCGTCGTCGATGATGAACTCGTTCCACTGCCGCGAGGGTTTCTGCATCTCGTACCAGCTCGTCGCGGGGACGATCGCCCGTGACTTCGCTCCGCCCGGGCGCTCCTGCAGGCGTTCGGACCGGGTGTTGATCGAAGGGAACTTCGCGGGCTCCCCGTTCACGAGGAAGCCCCACCACGCCGGCTCCAGGGTCGGAGCAGCATCGGGCTGCACGATCAGAGGGTTGAGGTTGCGGAGGTTCTTCCCTGTCGGACGGATGGTCTCACCCGCGTTCTCCTCCGCCCAGACGCGCAGGCCCTCGAGTACCGCGTCGTCGGCGGCGGCGAGGACTTCCGCATCGGTGAACCGGGGATCCAGACCGTAGCTCGCGCACATGCCGCCAGCGTAGCCGCGGCCGCCGACATCCGTCACGCCACGTCGCAGCGGGGCTCGGGTAGGGTCGACTGGTGCCAGACTCCCGCCGACTCCCCGCACCTCTCGCACTCGGCGGGGCTGTCGCGATCGGGGTCATGACCGCCGTTCAGGCCCGGATCAACGGTGTTCTCGGGGTGCGCGTCGATGACGGCATCGTGGCGGGCCTCCTGTCGTTCTCGGTGGGTCTGCTGGCGCTGGTGACAGTGATCTGCTGCATCCCCTCCGCGCGTCGTGGGGTGGGGCGCCTCCGGAAGGGCATCCGACAGCACACGATCCCGTTCTGGATGCTGCTGGGCGGCGCGTGCGGAGCCCTCACGGTGTCCACCCAAGGGGTGACGGCCGGGGTCCTCGGCGTCTCGCTGTTCAGCGTCGGCGTCG
This sequence comes from Microbacterium sp., assembly GCA_029239165.1. GTDB lineage: Bacteria > Actinomycetota > Actinomycetes > Actinomycetales > Microbacteriaceae > Microbacterium. The sequence goes on along the minus strand of JAQZBG010000214.1, from coordinate 547 downwards.
TCGCGGGACAGACCCTGCACGGACTCGTCCTCGATCGGATCGGGTTCGGCCCCGCGGGTGTGGTGGCGGTCACACCCGGCCGGGTCGCCGGCGGCGTGCTCGCGCTCGCCGCGGTGGCCATCTCTTTGTCGGGCGACGTGCTCGCCACCGCCCCGCTGTGGATGCTGCTGCTCCCGTTCGCCGCCGGAGTCGGGATCGCCTGGCAGGCGGCCACGAACGGTCGCCTTTCGCAGCGCGTCCAGTCGCCCCTCGCCGCGACACTGATGAGTTTCATCACCGGTACGGTCGTTCTGCTGCTCGCGGCGGCAACCAGCATCGCTTTCCGCGGAATGCCGGCCGCACTTCCGATCGAGCCGTGGCTGTACCTGGGCGGGTTCCTCGGAGCGGTCTACATTCTGCTCGGGGCGTTCATCGTCGCGCACACCGGGGTGCTCCTGATGGGACTGGGATCCGTGCTGGGGCAGCTCGTGACCTCGGTCGTGATCGACCTGATCTGGCCGCCGACGGCGGGGCCCGCGCTCTGGCAGGTCGTGGCCATGGTCATCGT
>JAQZBG010000213.1 GCA_029239165.1 Microbacterium sp. | reverse complement strand
CCAGCCCGACACGTTCTGCCCGCCGTCGAGGCGCATGCGTCCGTCGTGCGCGGACGCACGCATGGGCAGCTCGGCGACGACCCGCACGGGCGGTGCGGACCGCGGCTCGAACCGTGCCGGGTCGACCGCGACGACGGACGCCGCCACCCAGCCCTCGGCGGCGAACCCCGGCTCGTGCACCGCCGGGTCGTCCCGCCGCAGGTCGGTCACGGTGCCGTCGTAGATGCTCGCGCTGAGGAGGGGGCCGAAGCCGGCCTGCCACGAGGCATCCGTCTTCGCGACGACCTCACCGTCGGCCTCGAGCTGCGCGAGGGCTCCGGTGCGGCCGCCGTAGATGGCCTGGCGACGCGCGAAGCCGAAGCTGCCCCGGTACCAGCCGTCGGCGACGGCGAGCACGATGACGTTCGGCCCTTCGCGCAGCAAGGCGGTGACGTCGAGCGTGTCGACGAGGATGCGCTCCTGGTACGAGGTCCAGCCGGGCGTCAGCAGCGCGTCGCTCGCGCGTTCGCCGTTGATCCACGCGTCCACGAGGCCGAGGCCGCTCAGGCGCAGGCGCGCGGACGCCGGAGTGCGATCGAGGGCGAACTCCGTCCGCAGCAGCGGGACAGGCCCGTCGGCGGGCGTCTCGGCGCCGATGACGGATGCCGCCAGCTCCGGCCCGTCGACGCCGGCCTCGACCACGAGCGGCTCGCTCCAGTCGGTCCAGCCGGTCGTGGTCGCGACGCGCACGACGAAGGCGCGGCGCTCGCGGGGAGCGAGGGATCCGGGGATCTCGACGCTCACCGTGCGAGGGTCGGCCACGGGCTCCGACGGTGTGGGCTCGGCACCCTCGGGGCCTGCTGCGATCTGGTAACCGACGACGCGGGCGCCGGGGTCGTCGCTCTCAGCACGCCAGCCCAGGCGGAGTCCCGCGCGCGGCACGCCGAGCAGTCCGTGTCCGTGCTGGGACCGCAGTGCGACGACTCGGGTCGCGGCGTCGGCTACGACGAGAGAGGGAAGGGCCGTCATGGCTGTGTCCTTTCGGTGATCGGCCACGTCGCCGATCCGCTCGACCATCGTGAAACGATTCAGGATCATCTGTCAACAGAAGTGTAGACCGTTACACGATCGTGATCGCCTGTTTCGCACGCGGTGGTTGACCTCCGCCGCGGAGGGGTCGTACGGTACGAGGGTTGAATGGTTTCAATGCCCCTGGCGAGGAAGCCATCGACGCAGCACCAAGGAATCCGGCAGCGTGGGCGGACCATCCGCTCGGCTTTACAAGGAGGTAAAGATGAAGAGCTCCCCGACCAGGAGAGTGCTCCTCGCAGGTGCGGGCATCGTGGCACTCGCCGTGCCGCTGGCCGCCTGCAGCGCTGGGGGCGGATCGGAAGACGGCACGGTCGAGATCTCGTTCCTGACGCAGAACACGGGCACGAACGTCGAGGTCGCCGAAGCGCTCATCGAGGCGTTCGAGGCCGAGAACGAGGACATCACCGTGCGCCTCGAGACCCAGCCCGCAGGCACCGAGGGCGACAACCTCATCAAGACCAAGCTCGCCACCGGCGAGATGGAAGACGTCTTCTACTACAACTCCGGTTCGCTGTTCCAGGCGATGAACCCGGACCAGAACCTGGTCCCGCTGGACGACGAAGCGTGGGCCGGCGAACTCATCGACACGATGAAGCCGGTCGTCTCCACGGACAACGGCCTCTATGGTGCACCCTTCGGGGCGACGCAGGCCGGCGCGGTGGTCTACAACAAGCAGGTCTACGCCGACCTCGGGCTCGAGGTTCCCACCTCGTGGGATGAGTTCGCCTCGAACAACGAGGCCATCAAGGAGGCCGGCATCACACCCGTCATCCAGACGTACGGCGACACCTGGACGAGCCAGCTCTTCGTGCTCGGCGACTTCGGCAACGTCCTGGCGGAGGACCCGGATTGGGCCGACGAGTACACCGCGGGCAACCGCAAGTACGTCGACGAGCCGGCTCTCGCAGGCTTCTCGAACCAGCAGGCCGGATTCGAAGCCGGCTGGTGGAACGAGGACTTCGCCTCAGCGCTCTACGACGACGGGGCACGCATGGTCGCGACCGGCGAGGGCGCGCACTACCCGATCCTCACCGGCATCGTCTCGACGTTCCAGCAGAACTTCCCCGACGAGCTGGAGAACATCGGCGTGTTCCCGCTCCCGGCCCAGAACGCCGAGGACACGAAGCTGACCGTCTGGCTGCCCAACGCCGTCTACATTCCCAAGACGACCGAGGGCGACAAGCTCGAGGCCGCCAAGACATTCGTCGCGTTCCTCAACTCCGAGGGCGGCTGCGAGGTCCAGACGACGGTCATGGTTCCCAGCGGCCCGTTCGCGACGACCGCCTGCGAGCTGCCGGACGACGTCCCGGGTCTGCTGAAGGACATGCAGCCCTACTTCGACGAGGGCAACACCAATCCGGCACTCGAGTTCCTCTCCCCCATCAAGGGACCGAACCTCGAGAACATCACCGTCGAGGTGGGATCCGGCATCCGTTCGGCCGCCGACGGCGCAGCTTTGTACGACGACGACGTCGTCAAGCAGGCTCAGCAGCTGGGCCTCGAGGGCTGGTGATCCGCCGGCCCTGACGCACCGAGCAATCGGCGGGGGTCGCGTCGCTCGCGACGCGACCCCCTACGCACATCAATGGAGATGAGATGACGACACTTGCAGCGCCTCCGAGCGCCCCCGTGCAGGTCCCCGCAGCTAAGCGCGGACGTATGAAGAGCCCGTATCCGCTCTGGTTCTACATACCGTCGAGCGTTCTCTACGTGCTGCTGTTCGCAGTTCCGACCTTCGCCTCGTTCTACTTCTCGCTCACCCGGTGGACGCTGTTCGACTCCACCTTCATCGGGCTCGACAACTTCGTGACGTTCTTCACAGAGCCGATGATGTTCCAGAGCCTCATCAACACCTTCATCTACGGGTTCCTCACCTCGGCGCTGAAGGTCGTGCTCGGCCTGGCTCTCGCGGTGCTCCTGACCGGGGCGATCCTCGGCCGCGGTTACCTGCGGTCGACGATCTTCTTCCCGGTGCTCGTCTCCACGATCGGCATCGGCGTCACGTTCAAGGTCTTGATGGACCCGTTCGACGGACTCATCAACAAGTCGCTCGCGGTCTTCGGCATCGACGGCCCGAACTGGCTCACCGATCCCGCACTCGCGCTCTACTCCGTCGCCCTCGTCGATGTGTGGAAGGGGGTCGGGATCGCCACTCTCATCTACATCGCCGGTATCGTCGCGATCCCCCAGGAGTACTACGAGGCGGCGAGGGTCGACGGCGCCGGATCGTGGAAGAACTTCCGGCACATCACGCTGCCGCTCGTCCAACCCGCCACAGCCACCGTCATCCTGCTCTCACTCATCGGGGGCCTCCGGTACTTCGAGCTCATCTGGGCTATGACCCGTGGTGGACCAGGGTTCTCGAGCGACGTCGTCGCCTCGGTGATCTACAAGCAGTATCAAGCGGGCTTCTACGGTCTCTCGACCGCAGGGAACGTCATCCTGTTCCTGGTTGTCACGGCGATCATCCTGCCGATCCAATACCTCCTCACCCGTCGGCAGGTCGAATCATGACGCTCACACGCACGCTCACAACCGCCGAGGGCAAGAAGGGCCGGGCACCGCGATCGGACCGTCGACCCATGACGGTCAAGCGCTTCCTGAGGAAGTATCTCCTCGGCATCGTCGCGATACTGCTGTCGATCATCGTGTTCATCGTGCCCTTCGCGTTCATCTTCCTGACCGCGGCCAAGAACCCGCAGGAGGCCGCTCTCCTGGAGTTCTCGCTTCCTCAGCAGGGGTGGATGCTCTGGGAGAATCTCGTCACCGTGTTGCAGACGCGCGACTACATACTCGTCCGCGCGTTCATCAACAGCACGATCCTCACCGTGGCCAGCGTGACGCTGATGGTCGTGTTCGCCGCCATGGTCGGGTACGTCCTGCAGAGGCGCAAGTCCCGCTGGAACCACCTGATCAACTTCTTCGTGCTCGCCGGCCTCATCGTGCCGCCCGCAGTCGTCCCGACGATCTGGGTGCTTCAGGGGATCGGGCTCTTCAAGACGATGCCGGGAATGATCCTGATCGAGGTCACATTCGGGCTCTCGTTCTGCATCCTGCTGTTCCGCGCCTTCGTGGCCACTATTCCCCGCGAGCTGGACGAAGCGGCGATCATCGACGGCGCCGGGCCGACCCGACTGTTCTTCCAGGTCGTGCTTCCGCTGCTGAAACCCGTCGTCGTCACGGTCATCGTCGTTCAGGCGGTCGCCGTCTTCAACGACTTCACGAACCCGCTCTACTTCCTGCCCGGTGAAGCGAATGCCACCGTCCAGCTCACGCTGTACAACTTCTCGAGTCAGAACCTGAGCCAGTGGAACCTGCTGTTCATGGACATCCTGCTCATCACGATCCCGCCGCTGATCCTGTACATCTTCTTCAACCGCCAGATCGTCGCCGGCATGACCAGCGGAGCGGTCAAGGGGTGAGGCGTGGTGCGATCACCAGAACTCCGCGGGGACGGTCCCGCGGAGCCAGGCCAGCTCGTTGTCGCGGATGAACGTCGACAGCGTCTCGTCGGCGGTGAGGCGATCGCCCAGCCACTCCTCGAGCACGCGCAGCAGCTCGCTGCCGGAGTCGGCGCCGGGGTCTTCCACGACCCGGCTCCAGGCCTCGACGAACCCGTCGGGCGTCGACACGGTGCGCACCAGCTTCGAGATGTACTTGGGTCCGGGAAGCATGACGTGGTTCACGGCCAACGCCGCGCGAGCGGCAGCCAGGGCGAGGTGAAGCCCGGCGTGGCGGCGGAGGAATTCGTCGCCACGCTCCACGGCCTGACGCAGGAAGTAGCCGCCGTACAGGCGGGCCTGCGCGACGAAAGACGCCACCCGCTCGTCCCAGGCGTCGTCGGGCAGTTCCACGATGCGGGCGATCGTCTCGTCGAGTCCGGGCAGCGCACTCCAGGCGACGCGTGCGCCGAGGAACGACGCCCGGGTCGGGTCGTCCGCGTTCTCGACGGCCGTCGCGAGGTACGAGGGGCCGACGAGCTTGATGTCGATGTACGAGCCTGGGTAGTCGGCATCCTTCCGCTCGATCCAGGCGAACCGGCCGCGCGCGGTCTCGGCGGCGAAGCGGTCGTCGTCGACCACGAAGTACACGTCGACGTCGGAGTCCCCACGCTCCCTGCGCTGCGCCACGGAGCCCACCAGCACGACACCGAGCGCGCCGGGCTGGTCGCGCACCGAATCCACATAGGCGGCCAGCGCCCGCTCGTGCTGCTCCATGTGTGCTCCTGCGCATCGGGTCGGGCACCACGCTATCGACACCACGACGCCCGATCACGTACGATTCGAGGGGAAGCGCTTTCCGGTTGCGAGGCTCGTAAAGATGTCGTATCGTTGAAACGATTCAGCGCCCTGGTGGCCTGTCACCGCCGACACCACGG
>JAQZBG010000212.1 GCA_029239165.1 Microbacterium sp. | reverse complement strand
GCCCGGAACTGGGCGCCTACCCCGCAGGCGGAGACGATGATCACCGGGAAGACGACGCACCGAGCATCCGCGACACCTGATCCGAGTCTGCGGACTGTCTCTTCCGACGACCACAACATGGTCCGGACCCCGCGGACCCGATCTGTTCACGTGCTGGGGACGGATGCTACGGAGCACTCGCGGTCGAGGGCATCGGTCACTGCAGCTTGCGGAGAGCCTCACCCAAGGTCGCGCTGATGGTCGCCGGATCGATCGTCGGCGCGCCGCCTTGCTCGACTTCGCGCGCCCAGGATTGCCCGATGTAGCGCATCACGCCGGCCAGGATGTGCGTGATGATCTCGGCTTGCTCGGAGAGCCGGTCGGTCGGCTCGTCGGGATACTGGGTGCGCAGTCTCAGCTCGATGATCTCTCGCAGGTCGTGCTCGATCGCGGCAAGGCGCTCCATCTGCCGCGCCATGAGGACCGGGTTGGTGCCCACGGCCCGGATGCGGCGAGCGAGGAGTGTCGCATCCGCTGCCATGGCGCCGGCGTCGATCCGGATCAGCGCCGTCGCCTCCTGCAGCAGCGGGCCGGTCGACACGATGAATGTGCGGGCGGCGCGTTCGTCGACCTGCGGCGCGCCGGGGCCGATCAGCGCGGTGTCCTTCGTCTTGAAGTGGTTGAAGAACGTGCGCTGACTGACCCCGGCGCGAGCGCAGATCATGTCCACCGTGACCGCGTCGTATCCGTGCTCGAGCACGAGGTCGACCGCCGCGATCTCGATCGCCGTGGCCTTGGCGACCGCGTCCCGACGACGAGGGCTGACGGGGGTGGACATCATCTGCGCTCCTAGGTCACTCGTACCGTAGCGACTCGATCGGGTCCTGGCGCGCGGCGCGGCGTGCGGGGAGCACACCTGACACGAACGCGATCAGCACGATGATGACGATGACCGTGATCACGCCGGTGGGTTCGAACAGCAGGATCTGCAGGCCGGGCAGATCTGCCAGCACCGTTTGCGAGAGGCCTCCCGCGAGAGCGGAGCCGACCGCGATCGCGGCGAATGCTCCGAGCGCCGAGCCGAGGAGGCCGATCACGACCGCTTCCAGGCTGAACAACCCGAAGACCCGGCCGTTGGACATGCCCATGGCCTTCATGAGCCCGATCTCGCGCGTGCGCTCCTGCACGCTCATCAGCAAGGTGTTGACGATGCCGAAGGACGCGGCGATGAGGGCGATGATCGCGAAGGCGCTGAGCACTCCGATGATGCCGTTGATGACGGTCTGCACGATGCCCAGCTGATCCTCGACGGTCTGCCCCGCGAGGTCCGCGTCCGCGAGTTCGGCCTTCACCTCCGAGATGTCCGCATCCGTCACTGTGCCGCCGTCCCCCGAACCATCGAGGTACGCGACCGCCAGCGGCCACGCCCGGGGCTGTCCCGGAACGGCTTGCGCGTCTGCCACCTTCGCCACCAGCGAGGCGTTGGTGCCTGCGCCTGCGGCGAAGAGGCTGGTGCGGGCGATGCCGACCACGGTCGCCTCGACCTCCGCGTCTTCGCGCTCGGCGTCGGAGTAACCGAGGACGACCGTTTCGCCGATCGCCTCGTCCGGGTCGGCGAACCCGAGCGTCTTCACATAGTCCTCAGGCAGCACGATCTGCGGTTGCGCCGATTCCTGGTCGAGCTGTGCTCCCGCCACCAGGTCACTGCGGCCGATCGACGAGGTCGGGTTGATGTCGATCTCGAATCGGGCGTCGGAATCTTCGGATGCCGCAACCCAGTCGATCTGGATCTGGCTCACCGTCTCGACCTGTCGCACGCCGTCGATCGCTCCGATCGCGTCGATGTCGTCCTGGTTGAGCAGGGTGCCGCCGGCGAGGGGATTCGCCGCGCTCGCCTGCTGGCGGCCGTCCGGATCGAACTCGTTCGGACCTTCCGTGGTGTCGGACGACACCGCCGGGCTCACCAGGAGGATGTCGCCGGTGCTGAGGGTCGAGACCTGGCGCTCGACGTAGTCGTTCACTCCCGCGCCGAGGGCTGTGGTGAGGGTCAAGGTGAAGGCCCCGACGAAGAGGCTCAGTACCGTGAGGGTCGTGCGCAGCTTGCTGCGGAAGGCGTTGCGGGTCGCGCTGCGAATCACGTCGGAGGTCTTCATCGAGACACCTCCGCGATCGAGACCGGTGCGTCGTCGGCGTCGGCCACGATCTCGCCGTCGGCGATGGTGACTGCGCGTTCGCAACGAGCGGCGAGCTCGTGATCGTGCGTGACCACGACAAGAGTGATGTCGCGCTCACGCTGCAGCCCGAAGAGGATGTCCTCGACTTGCGAACCGGTCGCTGAATCGAGGTTTCCCGTCGGCTCGTCGGCGAAGATCACGGACGGCTGCCCGACAAGTGCCCGCGCGATCACCACGCGTTGCTTCTGACCGCCGGAGAGGTCCACGGCCCTGTTGGACGCCTTGTCGGCGATGCCCAGGGAGTCGAGCGCGTCCATCGTCCGTCGACGGCGCTCGCGGGGAGACACGCCGCCGATCACCAGCGGAAGACTGACGTTCTCGAACACGGACTGGCCGGGGGTCAGGAAGAACTGCTGGAAGACGAATCCGAAGGCGGCGTTCCGGAGCCTGTTGATCTCGCGGGTGCCCAGAGTCGCGGCATCCACACCGTCGACGAGCACCCTGCCTGCGCTGGGCCGGTCGAGCAGGGCGAGGAGATGCATCAGGGTGGACTTTCCTGAGCCGGATCTGCCGACGATGGCCACGGACTCGCCTTGACGAATGTCGAGGTCGACACCGCGAAGAGCGTGGAACGCGGCATCGCCACGACCGTACGTCCGAGACAGTCCCGCAGCGCGAAGGAGTGGAGGCGGGCCTCCCAGTCCGGCATCCGTCAACGTGGTGATCATGTGAGCCCTTCTGACATTTGCAGTGACTGCAAGTTATACCGCATGAGCTGCAAGTCGGCTGGGAATGCGCCCCATCCCCGCGTACGCCGACTCGCTAGAGTGTCTCCCTACAACTCCGGTGGTGCTTCGCGAATCGGGCGGTCGTCTGCGTGGAGGTCTGAGCGTGGCTGTGATCCAGGATGTTCTCGCGCTGGGAGCCGAGCTGGAGCGCTCCTATCAGGTGTACGTGCGCGGGATGCTGAAGTTCCGTGTCGGCCAACTCGTCTACGCGGCGTTCTCCCGCGATGAGAGAGTGATGGGCTTCGCATTCCCGAAGGAAGAGCGGGCGGCCCTCGTCGGGGGTGATCCGCGCAAGTTCCAGATGCCGGCGGCATCCGACATGCGTTTCAACTGGGTGCACGCAGAGCTTGCCGCATTGGAACCGGCGGAGGCTCGCGAACTGGTCGTCGATGCGTGGCGCATGGTTGTGCCCGCCAAGGTTGCCCGCGGCTTTGATCTCACCCATCCGAACGGCCCCGGTTGATGATGCGCTGACTGCGCCGACCCCGATCGCGCCGGAGATCTTGCCTCGGAACGAGGTTCACTCACGTCGGGGGCCGCATAGGCGGTTCGACGCGACGGCGAGCCCGCTATGCGGACTTCGGACGGAGCGCTGGCACCTTCATGCACAACAGGCGCTCGAAGGAACTCACCGACCCGTCGAGGCGGTCCAGATCGTCCGCATCCAGCACGGACCGAAGCCCGGTCTTGGTGCGGACCAACACCACGGGCGAGCCCGAGAGCCGCACCGCCTCGGCGGTCGCGGCATCCATCTCATTCAGATGCACGAGTTCGAAGGGGATGCCGAGGCGAGCGACCATCGCATCCCACTCCGGCTTGCGCCGCCACGAGTGAGTCACATCGCACAGGCCGCAATGAGTCGTGCCGAGCATGTGACCGATGAGGTATCGCAGCTCCCCGATCGGCCCGCCGTCGGCGTGGTAGACGCCGACGAACCCGGTCGGTGCATCCTCGCTCATCCTCTCAGTCTCGCACCGCGCGAAGGGCACCGGCCCGCTCGGCGCCGCGGCCCCGATCTGTCCACGTGTTGGGGACGGAATGTGACGCCGGCGCATCCTTCATCGCACGACGACGACCCCGTGCGGCGCCAGCTCCAGACCACGCACGGGTTGACCGGTCAGCTCGTCGACCCCCTCGCGCTCGAGCCGGACCGTCTCGAAGCCGTGGTTGATGATGAACTCCCGTCCGCCACGCCGCACGACCTCTACCCATCCGGACGACGCGGGACCGGAGAGCGTCACTCCCGCTTCGGCGGCAAGCTGTTCGACGAGAGCGGCGAGCGGCTCGTCGTCGAGGCGCGTGGGGAGGTACCAGGCTGCGCCGGCCGCCGTGCCGTGCGGCGTCAGCGCCGGGAGTCCGTCGAGTGCACCACCAACGAAGGTTGCACCTCGGCATCCCGTGTGCGCGCGAGTTCGGCCCATCCGTGCCCTCATTTGTGCACCGTGGTTTCACACCTCGCTTGCCCGCCGACACAGCAGGGTCCGCCTCAGCCGGCGCCTTCCATGTTCTTCGTGACCACGGCGAGCGTCTGCTCGAGTTGCTCGGTGGGGCTGAACTCGACGACCTCGGTGCCGGCGTACAGCACCGGAGTATGACTCGGGGAGACGTAGTAGGCGTCACCGGCCTCGAACGTCTCCTCACCGGCAGCGCTCTTGAACGTCACCTTGCCGGTCAGTACGTATCCCCAATGGGCTGACTGGCATTGGTCGTCCGGCAAGCCCTTGAAGAATTCCGCGAGGTCGGCGTCTGCGGTGTACTTCTCGAAGGCCACCGTGTAGCCGCCTTCGAGGTTCTCCAGGTGGCCCTCATAGCCCTCCACCTCAACGGTTTCTGAAGCGCTGCTCTTCGATGTCTTAGGCATGATCCCTTTCCTTTCAGCGACGGCTCGGGAACGGACTCCCCGAGACGATTCACCTCTCTCTCAGAGGTTGCGGCAAGCGCCTGATGGACTTCAGCGTCCGTACAGAGGAGCCGGTGTGTGGTTAAGCCGGCGCCGAGGTTGGCAGCGCGCCGATCTGATTCATCAGGGTGAACAGATCGCAGGCCTGCGTGATCTCGGCGATGCGCCCGTCCCGGAACTTGAGAAGGTCCCAGGCCAAGAACCGCACGTGGCGCCCAGAGCCCGCGACACCCGCGTATTCGCCGCTGTGCACGCCCTGGTAGGTCACCCACGTGCTCACGAGGTCGCCTTCTCCGATGATGTGCCGTGGGTTGGCCTTCATGCCCGGAAAGGCTTCAAGCAGGCTGCCGATCGATTGCTTGAGCTCGGTCAGGTCCGCGCCGGCCCCGGCATGGCCCCGGAGGTCCGGAGCGCAGATCTGGTCGAGCCGCTCGAGGGACCCGTCGTTGATGATGTCGTAGAACGTCTGGGCGACCGCCTTCGGATCGTCGTTCATCTCCTCGCCTCTTCCTGGTTCAAGTCCACGGTCGCGCCTCGCGACTCGAGGATCTCCTTCGCCTTCTGGAACTGGGCCGCGTCGACGTGGCGGGCTTCGGCGGCGAGCACCGACGTCAGCA
>JAQZBG010000211.1 GCA_029239165.1 Microbacterium sp. | reverse complement strand
TGGCTCATCGGGTTCCTCCTGCTGACGGCAGGTCCCATGGTGGCGTCGCTGTACCTCGCCTTCACCGACTACAACCTGTTCAGCCCGCCTCAGTGGGTCGGCTTCGACAACTTCGTGCGGCTGTGGAGCGACCCCGACTACCTGCAGGCCTGGAAGGTCACGGCGGTCTACGTGCTCGTCGGCACGCCGCTGAAGCTTGCGGCGGCGCTCGGGGTCGCCCTCATCCTCAATGCGGCGTTCCGGGGCAGCGGGTTCTACCGGTCCGCGTTCTACCTTCCCTCGCTGGTCCGTCTGGAAGGCCATGTTCATCGACGACGGGCCGGTCGACAGCATCCAGCAGTTCTTCGGCTTCCCGGCCGGCGGCTGGGTCGGCGATCCGGACAAGACGATGCCGATGCTCATCCTGCTGGCGGTGTGGCAGTTCGGCGCACCGATGGTGATCTTCCTCGCCGGACTCAAGCAGGTGCCCCAGGAGCTGTACGAGGCGGCATCCGTCGACGGCGCCGGGCCGATCCGGAAGTTCCGCGCGATCACCATCCCGATGCTCTCGCCCGTCATCTTCTTCAACCTGCTGCTCGAGACGATCAACGCGTTCCAGGTGTTCGCCTCCGCCTTCATCATCTCGGCACCCTGTATCTGTACTTCCGCGGATTCCGCGACTTCCAGATGGGATACGCATCGGCCATGGCCTGGATCCTGGTGCTCGTGATCGCCTTCATCACGGTCGTCTTCTTCCGCAGCTCCAGATTCTGGGTCCACTACGCAGGAGATGAAGGACGATGAGCGCAACGCAGCTGCTCGTGACCGCCGATCGCGGCCGACGCCGCTCCCGAGACCGCCGCCGGTGGACGCTCAAGGAGCTGGTGTTCCATGTCGTCGTGCTGGCGATCCTCGTCGTCATCCTGTACCCCGTGGCGTGGATGCTGCTGTCGACCTTCAAGCCCTCCTCGCAGATCGTCGGCAACGCCGAGCTCCTCCCGCGCGAGCTCACGACGGCGAACTACGAGACGGCGCTCAGCGGGATCGGCGGCGTCTCGTTCTGGACCTTCTTCCAGAACTCGACGATCCTCGCGGTGCTGTCGGTGATCGGGGTCGTCCTGTCGTCCGCGCTCGCGGCGTACGCCTTCGCGCGGATCGACTTCCCGGGTCGCACCGCGTACTTCGGCATCATGATCGGAACGCTGCTCCTGCCGTTCCACGTCGTGATCATCCCGCAGTACATCATGTTCAACGCGTTCGGCATGGTGAACACGTTCACACCGCTCCTGCTCGGGAAGTTCCTCGCGACGGAGGCGTTCTTCGTCTTCCTCATGGTGCAGTTCATGAGGGGACTCCCCCGCGAGCTCGACGAGGCTGCCCGCATCGACGGTGCCGGCCACTACCGCACCTTCTGGTCGATCATGCTGCCGCTGCTGAAGCCGGCGCTGGTGACGAGCGCGATCTTCACGTTCATCTGGACGTGGAACGACTTCTTCGGTCCGCTGCTGTACCTCAAGGATCCGGATCTCTACACACTGCCGATCGCGCTGCGGCTGTTCGTCGATCAGAGCTCGTCGGCCGACTACGGCGGGCAGATGGCGATGGCGGTGCTGGCCCTGATCCCGGTCTTCCTGTTCTTCCTCATCTTCCAGCGGTACCTCGTCGACGGGGTCGCCACGCAGGGCCTGAAGGGCTGATCCGATGACCTCCACCAGGACCGTCCCGCCCGACGGCCGCAGGCGGACGGCGCCGACCGGGGCGCAGCGCATCGCCCGGGCGATGTCGGGCCGCGGCCTCGCCCTCTTCTCCGAGACGATCGTGGTCTCTCTCGCGGTCGCGGTGCTGGCGATTCCCGCCGTCACCGCCCTGCCTGCCCTGGCGGCCGGTGCGGCGCACTTCCGGCGCCACATCGCGGGGGAGACGGACTCGCTGGCGGAGCTCGGTCGCGACTTCCTCCGTGCACTCCGCCGTGGCTGGCTCTGGGGTCTCATCGCCGCGGCGGGCTTCGCGGCCATCTCGGTGACGCTCACCAGCCCGATGATCCCGGCGATGCCGGGAGGCGAGGCGTTCCGCTGGGCATCCGGCCTTCTCGGTGCGGGGGCTGCGGTCGTCCTCCTGCGGGCGTCGGCGCGCTGGCTGCCGTCCTCCTCGTGGAGCGCACTCATCCGCGATGCGGCCGGCGAATCGGCGCGCGACCCCGCCGGCTCGGCGCTGCTGCTGCTCGCCCTCGCGCTCACGGGGGTCGTCGTCTGGATGTTCGCGCCGCTCGTCGTCCTCGTGCCCGGAATGCTCGTCCTGGCTGCCCGTGCGGTCGTCGCTCGATCCCACTGACGATCGGCTGTCGCGGCCGGCGGCCGAAGTGACGCTCGAGGACGTCGCCCGCTGGGCCGGGGTGTCGCAGTCGACCGCCTCGCGGGTGCTCAACGGCTCGACGCGGCGGGTCCTGCCCGAGAACGAGTCGCGCGTCCGCGCCGCAGCAGCGCGACTCGGGTACGTCGTCGACCTCCGCGCGCAGGCCACAGCGGGTCGCCCGTCCAACGCGGTGATGGTCGTGGTCGACTCGCTGCGGGATCCCGTCGCCATGCAGATCGCGGCAGGTGTGCACGCGCAGGCGGACCTCCACTGCTACGCCGTCTCCGTGACCGCCGCCCGCCTCGACAGCGAGCGGGGCGCGGACCTTGTGAGGATGCTGCGGGGGCAACGGCCGCGCGTGATCTTCGTCGTGGCGCCCCGCGGCATCGCCATCGCCCGCTGCGTCCGGCGGGAGCTCGCCCTCTACCGCGCCCACGGCGGACTTCCCGTCGTGATCGGAGACGACGAAGCCGTCGCTGCCCGCGGCGATGCGGATGCCGCATTCGCCCGAGGCGAGGAAGTCACTGCGCAGACCCTCGCCGCGCTGGGATGACCGATTTTGTCCGATTGATCAGCACGGCCGACGCGCACGCCTAGTTTCGGTGTCGGTCGGAGCCAGCGACGGCTCCGCGGATTCATCGAGGAGTCATCGCCATGGACATCAGTCGTCGAACACTGCTGCAGTCGACGGTCGCCGCAGGAGTCGCCGCGGCGTTCGCGTCGGGGTCCCCCTCCGCCGCCGGCGCCGCACCCGTCGTGCGCGGCGCGTTCGGTCAGCCGGTCGCGCAGGCCCTGACCGGGCACGGCCCGGTGCCGATTCGCTGGCTCGAGGGTGGGACGCCGGCCCAGCTGGTGGCGGGTGCGACGTGGGGTGTGCCGTGGCCGCGCGGCGCGCTCAGTCCGGATCAGGCCTTCGCCCTGGTCTCCGACACCGGCGAGTCCGTTCCCGTGCAGAGCTGGCCGACCGGATGGTGGCCGGACGGGTCGGTGAAGTGGACGGCGCACGCGATGAGCGGGGGATCCGGTCGCGCCGCCGGTTACTCGCTGCGGCCGGGCGCACCCGCCGCACCGCCGTCCGCGATCTCGGTCGACGACAACCCGGGACGGGTGATCGTGGACACGGGTGTCGTTCGCGTCGAGTTCCCGAAGAACGGGCCGAACCTCATCTCGGCGATCCGTCGTGGCGACACCGTCATCGCCCAGGACGGCCGGCTCGTCGCGTCGCGCCAGGACCACCCGGACACCGATGGCGCCGAGAAGATCGCCCGCGAATGGTTCAAGAGCGAGGTCGCGGAGGTGACAGTCGAGCAGACGGGACCGGTGCGCGCGGTGGTGCGCGTCACCGGGAGTCATCGGAAGGGGAGCCGCAGCTGGCTGCCGTTCGACGTCCGGTTCTATCTGTACGCAGGGTCGGACGGGGTCCGGGTGGTGCACAGCTTCGTCTTCGACGGCGACGAGAACGCCGACTTCATCACCGGGCTCGGCTTCAGCTTCTCGGTGCGGCTGTCGGCGCAGCTGCACGACCGGCACATCCGGTTCGCCGGCGATGGCGCCGGCGTGCTGGGCGAGGCGGTCCGAGGCATCACCGGTCTCCGCCGCGACCCGGGAGCAGCGGCGCGCAACGCGCAGATCGCGGGCACGTGGACGCCGGACCCCGCAACGTGGGACCAGCGGGTCACGAGCCGACTGCAGTGGATCCCGGCATGGGGCGACTACAGCCTGAGCCAGCTGAATGCGCAGGGGTTCGAGATCCGCAAGCGCACCTCGGCAGGACACTCGTGGATCCGCGTCGACTCCGGCAGGCGGGCGCGCGGGCTGGCATACGTCGGCAGCCCCGCCGGCGGCCTGGCGTTCGGCATGCGCAACTTCTGGCAGCTGCACCCCACCGAGCTGGAGATCTCCGGCGCAGGCACCGATGTCGCGACCGTGACGACGTGGATGTGGTCGCCGAAGGCGGACGCGATGGACCTGCGGTTCTACCACGACGGCTTGGGCCAGGACACGTTCCCCGAGCAGCTCGACGCGCTCGAGATCACGTACGAGGACTACGAGCCGGGCTTCGGATCGCCGTACGGGACGGCCCGCACCACCGAACTGAGTTTCTGGGCCCTGGGCGCCACTCCGACGGCGGCAGACTTCAGCGCGCTCGCCGACGCCACTGCGACGCCCCCTCTGCTGGTGAGCTCGCCCGAGCACAATCACTCCGCGGGCGTGTTCGGCGCGTGGGCGCCGGTGGACCGGTCGAACCTCGCGAAGGTGGCCGTCGAGGACAAGCTCGCCTTCATGCACCAGCACTACGTCCAGCAGGTCGACCAGCGTTCCTGGTACGGCTTCTGGGATTACGGCGACGTCATCCACGAGTACGACCGCGACCGGCATGTCTGGCGGTATGACATCGGCGGCTACGCGTGGGACAACTCCGAGCTCAGCACCGACATGTGGCTGTGGTACCACTACCTGCGCACGGGGGACGCGACGGCGTTCCGCTTCGCCGAGGCGATGACGCGGCACACCGGCGAAGTCGACGTGTACCACCTGGGCAAGTACCGCGACCTGGGTACGCGGCACGGCATCATGCACTGGGGCGACAGCGCGAAGCAGCAGCGCATCAGCAATGCCGGATACCGCCGCTTCTACTACTTCCTCACCGCGGACGAGCGCGTGGGCGATCTGATGCGCGACCTGGTCGACGCCGACAAGACCTTCATGGTGCTCGACCCGATCCGGAAGATCCGCACGGACGTGTACGACCCGCAGCCCGACGCGCTCGCGGTGGGCACCACCACCGATTGGGGCGCTCTCGCGCTGGCATGGCTTGCGGAATGGGAGCGCAACGGCGACCCCATCGCGCAGACGAAGCTGATCAACGGGGCGAAGACGATCGCTGCCCTTCCGAACGGATGGGCTCAGGGTGGCAGCATCCGTTACAACCTGGCGGACGGCACGTTCAGCGGACCGAGCGAGCAGAGCGTCTCGGTGGGCTCGCTCGGTTCGGTCTTCGGCCTGGTCGAGCTCATGACCGAGCTGATCCCGCTGATGGACGACCCGGAGGTGACCGAGCAGTGGGTGACGTTCTGCCGCCTCTACAACGGCACGTCCGCGGAACAGCGGGAGGCCACGGGCGCTTCGTGGGGGAGCCAGAACCTGCGTCAGGCGTATTCGCGCGCGACGGCGTACGCGGCGCACCAGCTCGGTGACACCGCGCTCGCCCAGCGGGCGTGGCGGGAGTTCCGCACCGGTCACGCCGGCTACCCCGAGAGCCTCGCGTTCACGGCGACGCGCATCGACGGGCCCGCCGTGCTCAATCCGGTCGACGAGGCGCCGTTCAGCACCAACGCCAGCGCCCAGTACGGCCTGGCCGCCATCCAGAACCTCGCCCTCGTCGGCGACCACATCTGATGAGGCTGTGAGCATGCTCGCGAACATCAGCGGAATGCACCTGATCCTGCTGCTCGTCGTCATCCTGCTGATCTTCGGGGCAGCGCGGCTTCCGGCGCTCGCCAAGGGCGTCGGCCAGTCGGTGCGCATCCTGAAGACCGAGACGAAGGACCCCGCCGACTCGTCGGGGAGCGACGCCGCGTCCCGGGAGGGCTGACAGCCGGAGTCACGGCGAGTGGTGCTGGAGCGCGGAATCCGGATGCCGATGAGTTCGACATCCGGATTCGGCCGCCGATCGTGCGATCGTCGAAGCGCATAACTTCCGCGTGGAGGTTTCTGCTACTCTGACTGCGGGCGACATCGGATGCCCCGCTCTGCGTACGAAAGGAAGGTCGACGT
>JAQZBG010000210.1 GCA_029239165.1 Microbacterium sp. | reverse complement strand
TCATCGTCTCGTCGTCGAGGTCAGCCCAACCATCCGACGATGCATGAACAAACAGCATGAAGGTGCTGGTCATGGCATCCATCCTGCATGAACACAGGCGCGACGCGCAGGCTGAGGCTTGCTTTAGACGCAGCCGTCGCTGACGGCCACCACTCGGGATGCTGGCGCACGATGTTGGAGTCGACGTTGACCATCTCGGGTCCGCGATGCCAGGCCCCGCCGCCGGCCGGTCGGTCTAACTCGTCTGCCGAACCCGCCGACGCGGACGTTCACGTCACCTGTCGGTTTGACCAGTGGCTGCGCTGTTGAGCCGCCAAAGGCGCAGCGCCACATGAGTGTCCAGGCGGTGTGGTCCACGCCGCCATGTCGGGTTGAGCTCGGTGTCGATCCGTTCGATCCGCTGTCGGACGGTGTTCGGGTGGATGCGCAGGAGCTCGGCCGTTTCGTTGATCGATCCATGAGCGTCGAGGTACGCAAGCGCGGTCCCCAGCAGAACCTGTCCTCGTGGTTCGTCGAGAAGCGGGCCAAGGTGCGCCGTGAGGAAGCGGCGGGCTGTTGCCGGATCCCCGTCCCTCAGCAGCAGTCCTGCGACTCCCGCCTCCGCCGCGCCCGCGATGGCGCCCGGGACGCCCATAGCCCGCATGGCTGAGGCGATTGCGGCCGCCTCCGCGTAGGCGCCCGGCGCCTTCGCCAGTTCCGGTGAGCTGGCGATGCCACCGAAGCACGGGAGGTCCTGGACGAGCGGGGTGAGCCTGGATCTGAGGACCTCTTCTGGGCTCCTCGCCACGATCACGACGCGACCAAGGTACCCCGCCACGATGGTATGTCCGCTTCTGGTGAGTTGGCGGACTCGCCCGAGAAGCCGACGTCGGCTCGAGTCGTCCGGTGCAGAGGGCACCAGGACGGCGAAACTGGTTTCGCGGTCCGCGCCCAGTGCGCGCTGCACCATCGTCGAGGAGAGCGTGGGACGCTCCGGATCGAGCGGGGAGACGAGAGCGCTCACGAGTTCGTTCTCGTGAAAGTGGCGCACATCATCGATCGTCCTGTCGTAGAGCAGGGCGATGCTCGCATAGCGCGCGACGGTCGCCGCGACCACATCGGGTATCTCGGGCGGTGTTGCTCGAGTGACGATGATGAAGCCGGGTCCGGCGTCGCCGATGAGCGGGGCCCGCTCTTCATGCTCGCCGTCGTGTCCGACTATCCCCGCAGCGGCCTCATCGTCGTCGCTGTGCGATGAGCGGGCAAGCTCACTCCCCGTGGAATCGACGACGCGCAGCTGCGTCCCCGTCAAGGTTCCAGCGACGGCGAGGAGTTCGTCGAGGCCGCGATGCTCGGCGAGCTCGCCGGCCAGCCGGACCTCCAGCTCGCTGCGCACACGTTCGGCGGCCAAGGCCTCGTTGAGCTCGTCGGTCGCCTGTCGGGCGACCAGCTGGGCCATTCTCTCGTTCTCTTTCGCGCCGACGAGTTCGACCGCCGCTGCGGCGAGGCTCGCGATCCGCTCCAGGTGCTCGCGCTGTGTCGATGTGAAAGCGCCGGGTGTCCGGTTCGCGGTCATGAGCGCACCGACCACTTTGCCGGCGATGCGAAGCGGCGCACCGAGGATCGCACGGACTCCCTCTTCGACGACGACGTGGTCGATGTCGGGCAAGTGCGTCTTGCCCTCGTCGGGGAGGTAGTCGGGTGTCTCGGCGATCACTCCGCCCGCCGCCAGGCCCAGCACACCCGTGCCCAACGGCATTCGGATCGCGGCGTAGGACTCGGTGCGTACCCCGTCTGTCGTCCGGATGAATGTCTCGGCGCGTTCGGAGTCGTTGAGGCTGAGATATGCGATGTCCGTGCCGAGCAGCAACCGCGCTCGCCGCACGATGGAAGACAAGAGCAACTCGGGGTCGCGAAGCGTTGAGATGTCTCGGGCGATGTCGGTGAGTGTTGCCGCGATGGTCGATTGCGTCGGAGTCACGCCGCCATTCTGGCGCGCGAGTGTGTTGAATGCACACCTTCCGTCGCCGGAATGGCTCGTTCACACATCCCGCTTCGTGGTGACGCAGGCCACACTCGTTGCAGCGCAAAGAGGCGAGACGCGAGGGAAGGGCACTGGGGACAGCGCTCCGTGACCACGGGAGGCGCTTCCTTTCATGCCGCGGGCGGATCCGGGTCGACAGCGGAGAGGGCATGACCACCTTCCGTCGTGCCTCTCTGCGTACGGACCTCGTGCGGCGTCCGGCGCCCACCAACAAGCAAAGGCAGGATCGATGAAGATACTTGGCGAACGACGGTCACGGGACCGGCCCCGTGATGGCGGGCAGGGAGCGCAGCCCCGGCTGGCGGTGAGCGGGTTGACCGTCCGATTCGGCGGCCTGACCGCAGTGGACGACGTCTCCTTCGACGTCCATCCCGGCGAAGTGGTGGCACTGATCGGGCCGAACGGCGCGGGCAAGACAACAGTGTTCAACGCCGTGTGCGGGCTGGTCGGTCGACAGGGACGCATTGCCATCGACGGCCTCGCGACGCCGAGGCGAACCGCTGAACTGACCGGCCGCGGCCTGGCAAGAACGTTGCAGGGGCTGGGTCTGTTCGCCGGGCTGACCGTCCGGGAGAACGTGCTGGCGCCGATCGCGACCGTCCGAGCCGCCGACATCCGGGTGGCAGCGCAGCTCGTGTCGCTCGATCTGACCGCCATGGCGGACGTCCCGGTGTCCGCGCTCTCCTATCCGGATCGTAAGCGTGTCGCACTGGCACGCGCGTTGGTGACGGACCCGCGCCTCCTCCTCCTGGACGAACCCGCCGGCGGACTCGGCGCCGACGACATCGCCGATCTTGCAGGCATCATTCAGGAGGTCGCTGCGGGAGGATGCTCGATCCTGCTGGTGGAGCACCATGTCGACTTCGTGATGAACGCGGCCGACCAGATCGTCGTGCTGGACTTCGGCCGGTGCATCGCCCGTGGCACGCCGGACCAGATCCGCGTCGACCCGCGGGTCGAGGAGGCCTACCTCGGCATGAAGGCCGTCGCATGAGTGGCGGGCCAGCGGAAGCGCGAACCGTCGCCGGTGCGCTGTCGATCGAGGCACTGAGCGCCGGATACGGGGGCACACCGGTGCTGCATGACGTCAGCTTCGCCCTGCAGCCTGGTGAGATCGTCGCGCTGCTCGGGGCCAATGGGGCGGGAAAGACCACTCTGCTGCGCACCCTCGCCGGTCTGATGCCGGCGAGCTCCGGCAGCATCCGCCTGGACGGCACGAACCTCACGGACCTGACCACCGAGGAACGTGCCCGACGGGGAGTGGCCCTCGTGCCGGAGGGGCAGAGCGTCGTGGCCGAGCTCACCGTCGAGGAGAATCTCCGGCTGGGTTCCTTGTGGCGGCACCGAGGATCGGCGCGGGAGAGGGCGATCGAGGCCATCTACGCGCTGTTCGAGCCGCTCGCGCGCCGGCGCAGCAGCGCCGGTCACCAGCTCTCCGGCGGCGAACGCCAGATGCTGGCGCTCGGCCGCGCCCTGATCACCGAACCTCTGGTGCTCGCGTTGGACGAGCCGTCCCTCGGACTCGCCCCCCTCACGATCGCCAAGATCTTCGGAGCCTTGCGAGAGATCGCCGCGGATCGCGGCCTCACCGTCCTTCTCGCGGAGCAGAACGTGACCAGCGCGCTCTCGATCGCCGATCGCGGAGTGCTCCTCGACCTCGGCCGGGTCGTGGCCGACGCGCCATCGCAGGAACTCCTCCGCGATTCCACCCTTCGACACGCCTACCTCGGATTCTGATGGACCAGCTGACCTTCCTTCTCGCCACCGGGCTTTCCCGAGGCGCCGTCTTCGCACTCTTCGCGCTCTCGCTCGTGCTCATCTGGCGAGCAGCGCGCATCATCAACTTCGCTCAGGGAGCGCAGGCTCTGGTCGCCGCATACGTCGCGTTCACCGTGACCGCCGCGTCGGGATCGTACTGGGCCGGACTCATCTCCGCGCTGGTCGCCGGTGCACTGATCGGAGTCGCGGTAGAACGCGGGGTGATGAGACTCGTCCCCGCTCACGATCACCTCGCCGGGATCATCGTCGCGATCGGGATCGTGATGGTGTTCCAGTCGCTGCTCGGCATCATCTTCGGGCCCCAGTATCGGCCGATGCAGGCACCGTTCGACGACAGCCCTCTGATGATCGGCGACACGCCACTTCTCTCTCCCTACGACATCTTCGTCCTCACGATCGCCGCCGTCACGATGGTCGCACTCGCCCTGCTGTTCCGGTTCACGTCCATCGGACTGCAGCTGCGGGCTTCCGCATTCGCGCCCGAGGTGTCGCGACTGTTAGGAGTGCGGGTACCGCGCATGGTGACCATCGGCTGGATGCTGTCCTCGGCAGTTGCATCGCTCGCAGCCTTCCTGCTGGTGCCGACCGAACTGGGCTTGAACCCCCACGCGACGGACATGCTGCTCGTGTACGGATTCGCCGTCGCCGTGATCGGCGGCCTCGACTCCCCGGTGGGCGCGCTTGCCGCCGGACTGACAGTCGGCGTCGTGATCACGCTCGTCAGCGGCTACATCTCCGCGACACTGGCGCCGATCGGCTTGCTCGTCCTCCTGCTGGGTGTGCTGTTGGTGCGGCCCGGCGGGATCTTCTCGATGCGAGAGGTGCGCAGCGCATGATCCGTCGACCGCGATCCTCCACGATCACCGCCAGGCCGACATCCCGTCGCATCATCCTCTGGGGTGCTGCGCTCACCGTCCTCGCGCTGGGGATGACGTTCCTGCTCGACCCGTACCGGAACTTTCAGTTCGCGACCATCGCTGCCACTTTCTGCGCCGTCGCCGGCCTCACGGTACTTGTCGGCAGCAGCGGACAGCTGTCACTGGGACAGGCTGCGATGATGGCCGTCGGCGGATACGGCTACGCACTGACTGCGAACGCGCTCACCGACGCGGGAGTCGACGGCCTGGCCCGATTCCTCCTCGCGATGGTCGGCGGCATCGTCGCCTCCGGCCTTCTCGGGCTGCTGCTGGGAATGGCGGCCGCTCGGCTGCGTGGGCCCTACCTGGCAGGTCTGACGCTGGCGATCACCATCGCGATCGCACCAGTGACGACGTTCTTCTCCGGGGCGTTCAACGGGGACGCCGGCCTTCAGATCGCGTACGACAGCGTGCCGCCGATGCTCGCGACGCTCATCGCGACGGAACAGTGGCAAGCATGGGTCGCGATCCTCGTCGCCGGGGTGGTCGTGACCGCACTCGCATCCTTGAGCCATAGCGGCATCGGGCTGCACATGCGGGCCACGCGGGACGATGAGACCGCCGCTCGGCTCTCGGGCATCCGCACCGGTCGCATCAAGGTGATCGCTTTCGTCGCGTCTTCGGTCACCGCCGGCGCCGGTGGGGCAGTGGCGTGCTTCATCACGCAAGCGGTCAGCCCGTCGTCGCCGCCGTGATCGGCGGACTCGGCAGCATCGGCGGTGCCGCGATCGGATCCGCGCTCATCGTCCTGCTGCCATGGACGGTCACCCTGATGACTGAAGCACTGCCCGCGGAACTCGCCCAGCGGCTCTCCGGAAATCTGCCGGTCCTGCTCTTCGGACTGCTCCTCATCGTCGTGATGGCAACAGCCCCGCGCGGTCTTGCCGGCATCCGCTTCCGCCGGGGACCCCGACGTGATGGTCGGGCGGCCGAACCAGCGCGCCGCCAGCCGGATTCCACCGCCGCGGCTGGGTCGTCGGATGCCCCCGAGCCGGTGCTTGAACTCGCCACCCCGAATGTCCCGTCCGCACACCAAGAGAGAAAGAAATGACTATGAAACATCGATCACCCGTCTACCGCATCACAGCCGCAGCCGGCGCTGCTGCGCTGCTCGCCACGCTGGCGGCGTGCAGCACGCCCGCCGCCGCCCCCTCGGAGGGCGCCGACGTCCCCGGTGTCACAGAAGACACCGTGACCATCGGCACCCACACCCCGCTCACCGGCCCCGCCGCAGCCGGCTACGCCGGAATCTCGGCAGCCGCGTCTGCGTACTTCGAGTACCTCAACGACGACGGCGGAGTTCACGGGCGGTCCATCGAGTACATCGTCAAGGACGACGGCTACAACCCGTCCAACACGCAGACCGTCGTGCGGGAGCTCGTTCAAGAGGACAACGTCTTCGCCATCGTCAACGGACTCGGGACCCCGACGCACCTCTCCGTGCTCGAATTCCTGAACCAGAACAAGGTGCCCGATCTGTTCGTCGCATCCGGCGCCTCCGACTGGAACCAGCCCGAGAAGTACCCGTACACGTTCTCTTTCAACGCCAGCTACATCGTCGAGGGCGCCGCGCTGGCGCAGTTCGCCACCGACGAGCACCCCGGCAAGAAGGTCTGCCTGTTCGGTCAGGACGACGACTTCGGTACGGAATTCATCGAGGGGGCGGAACACGTGCTCGGGGATGACGGGCTCGTCGCGGTCGAACGCTACGCGGTGTCCAATCCCGATGTGTCTGCGCAGATCGGGGCCCTGAAGACCGCAGGTTGCGAGATCGTCATGCTCGGCACGATCCCCGGGTTCTCGGCCCTCGCCATCGGCACCGCCGCACAGCTGGGGTGGTCGCCGATGTGGTTCGCAACGTCGGTCGGCGCCGACTATGTCACCTTGTCGGGTCTGCTCAAGGACGCTGCTCCACAGCTACTGGACGGCTTCGTCAGCGCCAACTACATGCCCGGCATCACCTCTGACTGGGTCGAGCTGTTCAGCAC
>JAQZBG010000209.1 GCA_029239165.1 Microbacterium sp. | reverse complement strand
GTGGGCGGCACATCGTCGAACAGCAGCGCGACGTCGGGGAGGCCGGCGTCGAGCAGTTGCGCCGCCTTCGCGGCCAACCGTTCGTGGTCGGCGTCGTCCGCGAAGACCATGGATCCGGCCGGATGCAGCGCGATGACGACGTCGACCCCCTGCCGCTCGCCTTCGTGAGCGAGTTCGACCAGCCGGGCCAGGTCTGCATCGGGATACGGTTCGCGCCAGCGCTCGCGGTGGTACGGGTCGTCCTTGGGGGCGTAGACGTAGGAGTTCATCTTGACCGCACCGGCGAGACGCAGCGCGTCGATCCGCTCCTCGTGCGACCAGGGCTCGCCGTAGAAGCCCTCGATGATGCCGCGGCGCGGGAGGGTGGGCGCATCCTCGATGCGGACGTCGGGCACGCGCCCTGCGGTGTCGGTGAGCTGATCGAGCGTGACCATCGCGAGGCGGCGCCCCCGCGGGCCGGATGCGGCGATCGCGATGCCGCCGGCGCCGACCTCGAGCCGGTATCCCTCGGGCGGGAGCGCGGCGTCGCGGGTCTCGGTGATCGGCAGCCCGTCGCGCGGGCGGTCGGTGTCTCCACGCTCCACCCGGTGGGGCAGCGGAAGCAGTCGGGCGAGGGCATGGTCCGTGTCATGAGCGCGCACGTGGGAACGTTATCACATAGACTGTTCGCCATGATTGCTGCTCCCTCGATGACGAGCGACGCCGATAGACGCACCATCCGCGGCGCCCACTACTCCCTCTCCTGGAAGACCGGCCCGAACGGACTGATCCGCTCCCCGTACTTCGAGTTCTCGGATGCCGACGGTGCGCGGTGGATGCGGCTGAGTGCACTCTCGAGCGCTCACACGCTCCAGGCCCGCGACGAGGCGATGCTCCTCTCCGAGCCGGAGGTGCGCGAGGAGCCGGAGGCCATCGTGGTCACGGTCCGCACCGAGTCCAGCGCCTGGCGGGAGCGGATCCTCGAGATCCGCTGCACGCCCGAGGGCATCGAGCTGGCGATCGAGGCCGAGGGGCGCGGCGACCTCACCGACGTGACCCTGCTCGGCGGGGATGGCATCCTCCCCACCGGGGCGAGCGGCACTTTCCGGTCGGGGTTCGATGCGCAGTCGCTCTCGGTGCCGAGCCCGACCGAGCCGGTGGCGTTCATCCGCCCCATCTGGTCCGCCGCTTCGCTCGGCGTCGTCGGCGATGCCGACCCGGGGCGCCTGAACGGCATCTTCTCTCCGCCGCCCCTCGCTCTCGCCTTCGGCCGGAGCCCGGCGACCGACCCGTTCGAGCCCGGACCCGGACCGTGGCTGGGCGGGTGGCTGCGAGATGCCGTCGACCGTCTCGGATTCACCGTGCTGCGCTTCGACCCGGTCGACGACGGCGCCCTGCTGCGTCTGACCTACGAAGGTCATACGGCGGTCGACGGGCGGTGGCGCTCCCCCACCGTCGTGCTGCGACCGGTCGCATCCCCCGCGGACGCACTGCACCGCTACCGCGACGACCTCGTGCACCACGGCTTCGCTCCGTCCGAGCCGATCGCCACGCGCCCGTGGTGGCTCGAGCCGATCTTCTGCGGCTGGGGTGCGCAGGTCGCCCGCGGCGGAGCGCCGGCGCCGGACCTGTGCCGTCAGGAGATCTACGACGAGTTCCTGCACACGCTCGATGCCGCCTCGCTCGACCCGGGCACCGTGGTCATCGACGACCGCTGGCAGGCGCAGTACGGCACGGCCGAACCTGACGCCGACGCCTGGCCGGACATGCGGGGATGGATCGCCCGCCAGCATGCCGAGGGACGCAAGGTCCTGCTCTGGTGGAAGGCATGGGATCCCACCGGGCTCCCCGCCGCGGAGTGCATCACGGACGCCGCCGGGCGCCCGGTCGCGGTCGACCCCGGCAGCCCGGCGTATCGCGCCCGGCTGGAGCGCATCATCGAACACCTGCTGTCGCCGGAGGGGCTGGATGCCGACGGCTTCAAGGTCGACTTCACGCAGCGCACGCCCAGCGGCACGATGATGCGGTCGGCGCCGGACAGCGACGGTCCGTGGGGTATCGCGGCGCTGCATCGCCTGGTCGCGCACCTTCACGACACGGCGGTCCGCCTCAAGCCGGACGCCCTCATCATCACGCACACCGTCCATCCGTCTTTCGGCGACGTCGCCGGGATGATCCGCACCAACGACGTGCTGGAGCACGACACCGCCGGTCGGCCCGTGTCGGTCGCGGCGCAGTTGCGGGCGCGGCACGAGATCGTCGCGGCCGTGCTGCCGCAGCATCCGGTCGACACGGATCAGTGGCCGATGCCGAGCAGGGACGAGTGGCTCGACTACGCCAGGATGCAGGGTGGGCTCGGGGTGCCCGCGCTGTACTATCTCGAGCGGGTCGGCGCGGCGGACGAGCCGATCGACGTCGAGCATCTGGCCGAGATCGCCCGCGTCTGGGACGAGTACCGGGGGAGCCTGAAATGAGCGTCGAGCAGAGCATCGGACCTGCGACGACCATCACGGAAACCTGAGATGAGTATCGCGACGGAGATCGCTCCGGGCGTGTGGCGGATCGCCGACACCTGCCACGTGTATCTCCTCGTCGATCCGCAGGCGCCCGTCGGGGAGCGCGATGCGGTGACGATCGACTTCGGGTCCGGGCTGGTGCTCGACGAGCTCGCCGGCCTCGGCATCCGCCGCATCTCCGATGTCCTGATGACGCATCATCACCGCGATCAGGGACAGGGTCTCCCGCTCGCGGTCGAGCACGGCGCCCGCATCCATGTGCCGCCCATCGAGCGCGAGCTGTTCGATCGGGTGGAGGAGATGTGGGAGGGCCGGCCACTCGACAACGACTACAACCTGCGACAGGACCGGTTCTCCCTGCTCGCCTCGGTGCCGGTGCATGCGAACGTGCCCGAGTATCGTCACGTCGAAGCTTCCGGGGTGCGGCTGCGCGTGATCCCGACGCCGGGGCACACGATCGGCTCCGTCAGTTACCTGCTCGATCGCGCCGGCGAGGTCCTGGCATTCTCCGGCGACCTGATCTACGCGCCGGGCAAGGTGTGGTCGCTCGCCGCGACGCAGTGGTCGTACACGCAGAACGAGGGTCCGGCGATGACGGTCCTCAGCGCGCAGATGCTGGCACGCGAGGGCGTCACGCGGCTCGCGCCTTCGCACGGCGCGGTGATCGACGATGCCGCGAGCGCGCTCGACCTGCTCGCCCGCACCATGCAGGAGTATGTGGATTCGCGGCGCTCGTACCCGTGGGACCTGATGGCGCGACTCGACGACCCGTACGTCGCCCTCTCCGAACATCTGCTGCTCAACCGCACGTCCATGTCGTGCTCCTACGTCGTGCTGTCCGAGAACGGCGAGGCGCTCATCGTCGACTACGGCTACGACATGACCACGGGCCTCGTACCCGGTCAGGAACGGGCGAGCCGACGCCCGTGGCTGGCCTCGCTGCCGGCGCTGCGCCGCAACCACGGCGTCACGAAGATCACCGTCGCGCTGCCCACGCACTATCACGACGACCACATCGCCGGGATGCCGCTGCTGCGCGACGTGGAAGGCACCGCGCTCTGGATCCCCGAGAACGTCGCCCCGACCATGGCCGATCCCTGGCTCGAGGATCTGCCCTGCCAGTGGTACGACCCGATCGTCGCCGACCGGGTGCTGGCGCTCGACGAGCCGTTCACCTGGAACGAGTACACCTTCACGGCGCACGCGCAGCCGGGTCACACGCTCTACGCCGTCGCCTACTCGCTGGAGATCGACGGCAACACGGTCGTCTTCACCGGCGATCAGCAGGAGGGTCTCGGCGGCAGGGACGGTCGGCGCGACATCATGAACTACCAGTACCGGAACCTGTTCCGTCTGGGCGACTACGTGCAGAGCGCCGCACTGTACCGGCGGATCGCCCCCGGCCTCATGGCGAGCGGGCACTGGGAGCCGCGCTGGGTCGACGATGACTACCTCGACTATCTCGACGATGCCGCCCGCCTGGTCGACGATCTGCACCGGCGGCTGCTGCCTCTGGACGAGGTCGGGATCGGTCCGGACGGGCAGGCGGCACGGCTTCTCCCCTATCGGAGCGCGGCGACCGTCGGCCGGCCGGTGGACTACTCGGTGCGGCTGCGCAATCCCTCGGCAGCACGCGCCGCAGCACGGGTATCCGTGGTGTTGCCAGTAGGCTGGCGCTCGTCCCCGGGCGAGATCGAGATCGAGCTGGGGCCCCATGAGGAGGCCGCCGTGCAGTTGACCGTGACACCGACCACCTCCGGGCGACGGCAGCGCCTCGCCCTCGACGTCACGATCGGCGATCTGCGTCTCGGCCAGCACGCGGAGGCGTTGATGGACGTGACCTCCGGACTCACCTCCGCCGGCCTCACGGAATCGCCCGCATGAGCGAGCGCCCGCGTCAGCCGTTCGAGCGACCCACCATCCGTGAGGTCGCATCCGCTGCCGGGGTCTCCCGCTCGACGGCTTCCCGCGCGCTGTCCGGGAACGGCTACGCCGCCCCGGAGGTGCGCGAGCGCGTGCGCGCGGTCGCGAAGGAGATCGGTTACGTCGTCGACACGACGGCTCGGAGCCTCAAACAGCGCACGAGCAAGTCGGTGGGGTTGCTCGTGTCCGACCTCCGCAACGTCTTCTATGCGGAACTCGCCTCCGGCATCGGCGAAGAGGCGCGCACGCACGGCCGCACCGTGGTGCTCGTCGATCTGAGGGGTCGCAGCGAGGACGAGCTCGAGGCGGCGGAGATCCTCGTCGGCTCCCGCGTCTCCGGCGTGATCGCGACACCCGTGTCCGCAGACCTGAGCGCCTACCTGGGCAGGATCGGCGTTCCGCTGATCGAGGTCGACCGGCGGTTCGATGCCGAGAACACGGATGCGATCGTCGTCGACAACCGCGCCGCCGCCCGCGACACGACCACCCGGCTGCTCGACGCCGGGCACCGGCGCATCGCCCTGTTGATCGACGAGACCGAGTGGACCACCGGCGATGAACGTCAGCGCGGGTACCTCGATGCGTTGGCTGCGCGCAAGGTCGCGGCCGACGAGACGCTCATCATCCAGGCCGGGTGGGATGCCGAAGAGGCGAAGGCCGCGGCGTTGCGGGTCCTCTCCCGGGCAGACCGACCGACCGCGGTGTTCGCCGCGAACAACGTCCTCACCGAGGGCACCTGGCGGGCGGCGGCCGAGCTCGGCCTCCGCGTCCCCGACGACGTCAGCGTCGTCGGCTTCGATGACGCGCCCTGGATGAGCATGGTGAGTCCCGGCGTCTCGACGCGGCTGCAGGATGCCGGCGCGTTGGGTGCCGCGGCGCTGCAGGCACTCCTGGAGCGGCTCGAGACTCCGGATGCTCCGGTGCGCACGATCGTGATGCCGACACGTTTCCTCGACCGGGGTTCGGTCGCGGGGCCCGCGGACTGACACCGTGCGCCAGGGCGCCGTCGGCCACGTACGTCTGGTCCAGCTGGGCGGCGGTCCGCTGGTCGAGAAGCGGATGGCGGATCCCCGGCGCCACGACACCGAGGTGCTCGCGCTGCGC
>JAQZBG010000208.1 GCA_029239165.1 Microbacterium sp. | reverse complement strand
TGACTTCCGTCGCCTCTGGATCCAGCGCATCAACGCTGCGGCTCGCCAGAACGGCATCACGTACAACCGCTTCATCCAGGGCCTCGGCCTCGCGGGTGTCACGGTCGACCGTCGTATGCTCGCCGATCTCGCGATCAACGACGCTGCCACGTTCACGACGCTGGTCGAGACGGCGAAGAAGGCTCTGCCCTCTGACGTCAACGCTCCGAAGTCGGCTGCGTAAGCATCTCTTCACACAGGGCGCTCTCCTTCGGGAGGGCGCCCTGTGGCGTTTCCGAAAGCGTCAGGGGACGGCGCGCTACCGCATCGGTCGTGCACGCACACCATCCGGATGGTGCGGGAACGTGCCGCGCGTTCCCTAGACTGTGATCGTGCTGGAGAACCCCCGTTCGCCCCGAGTCCGTGCCGTCGCGAAGCTGACCAAGCGCAGTGCGCGAACCGAGACGGGCCTGTTCCTTCTGGAAGGTCCGCAGTCGGTGCGTGAGGCGCTCACGTACCGTCCGGAGGCGATCGTGGAACTGTTCGCGACGCCGACCGGGTGGGATAAGCATCCTGACATCCGCACGAAGGCGGCAGACGCCGACATCGACGTCGAATACGTCACCGAGTACGTGTTGAACGCCATGGCTGACACGGTCACTCCCCAGGGCCTGGTCGCGGTCGTCCAGCAGACCCCGACCTCGGTTCGCAACATCTTCGATGCTTCGCCCCGTCTCGTGGCGATCTGCGAAGAGGTGCGCGACCCTGGAAACCTGGGCACGATCATCCGGGCCGCGGATGCGGCAGGCGCGGATGCGGTCGTGCTGACCGGGCGGACGGTCGACCCCTACAACCCGAAGGTCGTTCGCGCCACGACCGGCTCACTGTTCCACCTTCCGGTCTCGGTCGGGGGAGACCTCGCCGATGTCGTGAAGCGGGCGCACGCCGCGGGCCTTCGCATCCTCGCCGCCGATGTGAAGGGCGACGACCTGCTGGACGCCCGCGCGGAGGGGGTGCTCGCCGAACCGACCGGATGGCTCTTCGGCAACGAGGCGCGTGGTCTGGAAGACGATGCTCTCGCCCTGGCCGACCAGGTGCTGCGGTTGCCGATCTTCGGCAAGGCCGAGTCGCTCAACTTGGCGACTGCTGCCAGCGTGTGCCTGTACGAGAGCGCCTTCGCGCAGAGGGCGACGTCTGTCGGCTGACGCCCGGCCGACGAAGGAAGCGGGTACCGGGGTCGATGAGGATTCTGATCGTCGAAGACGACGACCGTGTCGCCGCGGCGCTCGAAGCGTTCCTCGCGCGATCGGGCTATGCGACGGTGCGTGCCTCCGATGGGGCCACCGCGCTGAGTCTTCTCGGCGCCGAGACCGAGGTCGTGCTCCTCGACCTGGGACTTCCGGACATGGATGGCGTCGACCTGTGTCGCCGCATCCGCGGGCGCTCCGAGGTCCCGATCATGATCGTGACTGCGCGCAACCAGGTCGCCGAGCGCATCAAGGGACTGCGGGCGGGTGCCGACGACTTCGTGGTGAAGCCGTACGACGTGCATGAGCTCCTGGCCCGTATCGAAGCCGTGACCCGACGCTCACGCCCGATGCGCCCGGAGCCCGACGCACGGGTGCTGCTCCTCGGGGGCACGCTGGAGCTCGACCTCGTCGCGCGGCAGGTGCGGGTCGACGGTGCGCCGATCGAGCTCACCCGAAAGGAGTTCGACATCATCGCGGTGCTCGCCCGTTATCCGGGCGTGGCCGTGCCGAAGGAGCGCCTCATCCGCGAGGTGTGGAACACGGATTGGCGGGGCTTCGGGCACTCGCTCGAGGTGCACGTCGGTGCGATCAGGAAGAAGACCGGGTCCCGCGGTGTGATCGAGACCGTGCGCGGAGTCGGCTATCGGCTCGTGGGTTCCTGAGTCATGCGCCGGCGTCTGGTCATCGTCTTCCTCGTGCCGCTCGTGGCGATCCTGGTCGCGCTGGGCGGAGCCGCCGGATGGAGCGCGGCACGCAGTGTGCAGCAGTCCTTCTACACCCAGCAGCTCGGCGATCTCGGCTACTTCGTCACGAGCGCTCGTCAGGCGCTGCGTTCCGGCAGTCCGGCGGTGATCGATGCCGAGGTCATCCGCTTCCAGGAGGTGTACGGGATCGAGGTGACGGTGTTCGATCTCGGCGGCGCTCCCTGGGCGTCGGGGGAGCAGGGCTCGACCGTGCTCGCGGAAGAGGACGCGCAACGAGTCAGACTGGCACTCTCCGGTCGGCGGGCCGAGCAACCGGCTGCCGCTTTCCCCTGGACGATGACGGAGACGGCGCTCGCCGAGCCGGTCTTCGATGACGGCGACGTGATCGGCGCGGTGCTGGTCGCCGGAGACGCGGAGGCCCCACGCGCCGCGATCGCGCAGCAGCTGGCGGTCATCTCGGCCATCGCGCTGGTGCTGATCGCGCTGGGTGTGCTGCTGGTCTTCCGGCTCGCCCGGTGGGTGCTGTCTCCCGTTCGGCGGCTCGACGAGGCGATGGTGGCGATCGAACGGGGCGAGATGGACGCGCGTGTCGCCGAGGATGCCGGTCCGCCGGAGCTTCGCCGCATGGCGCGGGTCTTCAACGGAATGGCCGACCAGATCGAACGCGTGATGACGCGGCAGCAGGAGTTCGCGCTGAACGCCTCGCATGAGCTGCGCAATCCGCTCAACGCGCTGCTCCTGCGCGTCGAGCACCTCGCGACCGGCCTGGGGCAGGAGTGGCGTGAGGATGTGGAGGAGACGAGAGAAGAGGGGCGACGGATGACGCGGATCCTCGAGACCCTGCTCGGCCTCGCGCGAGGCGGGCGCGTGGACTCCACGATCTCCGCCGTCGACCTGGCGACGCTGTCTGCTCGTCGTCTCGACGCCTGGCGCGATGTCGCCGCGCAGCGGGGGATCGATCTGCGCGCGACGGGAGATTCTTCGGTGATGAGCGTGACCGACCGGACCATCGTGGAGAGCGCGCTGGATGCCGTGATCGACAACGCGGTGAAGTTCTCGCCGGATGGCGAGTGGATCGGCATCGGCGCTCATCGCGAAGGAGACACCTGCCGGATCACGGTCCGCGATCACGGGCCGGGGCTGACTGCTGAGCAGGCGGCCGCGGCGACGGACCGGTTCTGGCGCAGTGCGGAGAGCGAGGATACGCCGGGCTCCGGACTCGGGCTCGCGATCGCGAGCGACCTGCTGGCGACGGTCGGCGGGGAGCTGGCGGTGGTAGCGGCCGACGGTGGCGGGCTCGAGGTCGTGCTGCTGTTGCCCGACAGGACGACGCCATGACGGCCGCGCTGCGACGGTTGGTCGCGGGAATCCTCTCTGTCGCGCTGCTCGGGGCGCTGGCGGCATGCAGCCCGCGCGCGAGCGAGTGGACAGACACCGATTACGCGATCGCCGCGGGCGGTTCCACGGGCGTCTACTTCGACTACGGGAGCCATCTCGCCGACGAGCTCTCTGCGGGTCTGGACCTCGGCATGGTCGCGCAGGAGACGGCCGGGTCCGTGGACAACCTGCTGCGTGTGGACTCCGGCGAGGCTCTGATCGGCTTCGCCCAGGGCGATGCGGCAGCCGATGCGGTGGCGGGAACCGGTGCCTTCGACGAGCCTCTTCAGGTGCGCGCTCTGGCGCGTCTTTACGACGAGTACGTGCAGGTCGTGGTGCGCGGCGACTCTGAGGTGACCAGTCTCCGGGACCTGGAAGGGCTGACCGTCTCCCTCGGTGCCGAGAATTCCGGGGTGAACGTGATTGCCGCACGGGTGCTGGACGCCGCGGGCGTCGATGTGGCGTCCGTCCGTGATCCCCAGCTCGATCTCGGCGAGTCGATCATGGCGATGGAGCGCGGCCAGATCGACGGGTTCTTCTGGGTGGGCGGGCTGCCGACTCCCGGGATCGTCGAGCTGTCGGAGGCGACACCCGTGCGCCTGCTCCCGATCGAGCAGGACTGGGTGAACGAGGTGAACGACCGATACTCGGACGCCTATCGTCCCGCCGACGTCCCTGCCGGCACGTATGGCATCGCGACCTCGGCGGCGACGATGGCCGTCCCGAACTACCTCGTCACCGCAGCCTCGACGCCGGACGGCGTCGCGCGCGACATCCTGAGCGGACTCTTCGATGCCCGCCTGCGGATCGCGGGGGAGGTACCGGCAGCGGCGCTGCTGGATCGTCGATCGGCCATTTTCACCGGCCCGGTTCCGTTGCATCCGGGCGCGATCGACTACTACCGGGACCTGCGTGGCTGACTGCTCAAGAAATCCTCAAGAAGTCTGACACCGGACCCGACGCTCTGCCAGTGTGAGGTCGATCGCGTGCGATCGGATCCTGCAGCTCCGCTGTCGCTGGGGGGCGAGGCCGCAGGACGATCCCGCGGCCCGCGGGGGCGGGCCGTGGGGTACCCATGCAGAGCAGCATTGGTACCGCGATCAGGTGATTACGAACGTGTAAATCTCACCGAGGCGCATGGAGACCCGCGTCAGACGTGGCTAGTTTGGAGAAATGATGACCTCTGATACACCCCTCGTCGTGGTCGAGAACGTCCAGAAGCACTATGGAGACTTCCAAGCTCTCGCCGACATCGACCTGACTGTCAACCAGGGAGAGGTCGTCGTCGTGATCGGTCCATCCGGTTCCGGCAAGTCGACTCTGTGTCGCACGATCAACCGGCTCGAGACGATCACCAGCGGCACCATCCGCATCGACGGCAAGGAGCTTCCCGCCGAGGGCAAGGGTCTCGCTCACCTCCGTGCGGACGTCGGCATGGTGTTCCAGTCCTTCAACCTGTTCGCACACCTCACGATCCTCGAGAACGTGACCCTGGGCCCGATGAAGGTCCGCGGCCTCAAGAAGGCGGATGCCGAGGCCGAGGCGATGGTACTCCTCAAGCGCGTCGGGGTCGCGCAGCAGGCCTCGAAGCTCCCTGCCCAGCTCTCCGGCGGCCAGCAGCAGCGCGTCGCCATCGCCCGCGCACTCGCGATGAAGCCCAAGGTCATGCTCTTCGACGAGCCGACCAGCGCACTCGACCCCGAGATGATCAACGAGGTCCTCGACGTGATGGTCGGACTCGCTCAGGAAGGCATGACGATGATCGTCGTCACCCACGAGATGGGTTTCGCTCGGAAGGCGGCCGACCGGGTGGTCTTCATGGCGGACGGGCGGATCGTGGAGGAGGCGACTCCGGAGGAGTTCTTCACGAACCCGAAGAGCGACCGTGCCAAGGACTTCCTCTCGAAGCTCCTCACGCACTGACGCCCCCCGACCACACAGACCCTGCACACACAGCACACGAAGGAGACGCACATGCGACGCACACGGACACTGGCAGGCATCGGAATCGCGGCGGTGGCACTGCTCGCGCTCACGGCCTGCAACAGCGGCACGCCGTCGAGCTCGGGAGCCCCGGAAGACGGCGGCGAGGAGGAGACCTCCAGCACGCCGTGGACGGTCCTCGAGGATGTCAGCATCGACGGGAGCCCGACGTTCGATCGGATCTCGTCCTCCGGCACGATCAAGGTCGGCGTGAAGGAAGACCAGCCGGGCCTCGG
>JAQZBG010000207.1 GCA_029239165.1 Microbacterium sp. | reverse complement strand
GCGCGAGGCCCTCCAACAGCGTCTCGCTGAACGACTGCGGCTGCATGCCGCCGCGGGTGGAGATGAACTGCACGTTGGCTCCTCGGCTCGGGACTCGGCCCGTCCATTCTCGCAGGGTGTTCGCCGCGAAGATGACGGGATGACGGAAGCCGGCGCTCGCGCTGTCGCTCAGAACAGTGACCTCGGCAGAGCGCCCTCGTGTTCCAGCAACCAGCGCTTGGTCTCCAGCCCCTGCCCCTCGTCGCCGCCCGAGTATCCACCGAGGCCGTCGCCCGACACGACCCGATGGCAGGGCACGATCAGCGGGACGGGGTTCGCGCCCATGATCGAGCCGATCCCCCGGGCCGGGACTTCGGTACCACTCCGTGCCGCGAGCCCGCCGTACGTGATCGTCTCGCCGTGCCCGACCGTCTCGTGCAGCGCCGTGAGCACCGCCCTGGTCGCCGTGGTCTGCACGCCGAGGTCGACCGGCAGATCGAAGCGGCGCAGTGTGCCCGCGAAGTAGCCGGCGAGCTGTGCGAGCGCCTCGGCGAGCAGCGGATCGGCGGCAGGATCAGCGGCGACGACGCTGCCCTCGGGCGGAGCCGACCGCCAGGTGACGCGGGTGATCGCCTCGCCATCGCTGACCACGCCGATGACGCCGACCGGGGTCACGAGCGTTCCGAAGGCGGACATGGGACGAGGCTACTCGGATGCTCCGACACCAGGCTCACCACGCTGCCACTCGACCGCCGAGCAGTCGACTGCTCGGCGGTCGAACTGCGTCACCGCTGCGAGACCTGCGGCCAGAGCGCAGCCCAGTGCTCCGGACGGAGGTCGCGCGGAAGACGGCGCTCGGCCGCTCCGGCGGCCACCACCGCGCGTCGCGCCGATGACATCGGCAGGCGTGCGGCGGTCGCCACGACAGCGGCGAGGCTCGCTCCTCGCCCCGTGAACATCGCCCGCACGAAGGCCTCGTACTCCCGCCGATCGGAGACCGGCACGAGCGGTGAGCCGCGACGGGTGATGACGAGCAGACCGCCGTCCACGCTCGGCTGAGGCGAGAACCCCCATGCCGGGACGCGGCCTTCGAGCGAGAACTCGAACCACGGCGCCGACTGCGCGGTCATCATGGTGCCCCCGCCGACGCCCGCCCTCTTGCGAGCCACCTCCCACTGCGTGAGGAGGACCGCGTGGTCCCACCGACCGCTCGCGAGCAGCCGCCGGAGGATCGGAGTCGTCACATGGAACGGGATGTTGCCGACCACCACCGGGGCGTCGAGCGGATGGCGCGTCGCATCCGCGACCTCGATGCGCACGCCGGGCAGAGCTTTTCGGAGCCGACGCACTCGATGCTCATCGATGTCGATCGCCGCGACCGGTCTGCCGAGTTCGGCCAGCGAACGGGTGAGGGCGCCGTCACCGCACCCGAGCTCGAGGATCGAGCCGGAGGTGCGTGCGACGAGTTCGGTGATGCGGGCGAGTGTCGGACGGTGGGTGAGGAAGTTCTGGCCGAGTTCGTGACGGCCGCCATGGATTGAACGAGGCATGAGTGCGCTCCAGAAGAAGAATCGGAGCACCTCGGAGGAGGGGGGACGCGAAGAGGCGTCGGGGAGGACTGCCCGTCCCGAGGTGCGATGACATCTCGGTGGACGGCGCGCAGATGCGTGCGGAGAGCGAGCGCGCCGTCAGAAGCGGCGGTCGCGGAACACGAGGGTGCGCCCCATCACGGGCGCGGCGCATATTGTTCCCATGCCTGCCAGCATATCGGCCATCAGATCCAGCCGCGATCCTCGGCGATGAGCACAGCCTGCTGGCGCGTGCCGACGGAGAGCTTGCCGAGGATGACGGAGATATGGTTGCGCACGGTGCCGGGTGCGAGGGCCAGTGCCCGGGCGATCTGACCGGTGGTCTCGCCACGGCGACCGGCGCGCAGCACGTCGAGTTCGCGGTCGGTGAGCGGCGAGCGCTCGTCGCTCAGGGCGTCGGCGGCGATCTCGGGGTCCACGTAGCGAGCACCCGCGGCGACCTTTCGGATCACGGCGGCCACCTCGTCGGCGCCGCGGGACTTCGGCAGAAAACCCGAGACACCGGAGGCCAGAGCGCGACGGAGCACACCCGGTCGCGCATGACGCGTGACCACCACGCACCGTGTCGCGATCGCCCTGTTCAGCCTCTCGGCCACCTGGACGCCGTCGAGTCCCGGCATTTCGAGATCCAGCAGGCACACGTCCGGCTTCAGACGCAGCGCCTCCGCGACGGCCTGCTCGCCGTCCGCGCATTCCGCGATGACCTCGATGTCGTCCTCCAACCGCAGCAGCGCCGCGAGTGCCGACCGGATCATCGCCTCATCGTCGGCGAGCAGCACGCGGATCATCGCGCATCCTCCGTACCTGCGGGCACGGTGACGACCACGACGAACTCGGCGGCATCGCGTCGCACGTCGAGGGATCCGTGTGCCTCCTCGATCCTGCGGCGGACGCCCTCCAACCCCGAGCCGTCGTGCTCGACCTCGACGCCGGCGATCAGATCGTTCGCGATCTCGTACCGCCACGCATCCGCGGTCCTGGTGAGCGCCAGCCGTGCCCGCGCTCCCCCGCCGTGCCGCAGCACGTTCGTGGTCGTCTCCCTGATCACGGGCCCCAACGCGGACGCCGGAGCAGAATCGGCATCCGCATCGATCTCGGCGTGGACCTCGAGGCCGGCCGCGGTGAGGAGATCGCGGGCGTTGGCCAGTTCATCCCCCAGCGGCACGGAGCGGAACCGGGTCGCGAGATCCCGCGTCCCCTGTCGAGCTTCGTCGACGCTGACCCGCGCGGCGCGGAGCTGCTCCATCCCCGCGTCCGGGTCGGTCGGCAGCAGACGTTCCGCGAGTTCGAGCTGCAGCGCGATGACCTGCAGGTGATGCCCCTGAAGGTCGTGCACATCGGTGGCGACGCGCAGCCGTTCCTGCGTGGCGGCGAGTTTCGCCTCGGAGGCGCGAGCGCGGTCGAGGGTGACCAGCACGTCCCACCACCACAGCGAGCTCACGCTCATGCCGGGGAGCATCACCCCGTAGATGATGGGCACCCACCAGGGGATGCCGCCTCCGAACCCGACTCCGGTGGAATCGACGACGGCAAGGGCGACGAGCGAGACGGTCGCTGCGACGACCACGCGCACCCGCACCCCGCGGGGCCAGCTCAGCAGGACGAAGAACTGCACCACCGGCATCGCCGCGAGCTGCCAGCTCCCGACCAGCAGTCCCCCGATGACGCCGTAGCCCACCGCGATGAGCAACGGCACCGCCAGCCGCCCCCATGCGACCCCCGTTCCGACCCCGGCGTGGTGGCGGTAGTCCAGGAGGAGCATCACTGTCGACGCGCACCAGACCAGGCCGCCCACGCCGACGAACAGCATCGTGCCACCGCGCACATCGACCGCGGCGGCGATGCCCGTCCACGCGACGACGAGCATCAGCTCGATGAACAGCACCGCGCTCACCGTGTACCACCAGGTCGCGGTGATGCCGCGCGCGAGCTGGCGGGAGCCGGGTGCCGGTTCGAACGCGGGGGCCGGAGCGATGCGGGTCACGGTCCCACGATAGGGCCGTGACAGTTGTCACGGATGCGGCGTGCGATCCGCCCGGGAAGCGGTGACGGCCCGACACTGCCACAGCACGCCCGCATCCAGTGGACTGGGGTCACCGCGGCGGAGACACCGTTCGCACCGACATCCAGGAGCACCCCATGAACCTCATCGAGACCTTCCAGGACCTGGTCGCCCAGGTTCCCGAGCTCGTGCAGCCGCTCATCGTCGCCCTCGCCGGTGCGATCCCCTTCATCGAAGGCGAGGGCGCGGTGAGCATCGGCATCATCGGCGGCATCCCTCCCGTGGTCGCCGCGATCGCCGCGATGGTGGGCAATTTCCTGTGCGTCGCGGTGCTGGTGCTGGCGAGCTCGGGGGCACGACAGGCCGTCGTGAACCGCTCGCGCGCCAAGGCGGTCGCCCTCGCCGGCGGCGGCACGTCCGAGGGAGCGGCAGTGGACACGGCCGACACCGGGCACAGCACCCCGCGTCGCGAGAAGTTCCAGCGCGCGTTCGAGCGCTACGGCGTTCCGGGTGTGAGCCTGCTCGGCCCGCTCCTGCTGCCGACGCAGTTCACCGCGACGATGCTCGCGGCCTCCGGCGTCGGCAAGGCGCGCATCCTGTTCTGGCAGGCTCTGGCGATCATCGGCTGGACGACCATCGTCGCGGTCATCGTCGGCAGCGCGGTGTACGCCATCCGCTGAGGTTCCTCGAAGGGGAGCGCGACACTTCGTCGCGCTCCCCTTATTCAGTTCATGGTTTTATGAATTCAGGGGTTTCTGTACAGTGGGTACGTGACCACCGCCCTCGCCTCCTCCTCCACGCACACGGCAGCTGTCGCGCGCCTCGGACATGCACTCTCCGACCCCACGCGAGCCGGCGTCCTCCTCGCACTGAGGAAGGGCGCCGCCTATCCCGCCGACCTCGCCGACGCACTCGGCGTCTCCCGACAGTCCATGTCGAACCATCTCGCGTGTCTCCGCGGATGCGGCCTCGTGGAGAGCGTGCCCGACGGCCGCCGCAGCAGCTACCGCCTGGCCGACCGTCATCTCGCACCCGCCCTCGACATGCTCATGCGGGTGACGCTCAGCGTCGAACCGGACTGCTGCTCGGGCGAAGGCTGCACCTGCTGATGGACGCGACGCTCACCCTTGCCCGTCGAGAGACGCTGCATCGCCGCATCCGCCTCATCGTCGGCCTCACGATCGGCTACAACCTCATCGAGGCGGTGATCGCGATCGCCGCCGGATCGGTCGCATCCTCCGCCGCTCTCATCGGGTTCGGCCTGGATTCCACGATCGAGGTGCTGTCTGCGGGAGCTGTCGCCTGGCAGTTCACCCGCCGGGACCCGGAACGCTGGGAGAAGCCCACCCTCCGCGTGATCGCGGTCGCCTTCTTCGCTCTCGCGGCGTACGTCACCGCGACCTCCGTGGCGGCGCTGGTCACCGCCGAGCGCCCCGAGCACAGCACCGTCGGCATCGTCCTGACCGCCGTCAGCGTCGTCGTCATGCCCTTCCTGTCGTTCGCGGAACGCCGAGCGGGCCGAGAACTCGGCTCTGCCACGGCTGTCGCCGACTCGAAGCAGACGCTCATCTGCACCTACCTCTCGGCCGCCGTGCTGATCGGGCTGGTCGCGAACTCCCTGCTCGGGTGGTGGTGGGCGGATGCCGTCGCCGGGCTGGTCATCGCGGCCTTCGCTGT
Source organism: Microbacterium sp. (assembly GCA_029239165.1). Classification (GTDB taxonomy): domain Bacteria; phylum Actinomycetota; class Actinomycetes; order Actinomycetales; family Microbacteriaceae; genus Microbacterium. The sequence goes on along the minus strand of JAQZBG010000207.1, from coordinate 294 downwards.
GCGCGAAGGAATCGAGGCCTGGAAGGGCGACGCCTGCGCGACGTCCGTCGGAATGCTCCTCGAGGATGAATCGCACGACCACTGACTCGCCGACCCCGCCGACCCGCCGTGCGGGGGCTGCGGGTGGGAGGACCCGGATGTCCGGCCCTCGCGGCAGGATGAGGCCATGATCACCCTGTTGTCGGCCCCGTCGAGTCTCGGTCTCCGTCCGCCCGAGCCGGGCAGCGTCCCCGGCGCCGCGAAGGCTCCGGAGGCACTGCGCGAGGCCGGCCTGTTCGCGCGGTTCGCCGATCT
>JAQZBG010000206.1 GCA_029239165.1 Microbacterium sp. | reverse complement strand
TCTCCGGCATACTCGACGTTCTTGGTATCGGTGATGCGGCCGTCGACGTAACGGGCGACCTCTTCGCCGTTGATCCACACGATCACGGCGTCGTCGTAGGTGATGGTGCTCTGCAGTGCGGCGACCTGGTCGGCCACTCCCGCCTCGAGCTCGAACGTCGTGCGGAAGAAGTACGTCGGCACGGTCGGCGCCGCCGCACCGTCGAGGTAGTGGTTCAGGAGCGTCTTCGGCGTCTGCGGGCCCACGGCCCCGAGCTTGCCGTTCTTCGCGCCGAACGAGCCGGCCGCGTTCTTCCAGGAGCCGTCGTCGAACGACGGAAGCGTCCAATCGCGCAGCGCGGCCGGTGCGGGCGACGGGTCGGATCCGTCGTCGAGGTACTGCCAGGCGGTGTCGCCGGTGATCAGCGAGCCGGTCGGCACTTCGGGCTCGGGGGCGGCGAGTGCCGCGGGCGCGACGACGGCGCCGCCGAGCAGGGCGAGGAGCGCGACGGACGTCAGTCCGTGACGCCGCCATCGCACCGCAGGGGTGGGGGAGGTCATGTCAGTCCTTCGTGGGGTGGGTTTCCGTGCTCAGCCGCACGGGGCTCCTCCAGCCCATCGGGGTCGGGTGACGGGAGGTTGGCCTTCGGGCGACGGGGAGGTGAACGGTGCGTCCGAAGCCGCACCGGCCCACCCGGGTACGCTGGAAACCATGCTCAACATGGCTGACGGCCTCGCCCGTCTCGGTGCGCTCGCCGAGAATCCGGTCGTCCGCACCCTCGCGACCGCGTTCGCGGATGCCGGGTTCGATCTGGCCGTCGTGGGCGGCCCGGTGCGCGACGCGCTGCTGGGCCGAGCGACGCACGACCTCGACTTCACGACGAACGCCTCGCCCGACGAGATCCTGACCATCGTCACGCCGATCTCGACCGCGCAGTGGGACATCGGTCGGGCGTTCGGCACCATCGGTGCGCGCGTGCAGGGCGAACAGGTCGAGATCACGACCTACCGCGCCGACAGTTACGACGGCGTGACCCGCAAGCCCACGGTCGAGTTCGGCGACACGATCGACGGCGACCTCGTGCGCCGCGACTTCACCGTCAACTCGATGGCGCTGCAGGTGCCCGCCGTGAAGCTGGTCGATCCGACCGGCGGCGTGGAAGACCTCATCGCCGGCGTCCTGCGCACCCCGGCCGACCCGCGGATCTCGTTCGGCGACGACCCGCTCCGGATGCTGCGCGCGGCGCGCTTCAGCGCTCAACTCGGCTTCCGTGTCGAGGACGCGACGGCCGACGCCATCACCGAGCTCCGCGAGACCCTGAAGATCGTGAGCCCGGAGCGCATCCAGTCCGAGCTCGTGCGCCTCATGCAGACCGACGACCCCGTGCGCGGCATCCGTGTGCTGGTCGACACCGGCCTGATCGACGAGTTCCTCCCCGAGGTCACCGAGCTGCGCCTCGAGGTCGACGAGCACCACCACCACAAGGACGTCTACGAGCACTCGCTCACGGTGCTCACCCAGGCGATCGAGCTCGAGCACTCCCGGCATCCCGGGGCAGCGCCCGATGTGCCGCTGCGCCTGGCCGCACTGCTGCACGACATCGGCAAGCCGCGCACCCGCAAGCTCGAACCCGGGGGCGTGGTGACCTTCCACCACCACGACGTCGTCGGGTCACGCATGGCCCGCAAACGCCTGCAGTCGCTGCGGTTCGACACCGAGACGACCAACGCGGTCGCCACCCTCATCGAGCTGCATCTGCGGTTCTTCGGCTACGCCGAGGGGACCTGGACGGATGCTGCGGTGCGACGCTACGTGCGCGACGCCGGCGACCTGCTGGAACGCCTGCACATCCTCACCCGCGCCGACGTGACGACGCGCAACAAGCGCAAGGCCGGTCGTCTGGCCAGCGCGTATGACGACATCGAGTCCCGCATCGCCGCGCTGCGCGAGCAGGAGGAGCTCGACTCCATCCGTCCGGAGATCGACGGCAACCGCATCCAGGAAGTGCTCGGCATCGCACCGGGCCGCGAGGTCGGCGAGGCGTACAAGTTCCTGCTCGACCTGCGGCTGGACGAGGGCGTGCTCGGTCCTGAGGTGGCTGAGCAGCGGCTGCGCGAGTGGTGGGCCGCGCGCAGCTGAACCCCGGGGTCAGCGCAGTTCGGGGACGATCGCGGCGGACGGCGGCATCCCGCTCGGGTGCTGTCAGAACGGGCGAGCTGTCACCGCGGCGCTGTCCGGAGGAAGGGCCACCGTCGCGCCCTCCTGCACGGAGCCGCCCGTGGACAACAGCACTTCGCACCCCGCGGCGACCTCGAACGTCGTCCGTTCGGCCGAGAGGTTCACCAGCACCGAGAGCCTGCCCCGATCGATGCGGTACACCCGATGCTCGGGGCGCCCGTCCGTGTCGCGCACCTCGACCCGCGTGCTCCCCGCATCCGGGTCGGTGAGCTCTCCGCGCTCACGCCGCAGTCGGGCGAGGTCGCGGTACAGCGTGAGGAGACGGTCGTGCGGCGGGTCGTCGAGCTCACTCCAGTCGAGATGCGACCGCCGGAAGGTGTCGGGATCCTGCGGGTCGGGCACGGCAGCCGGGTCCCACCCCATCCGCGCGAACTCCGCCGTGCGCCCTTCGGCGACGGCCCGTCCGAGCTCGGGCTCGGGGTGTGACGTGAAGAACTGCCAGGGTGTGGACGCCCCCCACTCCTCTCCCATGAACAGCATCGGCGTTCCCGGCGCGGTCAGCGTCAGCACGGCGGCCACGGCGAGTCGGTCGGGCGAGAGCGTGGCCGAGAGCCGGTCTCCCGCCGCGCGATTCCCGATCTGGTCGTGGTCCTGCGCGAACGTCACCAGCCGCCAGGCGGGCACCTCCGGCGGGATCGGCGCTCCGTGCGCGCGACCGCGGAAGGACGAGTACGTGCCGTCATGGAAGAACCCGCGTTCCGTCACCTTCGCGAGGGCGTCGTGCGCGGCGAAGTCGGCGTAGTAGCCGGCCGTCTCGCCGGTGAGGGCGACGTGCACGGCATGGTGCCAGTCGTCGGACCACTGCGCGGTGAGTCCGTGGCCGCCATCCTCACGCGGAAGGATCATCACGGGATCGTTGAGGTCGGACTCGGCGATGAGGCTGAGCGGCCGGTTCACCTCGGCGGAGAGGGCATCGACCCGGGTCGCCAGCTCGTGGAGGATGTGGACCGGCTGCCGATCCCGCAGGGCGTGGACCGCATCGAGCCGCAGCCCGTCGACATGGAAGTCGCGCAGCCACATCAGCGCGTTGTCGATGATGTACTCGCGCACGGGCGGCTCGTCGAGGTTCACCGAGTCGCCCCACGTGGTGCTGTCGCCTTCGCGCAGATAGGGACCGAACGCCGGCAGGTGATTCCCGCTCGGTCCGAGGTGGTTGTAGACCACATCCTGGATGACCGCGAGACCGCGACCGTGGGCGGCGTCGACGAACCGCTGATATGCGGCCGGTCCGCCGTATGCCTCGTGCACGGCGTACCAGAGCACGCCGTCGTACCCCCAGTTCCAGCGCCCGTTGAAGGCGTTCACCGGCAGGAGTTCGACGTGCGTCACACCGAGGCCGACCAGATGATCCAGCCGCTCCGTGAGTGCGTCGAGCGTGCCTGCGGGAGTGAAGGTGCCGACGTGGAGTTCGTAGATCAGGCCGCCCGCGAGCCGTCGTCCCGTCCACGCGGCGTCGCTCCAGGCGTGGGCCTCCGTGTCGAAGAACGCCGACGGGCCGTGCACGCCATCCGGCTGTCGTCGCGAGCGAGGGTCCGGCCGCAGCTGCTCCTCGTCGTCGACCACGAACCCGTACCGCTCGCCATCGCCGAGGGCGATATCGCTGCGCCACCATCCCTCCGTCGCGGCCCGGGGGTCGCGGGCGAGTTCGTGCTCGTCGACCGTCGTGCCGTCCGCATCGATCCGCCGCAGCCGCATGCGATGCGCGCGTGGCGCCCACACCTCGATCACCGGGCATCCGCCTTCATCGCGCGAGCTCGATCAGGGCGACGGGATAGGTGTCGAGCAGCTCGGCGAGTCGCACGGGGCCCGGGGCGATCCGGCGTCCGGTCAGCACATCGGTGCCGGGGATGTCCGGCCGCATCATGACGGTGTCGCCCCACCCGCCGCGGGCCGCGAGGCCGACCGGAAGCCGGGTCGCGACGGCGGTGACGCCGCCGCGATGGACGGCGACGGCGTGCTCCGCCGCGCTTCCCTCGACCACCGCCGGCCGGTAGACCCCGAAGAGCTCGGGGTTGTCGCGCCGCACACGCAGCGCGCGGGAGACGACGAGCAGCTTCGCCCGGCCCGAATCGTCGACGGGCGGAAGGATGCCGCGGGCGACGTCGGCGTCGAGCTCCTCGAGCATCCGCGCGCGCAGGGCGAAGTCCACCGGCCGACGATTGTCGGGGTCCACGAGCGAGAGGTCCCACAGCTCGCTGCCCTGGTACACGTCGGGAACGCCCGGCCCGGTGAGCTGCAGCAGCGTGGCCGACAGCGAGTTCGAGCGCCCCGCGTCGATGATCTCCCCGACGAAGCGGTTGAGGACCGCAGCAGCCTCGCCCTCGACGGCGTGGGCTATCCGGGCGAGCCCCTCTTCGAACTCGGCATCCGGCTGCTGCCAGGCCGTCGCCTCGGCGGCTTCCCGTGCGGCCTTCGTGGCGTAGGCGAGAAGGCGATCGGACGAGAGCGGCCACGCCCCCACGGCCGCCTGCCAGATCAGAGCGTCGAGTGGACCGTGACCGGTCGTCGCGATGGCCCGCAGCTCGTCCAGCACGGTCGCCCAGCGCTCGGGCATCTCGGACAGCACACTCAGCCGCGCGCGCACATCCGCGGAGCGCTTCGTGTCATGCGTCGACAGCGTGGTCATCGACGCCGGCCACGCGGCGAGCCGCGCCCGCTGCGCCTCGTGGAACTCTCCCACCGTGAGGGCGGGGATCGACGGGTCCCCGCCCACCTCGGTCAGCGTGCCGAGGCGGGTGCAACGGTAGAAGGCGGTGTCCTCCACGCCCTTGGCCATGACTGCGCCGCTCACCTGCGGGAAGCGCTGCGCCACCTCGAGGCGAGGGTCGGTGAGGAGCGGCTCCAGGTCGGCGAACGTGGCGGCGAGATCGGGCCGTCGGCGACGTGCCTCGGCGAATGCGTGCTCCAGATGCTCGCGTCCCTCCGGCAGATAGGAGCGGTACACGGGGAAGCAGGCCAGCAGCTCGACCAGCCCGTCCTCCGCGCGCACGATGCCGCGCGGCAGGGTGCGCACCAGTCGGCGCACCTCCGACCCGAGGAGCTCTTCCGCCACCAAGCGCTTGGTGTCGTGGATCAGGTCGGCCCATGACGGCGCCGCGGGCAGAGCCGTCTCGGCACGCAGACGTTCGTCGAGCCGGTCGAGCGCCTCGACGCCCTCGCGGTCCACCAGCACGCGGTCGAACTCGACCAGCGCGTCGTACCCGGTGGTGCCGTCGGTGCGCCACCAGGCGGGCAGCGCCTCGCCCGGCTCGAGGATCTTCTCGACAACCGTGTACGCCCGTCCCGTCGCGTCCGCCAGCTGCTCCAGGTACCCACCGGGATCGGCGAGGCCGTCCGGGTGGTCGACGCGCAGTCCGTCGGCGAGG
>JAQZBG010000205.1 GCA_029239165.1 Microbacterium sp. | reverse complement strand
TGCGGAGGGCTGCGGCGGGTGGCCGGCGGCCGGGCGGCGTGCGAGGGTCAGTGGCCGTCGTCGTGCGCCTCATCCTCGGATGCCGGTGCGTCCCCGGCGGGAACGGAGGCATCGAGCACGAACTCGGCGGTGTGGACGACCCCGTCGACCTGGAAGTCCAGGTACAGCAGGTAGCGACCCGCGGTCGGAGCCTCGGCGGCGAACGCGATCTCGGGACCGGAGGTCTCCCCCGCCTCGGGCTCGTCACCCGCGGCGTGCACGTGCAGGTATGCGAGGTCGCCCTCGCGCAAGGCGACCAGGTGGCCGAAGGCGCCGAGGTACGGCTCCAGTCCGGTCACGGGGCTGCCGTCCTCCGTGAGGGTGAAGGTGAGGTCGCTCGCCGATCCGGCTTCGAGTGCCCCGTCGAGCGTCACGGTGAAGCCGTCGACCTGGGCGACCTGCGTCGGCTCGGGTGTGACGGGCGTGAAGTCGCCCGCGACCTGCACGGTCTGCGTGAGGGTGAGCGACGGTGCGTCGGGGCCGGCCGGTGTGAAGTCGGCGAAGACGCGGTAGGTGCCGGCGGCATCCCATTCCCACGGCAGCGACCACGTCCCCGTGGCCTCGTCCAGCGTGGGGTGCACGTGGCGGAACCCGCTGCCGTCGGAGCGCACCACGATCAGGTGCAGATCCTTGTCGTGCGCGGTCGTGTACTCCGTGACCGGGGTGCCGTGCGCGTCGCGGATCTGGAAGCTCAGCTCGCCGGACTCGTCCATCGCCGCGGGTGCATCGACCGGGGACAGTGCGTAGCCTTCCAGGCTGAGCGAGAGTCCCTTCAGCGTGGTGGCTGCGGCGCTCGCCGCATCCTCGGTGGTCGCTGCCGCGCCGTGTGCTCCGTGCTCTTCCATCTCGGTGCCTTTCGTCCAATCGCTGACAATGCTCGGGGGGATGATGACCTGGGCCAGGCCGAATGCTGCACCGAACGCCACCACCACCCCCGCCCCGTAGACGGCGAGCCGCGCCCCGGCGTTCATGCCTTCCGCACCGCCGAGTACCCGGCTTCTGCGACGGCGGCCAGGATCTGCGCGTCGTCGAGGGAATCGGAGCCGGTGACGAGGAGCACGCCCGTCTGGGCGCTCACCTGGATGTCTTCGACGCCGGGGACCTCGGCGACCTCTTCGCGGATCGACATCTCGCAGTGGCCGCAGGTCATCCCGGTCACCTGGAATTCGTTCGTGCTCATCGCTATCCTCATCTCGTTCAGTACCCGTACCGGGTATCAGTGACAACGGTATACCCATGAGGGGTATTCCTCAACCGGCCGGATCCGTGGAAAGACCCGGCCGGATGATCGGTGCGGGGTGGTGTTCTACGACGAGGGCGTCGTGCTGCGCGTGCGGCGACGCGCGTCGGCCACGTCATCCGAGGGGATCACGAGCGTCGGTCGCGTGGCGTGGTGCAGCACGTTCGCCGAGGTGCTCCCCAGCAGCGTCGCCTTGATCCCGCGCAGCCCGCGGGAGCCGAGCACGATCAGGTCGACGTCGAGCTCTTCGGCGGCATCCACGATCGCTTCCGATGCGGTGGCCATCGTCGACGAGATGAGCGGCTCCGCCTGCAGGCCGAGGTCGCGGGCGAGCTGTGCGCCGTCGGTGGCGATCTTCTCCGAGACGTCGAGCGCCGCGGCGTCGAGGCCCTGCAGATTCTCCAGAGCCGGGTGGCCCTCGAGGTGTGCCGCGAAGCCCTCCAACGGTTGACGGGCGTAGAACAGCACCGCTGTCGCGCCGGGGAAGAGGCCGGCGACGGTGTGCATCGCGCTCTGCGCGTTGGGTGAGCCGTCGTAGGCGATGAGGATTTTCAGGGAGGACATGGTTCTTTCCTTACTGGTCAGGGGTCACTGGTCGTCGTCGGAGAGTCGGGGATCAGGCCGATACCGACTCCTCGGAGACGAAGGCCGATGCCCGGGGCTTCTTCATCGCGATCGCGGTGATGATCGCGCCCAGCAGCGCGAGGATCGCCGCGCCGATGAAGGCGGCGGAGTACCCCTGGGTGAGCTCGACCGTGGTGGAGTCGTGGCCGGCGATGCCGTACACGATCGCCGTGAGCACGGCGAGGCCGAGCGCGGATCCGATCTGGTAGCTGGTGCTGACGAGGCCCGACGCGACTCCGGTCTCGGCCGGCGGCGCCGCGTTGATGGCGGTGCCGAGCGAGGGGACGAACGCCAGCGACATGCCGAGAGCGGCGAGCAGCGAGGCGGGCAGGACGTCGACGGCGTAGGAGCCGTCGGGTCGGACGAACGCGAGCCAGGCGAGACCGCCGGCGAGCAGGAGCAGTCCGCTGACGATCAGTGCCTTGGCGCCGAACCGCTCCTGAAGTCGGGGCGCCAGGGCGATCATGACGAGCACGACCAGTCCGGTCATCGGCAGCAGGGCGGCTCCCGCGGCGAACGCGCTCGCGCCGAGCACCTGCTGCAGGTACAGGTTCAGGAAGAACCACATCGACACCCATGCGGCGCCGAGCATCAGCTGCGCGACGTTCGCGGCTCCGAGGAGCGGGGCGCGCAGCAGGCCGAGGCGCAGCAGCGGGTTGCGGCTCCGGGCCTGGATGAGGAAGAAGATCACCAGCAGGACGATGCCGGCCGCCAGCATGCCGAGTGTGGACCAGGTGAGCCAGCCGATCTCCGGAGCGTTGACGACGGCGTAGACCACGGCCGCGAGGCCGAGCGTCACCGTGACCGCTCCGCCGATGTCGATCGAGCCCGACGCCTTGCGGACGGTGCGGGGGAGGGCTGTCGCGGCGAAGGCGAGCACGATGAGGGCGATCGGGACCGTGACGTAGAACACCCACGGCCAGCTCGCGTACTCGGTCAGGACCCCGCCGAGGAAGACGCCGGCCGTGCCGCCGATGGGTGCGGCTGCGCCGTAGACGGCGAATGCCTTGGGGAGGTCGGACGTTCCGCCGAACAGCATCATGAGCAGGGTCAGTGCGGCGGGGGCGATCATCGCGGATCCGGCGCCCTGGATGGCGCGGCCGGCGATCTCGACGCCGACGGTGCCGGCGGCTCCGGCCATGATCGAACCGACGATGAGGACGAGCCAGCCCAGCACGAAGATCTTGCGCGCGCCGAATGCGTCGGAGAGGCGGCCGCCCAGCAGCAGCAGCCCGCCGAAGGCGACGACGTAGGCGTTGAACACCCACGACAGCGACTCCGGGGTGAAGCCGAGATCCCGCTGGATGTCGGGCAGGGCGACGCCGATGATCGACGTGTCCATGATCACGACGAACTGCGCGGTGGCTATCAGCACGAGGCCGAGCCACCGCTTCGCGGGTGACAGGGGTCTGGATGTGGACATGGTCGTTCCTCCTGGAAGCTCGCCGGGATGTCCGGGTCGCGGTGTAGCCTATACCCATAGGGGGTAGGGGTGCTCGACACCGAACAGGCTCCCGCCCGAACATGCAGGAGGCACACCATGACCGAACCCACCTCGGACGACCGGCGTCGAACGCGCGCTGTCGCGTTCGACCCGATGCGTCGCGCCATCGCGCGAACCGTCACGGAGAGCGCGGCGATCCCCAGCTTCACCGTCACCGCCACGGCAGCTGTCGACGCGCTGCTCGACCTGCGAGAGGAGTTCAACCAGGAGCTGACCGCCACCGGGCAGAAGCTCTCCGTGAACGCCTTCGTCGTGCGCGCCGTCGCGCTCGCCCTCGCAGATCATCCCGAGATCAACGCCAGCTACTCGGAGGAGGGCCGCGGGCAGGTGCTCCTTCATGACCGCATCAATATCGGTGTCGCCGTGGACGCGCCCTCGGGGCTGATGATCCCGGTGCTCCACGACGTCGACCGCGACTCGGTCACGGAGATATCGCGCAGGACCCGTGACCTCGCCGCGCGGGCGAAGGAGCGCAAGCTCCAACTCGTGGACCTGAGCGATGGCACCTTCACCGTCAGCAACCTGGGCATGTTCGGCATCGAGCATTTCACCGCGCTGATCATCCCGCCTCAGGGCGCGGTGCTCGCCGTCGGCGCGGTGACCGAACACGTCGCGCTCGTCGAGGGTGCCGCCGTCACCCGTCGGCGGCTCACGTACACGCTCACCGCGGATCACCGGATCATCGACGGCGCCCTCGCGGCGAAGTTCCTCGCCACCCTCACCGGCGTCCTCGAGCGACCCGACCGCCTCCGTCGGGCGTGACCCGACCTCCTCGGGGGAGTCGGCGGGCGCGGATGCCGCTGTGGGTCAGCCCGGCGCCAGTGTGGCGAGCTCGGCGAGAAGGGGCGGGTCCGCCCCCGGCCGGGAGACCGTCACCGCCGCGGCACGAGCGCTGAACCGCAGAAGCTCGGCGACGGAGCGGGTGTCGATGCCGCGCAGGTTCTCGCGCGATTCGGCCGAGTCGAGGCCGAGATCGAGGAGGCCGTGGATCAGCGCGCTCATGAAGGTGTCGCCCGCCCCGACCGTGTCCACGACGTCGACCCGCCGTCCGCGGACGTGGGTCGCACCGTCGCGGGTCACGGCGAAGGCACCGCTCGCGCCCGTCGTGACAACGACCACCGACGGCCCCTGCTGCAGCCACGACCAGGCGACCTCCAGCGGATCGGTCCCGGGATACAGCCACGCGAGATCCTCGTCGCTGGCCTTGACGAGGTCGGCGAGGGCGACGAAGCTCTCGACGTCGAGGACCGCCCGGTGGTGGTCGGGGAGAAGCGCCGGACGCACGTTCGGGTCGTAGGTGATCAGCGAAGTCGTCCGCATCCCGGCGAGAAGCGCGCGGACCGCTGCCGCCCCTGGGGCGATCAGGGCGGCGATGGAGCCGGTGTGCACGATCCCGGCATCGTCGCCGCCGTCGGGCGCGGCCTCGTCCAGAGACCAGGAGATGTCGAACTCGTAGCGCGCCGAACCGGAATCGTCGAGGTGTGCGGTCGCGGTGGCCGTCCGCGTCGTCGTCGAAGACGTGACCTGGACGCCCGCCGCGGCCAGCCATCCGCGCACCTGCTCGCCGTGCGGATCGTCGCCGAGCTGCGTCAGGAAGTGCGCGGTGTCGCCCAGGCGACCGAGCGCGAGGGCGACGTTGGCGGGACTCCCGCCGGGGCTCTCGTCGATGCGCCCATCACCGCGATGGACGACATCGACGAGAGCCTCTCCGATGACGAGGACGTGACGGCTCATGAACGCCCGGTGGACGTCAGGAAGGAGAGGACGCTCTGCGGTTCGACGATCCGCGGGACGAGCGCGGCGTTGAACGCGTGCCCGGCCTCCGCGTCGAGATGCGCGTCGAACGCCTCCCGGTCCCGGTACCGCTCGAAGACGACGAAGCGGTCAGGGTCCTCGACTCTGCGGTAGACCTCGAACGTCTCGTTGCCGGGTTCGGCCCGCACGCTCTCCGCATACTCCTGGATCAGGGTGTCGACCTCGTCCGCCACCGCGGGGCGCGCCGTGAACTCGGCGTAGAGGACGACCTGGTTGTCGCTCATGCCTGGGCTGCTCCGGTCATGATGGCCACGGCATCCGTCATGCTGTGCGACTGCGGCGTGATGGTCGCCGCCTTCTTGCCGAGGCGCTGGATGTGGATGCGGTCGGCGACCTGGAACACATGCGGCATGTTGTGGGAGATGAGGATGAC
>JAQZBG010000204.1 GCA_029239165.1 Microbacterium sp. | reverse complement strand
GATCCAGTCGGATGCCGTGACCGGCCCCGCCTCGACGACCGGACGCCGGGCCGGGTTGCCGCTGGTGCGGGGAGGAGTGCGCTTCGCGCTCCGACTCTTCTTCTTGCGCTGGGAGGATGCTGCCACGCAGGGAATCCTACTGGCCGGGCCCATGTCCGACCGCAGCGGGACGACGGCTCAGGCGTTCGGGTTGCTGTCTTTGCCGTCGAGCCAGAGCGTGTCGGAGGCGTCGCCGTGCGCACCGCCGGTGCCGACGTGCTTGCTGCTGATCTGCGGTCCCTTCGTGATCACGTGCACCAGGGCCATCGCGTGCCCCTGCCCCAGCCCGTAGTCCTCCTTGAGCCAGGCGACGATGGGCGTCGCCTTGGTGGTCCGGTCGAAGCCCTTCTCCGTCGCGAGCTCGATGAACTGTCGCGGGGTCAGCCCCGTCTTGGTCTCGATGTTGTCGAGGTATGCCTGGAAGGACATGGTGCTCCTGGTGCTCAGTCCTCGTCGAGGAACGTCTGGATGATGGTGGCGGAAGCGTGGATGCCGATGATCCTGAGGACCCCGTCGCCCACGTTGGTGAAACGAAAGTCTCCTCGCCCACGGTGATGCGGGCAAGTCCCTCGATCACGACCCAGGTCTCGGCGTAGGGATGCCAGTGCAGCCCCGGGCCTTCGCCCGGCTGGTTCTCGACGAAGAAGTACGAGACGTCGGCGCCGTGCTCGGCGCCGACGAACCTGCGACTGCGGCCCGTGCCGATGCGGATGTCCGCGCCGGCGACGACCGCGGAGGAAAGGGATGTGCTGTTCATGGCACCAGTCTCGACAGCGCCGCGACGCGGCCCTAGAGTTTCGATGTGAATCGAAAGAATGATCCGATCGAAGGCATGGATCATCCCGACCACCGCGTCGAGTTCCACCTGAGCCCCGGCGACGTCGAAGCCGTGCGATTCGGCATCTCCCCCGGGCATGAACTGGCACACGCCGTGCGGGTGCTGCAGCGACCCGCCGCGCATCCGCTGCAGTGGGGATGGCTGCGGACCGTGCGCGAGCGTCTGCCTCGCGACGAGTTCGCGCTGCTTACGATCGTGATCGGCGACGACGGCTACCTGCCCGACTTCCTGACCAGCGCGCCGCGGTGGGACCTGACGCCCGAGGACGAGGTCGAGGATCTGCGCGTCGCGCCTCTCGCGCCGATGCGCGTCGACTTCGGGAAGATGGTGCTGCGCTCGACCGGCGCCAGGCAGCAGGCGCTGCGGGAGATGCAGGGGCAGGCGGCACGGGCGCGCGCGATGATCGCCGATGCCTGGACGGCGGTGTGGGAGGCCGCGCTGGCTCCCGTCTGGCCGCAACTCGAACGCCTGCTGCGGGCCGATATCGCGTACCGCGCGCAGAGGATCGCGACCGCCGGTATCGCGGGGATGGCCGGAGGGCTGCACCCTCAGGTGACCTGGGGAGAAGGCGCCGTCCGCGTCTCGCTGCGCCGCCACAGCGAACAGGTCGATTGCCGGGGAAGCGGCCTGGTGCTGGTGCCGTCGGTGCTGTCGTCGTGGGGCTGCATGGTGCTCACCGAGCCGCCTGCGCAGCCGACACTGTTCTATCCGGCCCGCGGCGTCACCGCAGGCTGGGCACGGGACACCGCTGAGATCACGAAGGCGCTCGGCGCACTGCTGGGGCCGGCGCGGGCGGGCATCCTCCTCCGAGCCGGCACCGCCCGCACCACATCGCAGGTGGCCCAGGATGCCGGTGTCGCGATCTCGACCGCCTCGCATCACCTCACCGTGCTGAGAGGCGCGGGCCTGATCGGCAGCGAGCGCGACGGCGTCCGCATGCTGCACCTGCGCACGCCCCTCGGCGAGGCGATGGTGGGCGCGGTGCTCTGAGTCCCTCGGCTAGTCGGCCGCGCCGACCGGGATGATCGGCCGGTGCTCGTAGTAGGTCTGCAGCACCACGGTCGTGCGCGTGCTGACGTTCGCGGCGAGCCGCACGTCCCGGACGAGCTCCTCGAGTGCACGCGGGGACGGGACGCGCACGAACAGCATGTAGCTGGCGTCGCCGGCGATGGAGTGGCAGGCCTCGATCGCGTCGAGGTGCTCCAGCAGCTCGGGGGCGTTGTCGGGCTGCGCCGGATCGAGCGGGGTGATCTCGATGAACGCCGAGAGCGGGGTGCCCACCTGCTCGGGGTCGAGGATCGCCTGATATCCGGCGATGACGCCCCTCGTCTCGAGCTTTCGCAAGCGTGACTGCACCGCCGAGACGGACAGGCCGACGGCGTCCGACAGCTGAGAGAGCGTGGCACGCCCGTCGCGGGAGATCGCGGTCAGTATCGCGCGGTCGACAGAATCATCCATGGCTGTAAGATTATCGTCAGTATTCCGTTTATACCGGAATCTTTCCGTTGAACACTCCGATCGGAGGTCCCGATGTCCCTTCTTTCCGCCAACAGTTCCGCTGTCCAGGCCATCGTCGGCGAACCCGAGGTCGTCGAGGACGCGTCGGCCGCCGAGCAGTCCGCCGCCTGGGCCCAGCTCAAGGACGCCGCGATCGCCCTGCGCGAGATGCAGATCAAGGACGGGTCGATCCCGGACGCCGCGCACCACACCGCGGCCCGTGAGCTCGTCGGCGCCATCATCGCCGCGATCCGTGCCCTCGCCCCCGCCTTCCCGCACGATGCCGAGTACCTCACCGCATCCGTGGTGGACTTCGAGCGCTGGGCCTCCGAGGACTTCGGTGTGCCGGACTTCCTCGACTCGCTGATGGCCTTCCAGCCGCAGCAGACGCGCGTCGACGGCATCCGCCACCTGGTCGTCTTCCCGATGTACACGCAGAACGGATCGAGCGACCGCCTGGTCGAGGCGCTGATCGTCGAGACGATCTGGCCGGAGTTCATCGCGGCCCTCGAAGCGGGCGACTACGGCAACAAGCTGTTCGTCTCGCTCCGCCTCGTGGACTTCACACCCGGCTACGACACCAACTCGGCCGTGCTGTTCCCCGAGACCGTCGCGATGCGGGAGATCCCGACCTTCACGTGGGGCGCGATCTTCCAGGACCGCGAAGCCGCCCGCTACCGCCGCGTCACTCGCGCAGCCGCCGAGATCACCAACCTCGACCTGCCGGAGCGCGCGGCCGCGATGCTCGACGACCAGCAGGTGGCCGAGAAGACCTTCGTGATGTGGGACATCATCCATGACCGCACCCACATGCGCGGCGACCTGCCCTTCGACCCGTTCATGATCAAGCAGCGGATGCCGTTCTTCCTCTACTCGCTGGAGGAGATGCGCTGCGACATGACCGCGTTCCGCGAGTCCGTGAAGATCGAACGCGCCCTCGCCGCTCGCATCGCCGCCGGCGAAGAACTGACCGCGACCGAGCAGGAGATGCACGACTACGCACACCTCGTGCAGTACGCGGTGATCTTCGACCGCATCTTCCGCTTCTCGATCACGGGCACCCGCACGCGCAACTACGACGCCGTCGGCGGACAGCTGCTGTTCGCGTGGCTGCACCAGCGCGGCGTGCTGCACTGGACCGACACCGCTCTGACCTTCGACTGGGAGGCCGTGCCGGATGCAGTGGTGGCTCTGGGAGACGCGATCGACGACCTGTACTGGCACTCGATCGACCGCCCGAAGGTCGCGCACTGGCTCGCCGCATACGACCTCGTCCGCGGCACGCTCACCCCGCACCCGGCCTCGCAGTGGGCACGTGGCCTGTCGGACGAGATCCTCGCCGGCGCGCCGAAGGGCTACACGGATGCCGTGATGGACGACGAGTTCCCGCTGTCGATGTTCTTCGAGACCCTTCACAAGAAGATGAAGCCGGTCATCGAATCGACCGTGGGAATCCGCGGCTCGGACGACTGATGACCACGCGCGCATCGCGCGCGTTCCGAGTGTGACGCTGGGGCGCACCGCGCTGCGGCCGGAACCTGTTCTGCGGATCTCACCGCGGGTTCCGGCCGCAGAAGCCCCTCCGAACCGGAAGAGTGAGCGACATGGGTGAACACATCGACTCGAGACTGTCCGGCCGGACCGTGGTGCTCGCGGGAGCGACCAGCGCGGCGGGGCTCGCGGTGACACAGGCCCTGCACGAGGCGGGGGCACGTGTGGTCGCGACCGGCCGTTCCACCGAACGGCTGCAAGCGTTGGCGGATGCGGGCGCGCACGTCGTCATCGCTGATGCGACCTCGCTCGACGAGATGACGGCCCTGGCGGCGCAGCTCGGCCCGGTCGACGCAGTGATCCCGCTCGTCGGCGGCTGGCGCGGCGGCGGCGGCCTGGCCGGGCAGTCCGACGGCGATTTCGCCGCGCTGCTGCCCGCGCTCGAAGCCGTACGCGCGACGAGCCGCGCGTTCGACGCGGCGCTTCGCGCATCGGGTGCCGGCCGCTTCGCGATCGTGTCGTCGACGGCCGTCGCTCGGCCCCTCGCCGGCGGGGCGAACTACGCCGCGGTGAAGGCGGCGAGCGAGGCGTGGACCCGCGCCGTCGCGCAGGGGTATGCGAAGACCGCCCGCGATACCGGCGAGCCGTTGCACACGGCATCCGTCGTGTTCCGCGCCAAGGCGCTCGAGCCCGAGACCCTGGCCGTCCGCATCGTCGCCCTCTGGGACGAGGACGCGACCGACCTCAACGACCGGATCATCGACCTGGGCTGATGGTCGGGGTCGCGGTCACCGCGATTCGGGCGGCATCCCCGGCACGATGGGTGGGGCATCGGCGTGCCGGTGCCCGCTCGCCCGCTCCTCCTGTGCACCCGCGCCCGTCTCGGCCACCCGGTCTCCCTCGGCCACCTGGCCGCCCCCAACCTCGCCGTCGTCGGCGTCTCCACGGTCGATCTCCTGCTCCGGCGCCTCGGCGTAGAGCTCGGTGAGCTTGCGATAGGAGCGGGTGAAGAAGGCCAGCGTCGCGGCCACCACCATGACCAGTCCCGCGAACAGGCAGATCAGGGCGATACCCCGGGCCTCGCCTTCGCCGAGCAGCCAGCCCCACTGCTGCTGCCCCTCGGGAGCATTCATGTACGGGATGATCAGGAACTCGGCGATCGGGGCGATGAGGAACGCCGTGATCGGAGCAGCAGCCGCCTCCATCGCCGCCGCCACGCCGAATACGCGGCCCTGCCGTTCGTAGGGCACGACCTTCTGGATGATGGTCTGCTCCGCGGCCTCGACCGGCGGCACCAGCGCCATGTACGCCCACATGCCGATCACGTACAGCGGCCACCACTCGCGCAGCATGAACACCGAGCCCAGCAGCCCCATCGCGATCACGACCAGCAGCATGGTGCGCATGGGCTGGGGGCCCAGACCGAACTTCGCGACCAGGCCGCCGCCGACGAGGAATCCGGTCGAGGCGAAAGCCAGCGCGAACCCCCAGGTCTGCGCGTCGAAGAGCGTCAGACCGTACGGGTCCATCAGCGCCATGTAGACGCCGCCGATGAGGTTGTTGAACGTCGAGAAGATGATCAGCGCGAAGAGCCCCGGTGCGAGCCGGATCGCCTGCACACTGCCGCGGAAGTCGAGGGCGCTGGCGGCATTCGGGTCGGGCTCGGGAGTGCCCTCGGGGATGCGGATGAAGAGGAGGTGGGCGAAGGTGATCGCCATGGCGGCGATCGCGATCGCCAGGGTCCACCCCATGCCGAGGAATCCGATCGACAATCCGGAGAACACGCTCGTGACGAGGAAAGCGATGCCCTGCACCGTGCCGACGAGGCCGTTCGCGTTCGCGCGCTTCTCTTCCGGGATCAGCAGCGTCACGGTCGTGGAGAGTGCGATGTTGCGCAGCTGCTCGATCACGCCGCCGAACAGGATCACACCGGAGAACAGCCAGAACCACGGGCCGCCCAGGTCGAGCAGCGCCGCTTCGGGCTGCCAGAGGTAGAGGAGTCCTGCCACCAGGAAGGCCGCGGCGGAGATGACGCTCGAGATCACCATGACCGTGTGCTTGCGGTTGCGGTCGACGATCGTGCCGAACGCCATCGCGAAGAAGGCGACGAACAGCATGTACGCCCCGCCGATGATGCCTGTGGCCAGCACGGACTGCGTCTCGATGTACACCCAGAACGTGAGCGCGAACCAGAGGAAGCTCGTCGTCACGTTGGCGATGAGGGTGTTGACGAGGACGTTCGCGAATGCCCGTGTGGCTGCGGTGCGCTCCATGGGTACGAGGGTAGGGCGGGGCTCCGACATCCGGAAGACC
>JAQZBG010000203.1 GCA_029239165.1 Microbacterium sp. | reverse complement strand
GCGCACGCGTCGACCCACGCCTGGAACACCACTCCCCCCGGGCTCAGAGCCGCGCGGCTGAGGGGGGTGTCGCGCTCATCGACGTCGACCACGATCGCGGTGTCGCGCACCGGTGGGGCCGTGCGCCGGCGGAGTTCGGGGATGATCTCCGCGAACCGCCGCCCGAGAGGCTTGGCCGCGCCGTCCTGCCCGATCAACCCGAGCGAGTACTCCAACTCGGGGAAGTCGCCCAGCTCCCGGCTCACGTCGTGCGAGCACCACCAGGTGACGCCCCAGAGGTTGTCGGTGCGCACCGCCGAGCGGACCGTCGCCTCCAGGAACCCGGGCATCTCGTCTTCGTCGAGGCAATTCGAGGGAGCACCCACCTCCTGCAGCCAGACCGGGCGCTGCGGATCGGTCGCGAAGGCGCGCGAGAGCTCGATCAGGTACTCGGCGTGCCGGTCGGAGGCGATCGAGCGACCGCCGTAGCGCTGGGCGGTGCCGTTGAAGATCCACGAGTGGATCGTGGTCATGGCGCCGAGACGGGACGCATGCGCCGGCGTGAAGCCGTGGCCGTCCATGTACCAGACCGCGTCGTACTCGCTGTGCACGTTCGCGTGGCCGGGAGCCGCGGCATCCGCCGCCGCCAGCAGCGCGGAGATCCATCCCCCCGCTTCGTCCTGCGTCACGGGCCACGGCGAGGGATGCGTGTGCGCCGAGAACTGGTTCGTCTCGTTCCCGAGGGTGAGGCCCAGGAAGTTCGGCGCGTCGCTCAGCGCCCGACCGAGCCGGTCGACGAGGGCGACCTGCCCTTCGAGCGCCTTCGCATCGGTGAACATGTTCTTGTCGTGCCACGTGTACAGCCAGGAGGGGACGAAGTCGAAGCTCGACAAATGCCCCTGGATCACGTCAACGCTCGCATCCATCCCGAACTCACCGGCGATGTCGATCACGGCACGGACGTCGTCGATCGCCTGCGTGCGGATGAGCGTGCGATTCGGCTGCAGCACGGGGAGCATCGAGAGCGCCACGCTGCGTCATGTGTCCGGACCTTTCGCACGGTGCCCTCCGGTGAGGACAGGTCGCACCACTATAACGCTTGAGCAACAACGGCCACACCCGCCGGCGCGCACGACGGTCGAACCTTCCGATGGCACCTTGACAGCGGCGGAATCCGATGCTTTCATCTGCTAAAGCGTTGCAGTCGCTCTTTTGCAGGGAATGCACGCCCAATCGCCCGCCTCGAGGAAGAAGCACGATGAAAGTTCCCACACGCATCGCCGCCCTGGCAGCATTCAGCATCGGCGTTCTGGCGCTGACGAGTTGCACGGGAGGCGGCGGCACCTCCAGCGACGCGGGCCCCATCGACACCTCCGGCGAACTGAGCGGTGAGATCCAGTTCCAGACCTGGTCACTGAAGAACGAGAAGTTCACCCCCTACTTCGAAGACCTGATCGCCGCCTTCGAGAAAGAGCACCCCGATGTCTCGGTGGAATGGCTCGACCAGCCAGGAGACGGCTACCAGGAGAAGATCCTCAGCCAGGCCAACGCCGACACCCTGCCGGACGTGCTGAACCTGCCGCCCGACATCGCCTACCCGCTGGTCGCGGCCGGCAAGCTCCTCGACGTGAACACGGCGGACCCCGACCTGAAGTCGGTCTACAACGCCGGCGCGTGGGACTCGTACAGCCAGTACCCCGAGGTCGAGGGCACGTACGGACTGCCGTGGTACCTCTCCAGCGACGCCTCCTGGTGGAACCTCGCCCAGCTCGAGCCGTTCGGCGTGACCGAGGAGAACCTGCCGACCACCGTCGACGAGCTCCTGACCCTGGCGAAGGATGTCGCGACCGAGTCCGACGGCAAGGTGCAGCTGCTCTCGTCGATCCCTGCGCTGGACACCTTCACGGCCGCCGGCATGGAGGTCATCAACGACGAGGGCGAGTTCGACTTCAACACCGACGAGGCCGCTGCGATCATCGAGAAGTACGCCGATGCGTACGCCGCCGGCGCGATGCCGGCCGAGGCCCTCACCGGCGACTACGGCGGAAACGCCGAGGCCTACATCCAGGAGAAGGTCGCCTTCACGACCGGTGGCACCGGCTTCACGACCGACCTGCAGAAGGATGCACCTGCACTGCTCGAGAACACCGTCGCGACGCAGCGCCTGGGCATCCCGCCGCTGTACGTGCAGGGTGTCAACGTCGCCGCCGACTCCGACAACAAGGAGGCCGCTCTCGCCTTCGCCGAGTTCGTGACGAACGAGGAGAACCAGGTCGCGTTCTCCTCGCTCGCCGTGGGAACCGCGCCAGGGACCGCTGCAGGAGGCGACCAGGTCGTCGAGAACATCTCCTCGTCCATCACCGACGAGAAGCAGCTCGCCGCGATCGACACCGTGTTCACCGCGATGGAGGATGCCAAGGCGCTTCCGTTCCAGTGGACGTCCGACATGGCCACCTACATGACCCAGCAGATCGCGCTCGCCATCAACGGCGAGGCTGATGCGAAGACCCAGCTCGACAAGATCGTCGAGTACGCCAACGCGAACCGCGTGGACCAGTAAGTCATGCGCGCGGACACCGGCATCCGGAACAGGGTGCGGTCGATGAGATCCCACAAGTGGTTCACGCCCTGGCTGCTCCTCGGGCCCGCCGTGATCTGGGTGCTGGTGTTCGCGCTCTGGCCGTTCCTGAACACGGTCTTCCTCAGCTTCACCGACGCCCGCCCGCTGCGGTCGCCCGAGTTCGTGGGCGCGGCGAACTACGAGCGCATGTTCGGCGACGAGATGTTCTGGAACGCGCTGACCACCTGCCTCATCTACGTGGTCGTGTGCGTCCCGCTGCTGACGATCCTGCCGCTCCTGCTGGCGCTGCTCGTGCAGAAGAAGCTCCCGGGCATCTCGTTCTTCCGTACGACGTTCTACTTCCCCGTCATCGCCTCGGTGGTCGTGGTCGCCCTCATCTGGACGTGGCTGTTCGACAGCCGCGGCATCATCAACCAGACGCTCGAGTTCCTCGGGGTGATCGACAAGCCGATGGCCTTCCTCGTCGACCGGTGGCTGCTGCTCGGCTGCGCCATCCTGCTCACGGTGTGGAAGGGGCTGGGCTACTACATGGTGGTGTACCTCGCAGCTCTCGGCAACGTCGGCAAGGAGTTGCACGAGGCGGCGATGCTCGACGGCGCCGGCGCGTTCCGCCGCTTCCTCTCGGTCACCATCCCCTCGGTGCGGGGTGCCATGCTGCTCATCGCCGTCCTCATCGCGGTGTCGGCGATGAGGGTGTTCGCCGAACTCGATGTGCTCTCCAAGAGCACGGGTGGCCCGGGTGGCTACGACATGTCTCTGGTGATGCTCATCCGCCAGGTCGGGTCCGGCCTCAACGGCAACATCGGCTACGCCTCCGCGATCAGCGTGGCCCTGTTCCTCCTCACCCTCATCCCGCTCGCCGCGATCGCCTTCATGAATCGCGAGAAGAAGGCGAAGGTCCCCGCATGAGCACCCTCACGCCACCCGCACCGCTGGCCGACGACCGGCCCGCCGACGACGCACCCGGTCGCCCCGAACGCGAACGCATCTTCCGCCGTCGCGGCTCGGGCGACTTCAGCAAGCCGACCCTCGGCGGCCTCATCGGCCGCTACGCGCTGCTGCTGTTCGTGCTGGTGCTCGTCATCGGTCCGTTCCTCTGGCAGCTCTCGACGTCGTTCAAGGGCCCGCAGGAGAACATCTACTCGTTCCCACCGAACCTCATCCCGCGTGAACCGACGCTGGGGAACTACTCGACCGTCGCCGACATCGTGCCGGTCTACCTCTACGCGTGGCACTCGCTGCTCGTCTCGGTCGGCACCGTCATCAGCAACGTCGTGCTGGCCACCTTCGCGGGATATGCGCTGGGCTGCATGAGGTTCCGCGGCAAGTGGATCGTCATGGCGATCCTCCTCTCCACCCTGCTCTTCCCGGGCGAGGTGACCGTGACGAGCAACTTCCTCACGATCCGCGCCCTGGGACTGGCCGACACCCTGTGGGGCGTCTTCCTCCCCGGCGCGATCAGCGCGATGAACGTGCTGCTGATCGCCACCGCCTGCCGGATGATCCCGAAGGACGTGCTGGATGCCGCGACCGTCGACGGCGCGACCACCTGGCAGCGCATCCGTCACATCGTCTGGCCGAACATCCGGGGCATGGTCTCGGTCGTCGCGATCTTCGCGTTCATCGGCGCGTGGGACGACTACCTGTGGCCGCTCATCGTGCTCTCCGACCCCGCGAAGTACACGCTGACGGTCGGCATGGCCTACCTGAACAGCAGCTTCTCCGTCGATCCGCGGCTGATCGCGGCCGGCACCATGATCGCCCTCGTGCCCATCGTGATCATGTTCTCCTTCACGCAGCGCTTCTTCTTCAAGGGCGTGCAGGAGGGCGCGATCAAGGGGTGAGCACCGTGCATCTCACTCCGGCAGATGGTCCGGCCGATCCCCCGTCGTCGCGTCCGCGGACGGGCGTGCTCCCCGGGCCGGTGTTCGCGTTCGCGTTCGATCCGTCCGCCGGCGAGCAGCGGGTCGACGTCCCCGGGCTCGCCGATCTCGAGATCTCGTCGGACACGGTGCTGCACTGGGCGTTCTATGCGGACGGTCCGGCCGCGACCCGGGCCCCGCATGCGGGGCTCGCGGTCGCGGTCGACGTCCGCTTCCCCGATGGCAGGCGGCTGAGCGACGACCCCGCCGTGCGCGACCGCTACGACTTCCCGCTGACGGCCGACGCGCAGTTCGCCGCCCGGTGGAGTCTGCCAGAACAGTGGAACGCCGACACCGTCTCGCTCGCCCCCGCCGCGGGGCGCACCGGTGCCGCCGAGGTGGTGCTCGGTGCCGTGGCGCTCGGCGCCGCAGCGGACCTCCCGTCGCGGGTCACCGGGTTCGTGCAGCTCGTGGTCGATGAGCAGCCCCCTGCTCCCGACCTCACGCCCGTCGAACGCGTCGACACCCGCCGCGGCTCGCACTCCGGGCCACGGTTCTCCCGCGGGAACACCATCCCCGCGGTGGCGGTTCCGCACGGGTTCACCTTCGTCACCGC
This sequence comes from Microbacterium sp., assembly GCA_029239165.1. Taxonomy (GTDB): domain Bacteria; phylum Actinomycetota; class Actinomycetes; order Actinomycetales; family Microbacteriaceae; genus Microbacterium. The sequence goes on along the minus strand of JAQZBG010000203.1, from coordinate 1,566 downwards.
GGCGACCGATGCCGCCGACTCGCGGTGGCCCTACCGCCCCTTCGTGCACGACGATCCCCAGGGCCGCCGGTTGGAAGCCCTCCAGTTCTCGCATCAGCCGAGTCCGTGGATCGGCGATCGCTCGGTGCTGCAGCTGATGCCGTTCCTCGACCGTCCCGCGTCGGCGCATGCCGCTCGCCGGCGCTGGATCGTCCCCGGCACCGAACGCGCGCGTCCCCACGAGTACGCGGCGGACCTCGGCGACGGCCTGCGCGTCGAGATGACGGCGACCTCGCACGGTGCGGCGTTCCGCGTGCGCGGCGCCGACCCCGAGGCGCGCGTGGGATTCGTCATCGACCAGCTCACCGACGAAGGATGCCTCGAATGGGCCGATGCCGGGGGTTTCGACGGCTGGATCCCGGAGGGACCGGAGGACTGGGGCAACGCACCCCGCTGCTTCTTCGCCGGAACCGTACTGCGGTCCTCAGATCATGAGGCGACGGGTGACCGCGGCCCGCTCGACGACGATGGGCGGGGCAGAGTCGCCGGGTACATCGGCGGTCGCGGGGCGCTCGAGGTGCGCATCGCCGTCTCCTTCCTCTCGATCGAGCAGGCACGGCGCAGCCTCGACATCGAAGCCCCGACAACGATCTCCTATGAGGAGTTGCGCGATACGGCGGCCGCCGCCTGGAATCGACTGCTCGACCGCGTCACGATCCCCCCGCTTCCCGCGGCCGAGGCTCCGTATCGGTCGCTCGCGGACGAGGAGCATCGGGCCCGGATCGCGGCCGCTCTCCACCGTATTCATCTCTACCCGAACACCGCGTCCGAGAACGCCGGAACAGCGGAGGCCCCGATCTGGCGGTTCGCCGACGTGTTCGCCCCGCGCCGGCCCGCCGAAGAGAGTGCGACCGGATTCCCCGTCGTCGACGGCGACCTCGTCGTCAACAACGGCTACTGGGACACCTACCGCACCGAATGGCCGGCCCTCGCCCTGCTCGACCCCGCACTCACCGGCAGGCTGCTCGACGGTCAGCTCGCGCAATACCGTCGCGGCGGATGGATGGCGCGGTGGAGCGCCCCGGGATACGTGGACAGCATGGTGGGCACCTCGAGTGACCAGATCTTCGCGGATGCCGCCCGCTGGGGCGTGGGTTTCGACCGCGACGCCGCCTTCGAGAGCGGATGGCGGAACGCGTGCGAGCCGGGGCCGGACGCGCGGCGCGGGAGGAAGGGCATCGCCCGCGGACGTTTCGTCGGCCACATCTCCGCCGATGTCCCGGAGGGGATGAGTTGGAGCATCGAGAACGCCGTGAGCGATGCGGCGCTCGGCCGGCTTGCCGCACAGCTGGCCACCGAGTCCGCAGCTGATTCCGATGCGGCGCGCTACCGATCCTTCGCCCGCTACTTCGCGAACAGGGCGCTCTCGTACCGCGCGCTGTTCGACGACGGCACCGGGTTCTTCCGGGGCCGTGACGACCGGGGAGCGTTCGCCGCTGCGGGATTCGATCCGCGGACCTGGGGCGGCGACAACGTCGAGACCAACGCCTGGGGCATGTCTGTCGGTGCGGTGCACGACGGCGCCGG
>JAQZBG010000202.1 GCA_029239165.1 Microbacterium sp. | reverse complement strand
GACGATCTCGATCTCCTCACGCCGGCAGGCGATGGGATCAGCACGCTCGAGACCAGTCGCCGACTCGAAGAACATCGTGCGGACCTGACCGCGCGGATGGAAACGTATCTCTGACGACGGAGGGCTCGAGCGAGCTCACCCGAGCAGTTCCACCCCGAATCCCGACACGACCGTTCGCAGGTCGGCGAGGTAGCGCTGCGCCTGCTCGGTGAGCGGGATCGCGGAGTGGCCGATCCAGCCGATCTCGATGCGTTCGTCGACGTCGAGCGGGATGGCGACGATCTCGGGGTCGAGGTCGTCGCTGATGATGCCGGTCGAGATGGTGTATCCGTCGAGTCCGATCATGAGGTTGAAGATCGTGGCGCGGTCGGACACCCGGATGTCCTGCGGGCTCGAGAGGGTGGAGAGGATCTCCTCGGCGAAGTAGAAGGAGTTGTTCGCGCCCTGATCGAAGGTCAGTCGCGGCACCTCGGCGAGGTCGTCGAGGGTCACGCGATCCCGCGAGGCGAGGGGGTTCTTGCGCGAGATGAAGATGTGCGGTTCGGCGATGAAGAGCGGGTGGAATGCGAGCCCGGAGTCGCGGAGCAGCTTGTCGATGACGTTGCGGTTGAAGTCGTTGCGGTACAGGATCCCCAACTCGCTGCGGAGGGTGCGGACGTCTTCGATGATGTCCCACGTGCGCGTCTCCCGCAGCGAGAACTCGTACTCGGCCGCCGAGGTCGCCTTCACCATCCGCACCAGGGCGTCGACCGCGAACGAATAGTGCTGCGTCGAGACCCCGAGCAGGCGTCGTGACGGCGGCCGGTCGAGGTAGCGCTGTTCGAGGAGCGCGACCTGCTCGACGACCTGCCGCGCATATCCCAGGAACTCCACGCCGTCGGTGGTGAGCGTCACGCCGCGGGCGGAGCGGAGGAGGAGCACGCGGCCCACGCGGCTCTCGAGGTCTTTCATCGCCGCGGACATCGTGGGCTGCGCGACGTAGAGCAGGTCGGCGGCGGCGCTGATCGATCCTTCCGCGGCGACCTCGATGTAATAGGTGAGCTGCTGCAGCGTGATGCCGCTCGAACGCTTGGCCATAGCTTCAGACTATGCCACGGCATAGCCACAACACATTTCTCGATAGGGCGGCTCAGACCGCACCATGGAGACACCCCCATTCGCGAGGCCGAGCCCGGCCGATCAGCTCATCGATTGGCACCTCATGGCCCACGACTTCACGTTCCGCATCACCACGACTCGCTTCGACGAAGACTATTCACCGTCCGAAAACTCGCGGATCACCACGAACTTCGCCAACCTGGCGCGCGGCGAACACCGCCAGCAGAACCTCCGCAACGCCCTGTCGATGATCGACCGTCGGTTCAACGATCTCGCGGGCTGGGACAACCCCGACGGGGACCGCTACACGGTCGAACTCGAGATCGTCTCCGTCGCGGTCCAGTTCGCCGCGGAGGGTGAGGACCAGGACTTCCCGCTGCTCGAGGTCCTGGACATCCAGATCCTCGACCGGCTCACCGGAAAGCGCAGCCACGGGATCGTGGGGAACAACTTCTCCTCCTACATCCGCGACTACGACTTCAGTGTGCGGCTTCCTGCGGCGACTGCTGCGGCGGGAGGGTTCACCGTCCCCTCCGACCTCGGCGACCTGCACGGCAAGCTCTTCCAGCACTTCCTCGACTCGGAGGCGTACCGGGAGCGCTTCACGGTGTCGCCCGTGATCTGCATCAGCGTCTCGACGAGCAAGACCTACCATCGCACCGAGAATCACCACCCGATCCTCGGGGTGGAGTACGAGCAGAAGGACCCTTCGCTGACGGACGAGTACTTCGGGAAGATGGGTCTCGCGGTCCGGTACTTCATGCCGCGCGGCAGCGTCGCGCCGCTGGCGTTCTACTTCCGCGGCGACCTGCTCGGCGACTACACGAACCTCCAGCTCATCGGCACGATCAGCACGATGGAGACGTTCCAGAAGATCTACCGCCCGGAGATCTACAACGCGAACTCGGCCGCAGCGAAGATCTATCGGCCGAGCCTCGAGGAGCAGGACTACTCGGTGACGAAGATCGCCTACGACCGCGAGGAGCGCAGTCGGCTCGCGGCCGAGCAGGGAAAGTACACGGAGGAGCACCTCATGAGGCCGCACGGCGAGCTCCTCGAGCAGTGGGCCGCCGGCTACTCCGCCGCCTCCCTGGTCTCCGTCGGATGACGAACGGAGAATCGCCGATCATGAACACGCTCCTTCCCACCTCGATCGTCGGCAGCCTTCCCAAGCCGTCCTGGCTCGCGCAGCCCGAGACCCTCTGGTCTCCCTGGAAGCTGGAGGGTGAGGCGCTGGTCGAGGGAAAGCAGGACGCGCTGCGCATCGCCGTCCACGAGCAGCGCCTCGCGGGCCTCGACATCGTCAGCGACGGGGAGCAGACCCGCCAGCACTTCGTCACGACCTTCATCGAGCACCTCTCCGGTGTGGACTTCGACCAGCGGGAGACCGTCCGGATCCGCGACCGCTACGACGCCAGCGTGCCGACGGTCGTCGGTGCCGTGAGCCGGGAGAAGCCCGTGTTCGTCGAGGACGCGAAGTTCCTCCGCCAGCAGACCGATCAGCCGATCAAGTGGGCGCTGCCCGGCCCGATGACCATGATCGACACTCTCTCCGACCGCCACTACAAGAGCCGCGAGAAGCTGGCCTGGGAGTTCGCGACGATCCTCAACCAGGAGGCGCGAGAACTCGAGGCCGCGGGCGTCGACATCATCCAGTTCGACGAGCCGGCATTCAACGTGTTCTTCGACGACGTGCGGGACTGGGGCGTCGCGGCGCTCGAGAGGGCCGCCGAGGGACTGCGCGCGGAGACCGTGGTGCACATCTGCTACGGCTACGGGATCAAGGCGAACAACGACTGGAAGGCGACCCTCGGGGCGGAGTGGCGGCAGTACGAGACGTCGTTCCCGCTGCTGCAGCGCTCGAGCATCGACACCATCTCGCTGGAGAGCCACCATTCCCACGTTCCCCTCGAGCTCATCGAACTCATCCGCGGCAAGAAGGTCATGCTCGGAGCCATCGACGTCGCCAGCGAAACCGTCGAGACGCCGGAAGAGGTCGCGGACACGCTCCGCAAGGCGCTTCGTTTCGTCGATGCGGACAAGCTCGTTGCCAGCACGAACTGCGGGCTGGCGCCGTTGCCTCGTGACGTCGCGCGCGGCAAGCTGCGCGCGCTCAGTGCGGGCGCCGCTCTTCTACGCGACGAGCTCGCCACGGTCGACGACTGACTGCCGCTAGCATCCGCCCGGGTGAGCGGGCAAGGGGCGCGGGGATACCGCGGAGGTGCCGTAGAACGGCACCATGAGATCGATTGTGTATGGCGGCGACGAGTTCCTGACCGGTGACGACATCGCGGATGCTCTGCTGGAGTACAGTCGCGCGCTGGGGGACGAGGATCGCGCGGAGATCATCGAGATACCGGTGCGGGAGAAGGACGGAACCGTCGTGTCGGCGAAGTTCCTGATCGGGCCGGCGAGCCAGATCGTGGCGAAGGCGATCAGCGGCAACGGGCCGGAGTTGGAAGACCCGGAACTGGTGCGTCGTCTGCAGGCGCTGACCCACGGCGTCGAGTCTCCGTCGGGGCTGCCGCTGGACGCCCCCGAAGGCCCGGATTACGAGCTGGGCTAGACGGTTTCGCCGCGCGGGCGTCGATTCGGGGGCCTGGCGGGCTTCGCCCGCGCGTACAGTTCTCCACATGGGAACACTGGAGTACAACAGTTCGCGCCCCTCGATCGACATCGAGGACACGACTCTGGCGCACCTGAAGATCGTGATCGGCACGAAACTGCGCCGCAACGAGAGCTTCATGATGACCTGGCTGCCGAAGCCCGAGGTGCCGTCGGGGCGGCTGACCATCTGGGTGCACCCGAGCATCCCGTTGGTCTTCGAGTTCGACCAGCCGGGGGTGCCGACCATCGAGGCTCACCGGGTCACCCACATGATGGAGCAGTTGAACTCGCGCGGCGAGCTCGTCCTCGATCAACTCTGAAAGGTCAGGTCGTCACACCTCGGCGTTCCAACGCAGGCGCGGAGGTGAGGCGTCGAGCTCGGCCAGCAGCGCGGCCGGGTCGGCGACGGGGAACATCGTGATGAGTCGGCGGCCGGGCTCAGGCGCGTCGAGCGCGTAGGCGAGTGCCGAGGGGCGCGGCTGTCGATCGGCGATCGCGATGATGGCGTCGAGGTCCCCGAGCGGTTGCCGCCGTACCGGCACGCCCACGATCAGCGCCTCGGCGGCCCGCGTCACCCGGTCGAGGAGCGTGCGATCGCCCGCCCAGGGGACGAAGGCATCCGGGGCCAGCCCGCACGCGAGGGCGAGCTCGCCGCCGAGCCAGCGGTCGCGCTTCAGACCGTACGGCGTGGGCGTGGTGGAGAGCAGGTAGCCATACGTATGCAGCAGTCCGGCGTTGCCGACCGGCCATGCCGAGTCCAACCCGGCGCGGACGTGCAGTGCCTCGAACATCGAGCGCGACAGCACCGGCGCTCCCACGTTCTCGTCCACGGCGGTGGATCGGCCCCATCGGGCGAAGCGGCCGTCGCGGGCATCGGCATCGATCGCCGGACCGAGCCAGTCGAACATCGACAGCACATCTGCGGCATCGTGCGCGGCGGCCGCGGCATCCAGTCGATCGATCACGCCGATGAGCGTAGCGGTCGCGGTCGGCCGCAGCGGAATCGGAGTTCACGCGCTGTTCACGCGCCGTGGTCGTACCGTCCATAAACAACTGTGACCATGGACGCATCGTCCCGATCCCGACCAGGAGAACCGTGACCCCCACACTCGTCCTCGACTTCGACGGCACCATCGCGCTCGGCGCCGGGCCGCTCGGGGCCTTCGCCCGTGCCGTCGCCACCTCCGCCGGTGACCCCACCTTCGCGGATCGAGCGCTGTCCGACCTCGCCGCGTTCGAACGCGGAGACACCGGCGCCCGCGACGGCTACGACGTGATCAGCACGCTCGCCGCGGGGGAGGGCGTGACCGCCGATGCGCTCGAGGCCGCCTACCAGTCGTCGCGGGCGCTGCTGGGCTCCGCGCACGCGGCGATCGCCCCGCCGACCGGGCTCGCCGACTTCCTGAACCGGATCCACCCGCACGTCCGGGTGGTCCTCGCCACCAACGCGCCCGGCGCCGGCATCCGCCCGGTCCTCGACGGCTGGGGCGTCACGCACCTGTTCGACGACCTGCACTTCACGGTCGGCAAGCCGTCGGGACTCATCCCCATCATCCGGGCGGCCGTCGCCGAAGGGCCGGTCCTCTCCGTCGGCGACATCTTCGAGTTCGACCTCGCGCCCGCGGCCGAGCAGGGGGCGGCGACCGCACTCGTCGGCGCCACCGCCGAACACTCCCCGGCCGCCGTGACGATGCGTGGCCGGACGATCGCCGACCTGTACGGCGACATCGAAGACTGGGCCGCGACTGCGGCTTCCCATACCCCCCGCAACACCACCCCCACCGAAAGGCACGATCCGAATGCGTAAGTCCTTGCTCACCACGGGCATCGCCGCTGTCGCCGTCCTGGCGCTCGCCGGCTGCAGCAGCAGCGCACCCGACGAGACGGCAGACGAGGCGACCGAATGGCCGTCCTCCATCACCCTCTC
>JAQZBG010000201.1 GCA_029239165.1 Microbacterium sp. | reverse complement strand
CGCAAGCGCGCCTAGGTCCGGCTGCCGCCTCGCGCGGTGGTCGACTGGACGACGGTGATCCCTCCCCCTCCGATCACCGTCGTCTGGTGCATCCGGTGGCACTCACCGGAAGCCCACGGCCCGCCCCTTCTGGGACGGGAGGGCCGTGGGCTTTGTCACGCGCTCGTGGCCGGCAGACCGTCCGCCACCATCTCCGGTCGACGCGGACCGTGGTCAGGGAGCGGGGCTCGGTGTCTGCGTCGGCGGGTGCAGCGACTGCTTGATCAGGTCGTGGATGAAGCCGTAGTTCGGCTCGTGTTCGTCTACGCCGAAATCGGGCGTGAGTTCGATCGACGTCACCGGCTGCTCCTTCGCCTTGAGCATCAGATCGAAGAACTCCGGCAACTTGTCCGAGGGCAGGTCAGTGCTGATCAGCGCCGTGCCCGCTGCTGCCACCGGTCGTGTAGCGCGATCGGGCATACCACTGCGCCGTATCGCCGTTCATCCGCTGCTTCCCCGGCTCGATCCAGCCGATGGCCCACTCGTTCACGTCGGTACCGGTCCACCCCTCGGGCGGTCCACCCTTCGGCAGTCGCTCGGTGACGTCGATCTCGACGCCACCCAGAGCATCGACGAGTTGGGCGAAACCGTGCATGTCCACGAAAACGTAGTACGGGATCTCGATGCCGAGGACCCCCTCCGCCGCATCCTTCGTCGCCTCGATGCCCGGCTCGGAGCCGTGCGCGACAGCATCCGGATAGAGGCCCGCTCCCCCGTCGTCGCGGCACACCTCGGCCGCGTAGCGCACGTGATTCATCCACCCGTTCCATCCGCACGACGATGAGCTGTGCCCCTCGAAGCTGTTCGGATACAGCTCCCGCATGGGGCTGCCTTCGCTGAACGGGGCGTTCGGGAGTTCGCGCGGGATTCCGGTGATGGTCACGGCACCGGTGTCGGCGTTGACCGACACCACGGAGATACTGTCGAACCGCATCGAGTCTCGTCCATCCCCGCTGTCCGCGCCGAGCAGCAGGATGTTGTAGTAGCCGTCACTCGGCTCCACGCTCGGGCCGCTCTGTCCGAAGATCGAGCCGATCGTGCTCCGGACAGAGCCGACCGCTGTCGCTGCATAGGCAGCTCCCCCGCCGACGAGCCCCAGCAGCACGAGCGCGACCACGGGAATGGCAAGGCGGGAGAGCCCGGGAACCTTCACGAGGCGGACGAGCCGGAGCGCGTCGAACGTCAACACGATCCACAGCACGACGTAGGCGACGATGAGCACCTGCACGATCGTGAGGACGGCAGCCGAGAAGAAACCGCCGCCGATCGTGATCCACAGCAGCACAGGGCGCGCGAACAGGGCGAGACCGACCGTGATGATGACCAAGAACCAGGCGAGCAAGGTCGCGCCGAGGCCGAAGCGTCCGAGTCGACGATTACCGGCGAGCACCTGGGCCGAGCCAGGCATGAGCAGGTTCAACGCGACGAGCCACCAGCCACGCTTCGCCATCGTGCCCGAATCAGAGACGTCCGGGTGCCGCAGAGGCCGGGTCTCGATGAGTGGGCGCCCTGATGCGCGCGGAGGCGCAAGGGTCACAGCGACCCCTTCAGCCGTTCGTTCTTCTGCTCGACCTGGGTCTCGAGCTCGCGCGCATATGCCTCGACACGGTCGGCGAGGTCGGCGTCCGCCGTCCCGAGGATCCGTGCGGCGAGGAGTCCCGCGTTGCGCGCGCCGCCGATGGACACGGTGGCGACGGGAATCCCTGCCGGCATCTGCACGATCGAGAGCAGCGAGTCCATGCCGTCGAGGTAGGCGAGCGGAACGGGGACGCCCACGACCGGAAGCGGGGTCATGGAGGCGAGCATGCCAGGAAGATGCGCTGCTCCCCCGGCACCTGCGATGATCACGCGGATTCCGCGCGACCGGGCGTCCCGCGCGTAGGACATGAGCTTGTCGGGCGTGCGATGCGCCGAGACGACCTCGACCTCATGCGGGATCCCGAACTCCGTGAGAGCTGCGGAGGCGTCACGCATGACGCGCCAATCGGAGTCGGATCCCATGACGACGCCGACCAGAGGAGCGGCGGAGGAGTGCAGTGGCTCAGTCACCAGATCAGGCTACGGTCTGCCGCTGGGAGAAACCCCGAACGCCGCGCCTCTTCAGGCGCATGTTTCACGTCCGCCGCGTCATCGGCGGCCGCTGTTCAGTCGAAGTGCGCGGCAGCAGCCCGTGCCACGTACACGGCATCGTCGAGGTCTTCGTCGACGACGTTCACGTGACCGACCTTTCGCCCCGGCCGCGGAGCTTTGCCGTACGTGTGGATCTTCGCCTGCGGGTGCGCGGCCATCGCCGCGCCGAAACGCTCGACGAGCGTGCCCTCCGCCGGACCGCCGAGGATGTTCACCATCACGGACCAAGCGGAGCGGGGTTCGGTACTTCCCAGCGGAAGATCGGCGACCGCACGCAGATGCTGCTCGAACTGTCCGGTGACGGCACCGTCCTGACTCCAGTGTCCGCTGTTGTGCGGGCGCATCGCGAGCTCGTTGACCAGGATGCGTTCGTCGTCGGTCTCGAACAGCTCGACGGCGAGCATGCCCGTCACGCCGAGCCCTTCCGCAATCGTGCGACCGATCTGTTCGGCGACCTCCACGAGGCGGTCGGCAGCAGCGGGCGCCGGAGCGATGACCTCGGCGCACACTCCGTCTCGCTGCACCGTCTCCACGACGGGATACGCGACCACCTGCCCGCTGGGACGACGCGCCACCTGCTGGGCGAGTTCGCGCACGAAGGGCACGAGTTCTTCGACCAGAAGCGCATCGTCGCCGGTGAGAGCATCGAGCCAGTCCCGCGCCTCGGCGGCGGCCCGGACGACACGCACGCCCTTCCCGTCGTATCCGCCGCGGGGTGTCTTCACGACGCCCGCACCCGCGTGCTCATCGAGGAAGTCCTGCAGCTCGGCGACGCTCCGCACAGGCGCCCACTCCGGCTGCGGCACACCGAGTTCGGCGAGACGCGCGCGCATGACGAGCTTGTCCTGCGCGAACTGCAGCGCATCGGGGCCCGGATGCACCACGACGCCGTCCGCGACGAGCGCGCGCAGGACCTCCTGCGGCACGTGCTCGTGGTCGAACGTCACGACGTCGACGTCTGCGGCGAAAGCACGCACGATATCGAGGTCCCGGTAGTCACCGACCGCGGTTGCCGCGAGCGCGGCCGACATCCCCTCGCCTTCGGCGAGCACTCGCAGGTCGAGACCGAGTTCGACCGCGGGTGCGATCATCATCCGGGCCAGCTGTCCTCCGCCGATCACGCCAACACGCAACGCCATGTGTCGTCTCCATTCGTCTGCACTTATTCTCGCGCACCGGGCCGGGCGGATTCGACACGATCCGAGTCAGCGTCCGAGGCTCCGCCCTGCAGCGCGCGGCGGGGTCACGACGGCGTCGGTTCGTCTCCGACGGCCTGCGCGTCCCGATGCGCCAGGATCTGTCCGACCTCGATCTGATCCGCGAGCGTCTCGTGGACGAGCGTCACATTCGGCACGTTCGCGAGACGGAGCGGCGCATCGACGCCGTTCGAGAGGATGATGTTGCCCGATCCCCACAGCCGCTGGAGCGGGCCACGGCGAACCGCGATCGTGTAGCCGCGGGCGTGCGACATCTCCCGGCGACGACGCGCACCGATGCCGTGGTGCGCGATGACGCGCCGTGTCGTGATCGTGGTGCTCCGCGAGTACCAGATGACGTAGGGGATCACCACCGCGATGAGAACCAGGAGGCCGGCAGCGGCGAGCAGCATCCAGTCCTCCAGACCGGCGGGCAGGTTGCCGTAGAAGTATGCTGTCGCGCCGAAGGTCGCGATGAGCACGAGCGCCGACCAGAACAGCCGACGCGCGTGGCTTCGGAAGCGCGCGATCAGCAACTCCTCCGAAGGCGTACCGGGCGGCGGCATCAGGGGCCGACCGCCGAGCGTCACAGGCTGGGTCACCCCACCATTGTGCCTGTGATCGGCGACATCTCCGTCTGGACGACGGCGTGTCAGTTTCCAGCCGGGCGCACGTGCACGACGTCGCCGGCGGAAATAGCCTTTTGCTCACCGTCGACGGATACCAGCAGGCGGCCCTCCGGGTCGAGCCCCGTGGCCGACCCCTCCCAGTTCCGACCGCCCGGCAGGGACACACGGACCGCCTGTCCGATCGTCGCGCATCGGATGGTCGCCGACGCATGAAGCCCGCTCCCTACCGCGTCCCCGGTCGAGACGAGAGCAGACAGCAGATCGTCCAGTGCCGTGAGATAGGCCGCCAGGAGCCGATCCTCATCGACGTCGACGTCGAGAGCAGCGAATGACGTGGCCGTCGGCACCGGAAGCTGTTCGACGGTCATGGCCGTATTCACGCCGGCGCCGACGACCACGGCATCCGCCGTCGCCTCGGCGAGGATGCCGCAGATCTTGCGCCCGTCGACCAGCACGTCGTTCGGCCATTTCATCGTGACGTGGTGTTCCGGCAACTGCGCCGCGACCGCCCCGGACATCGCCAGGCCGGCGGCGAGGGGAACCCAGCCCCGCGCCGCCGGATCGACAGGAAGGTGACGCAGAAGCACGGAGACGGCAAGTGCTGTGCCCTCCGGAGCGATCCAGGTGCGATCGAGACGGCCCCGCCCCGCAGTCTGGTCGCGCGTCACGATGGTCGACAGATGCGGCCACCCGTCCGCGTCCGCAGCGTGTGCACGGAGGTCGGCGTTCGTCGATCCGGTTCGCGTCGCCACCGCGAGCCGAGGGACGATCGCGCGCGCCAGCGGGAAGTCCATCGTCATACTTCCTCGTCGTCGACTTCCTCGTCGTCGTCATCCTCGTCTTCGCGGATCGTTCCGACCTCATGGGCCTGCCACCGCTCCCACTCCTTCATGAGGCCTTCGACCGCAGCGTGGAACTTCTCCGTCGCCGCGCCCTGCGTCGTGTCACCGAAGTAGTGCTGCACCCACATCCGCAGACGAGCGATGGCTGCCTCGTCTGCTCGCACCCGCTCGACCTCCGCGACGATGTCGTCGGCCGCCTCCGCCGTCAGCCATTCGCAATCGGCCAGATAGCCCTGCGTGTCGATGGAGGCTCGCTCATCCGTCGGCCGGGTGATCATCAAGGGCTTTCCCGCCGCCAAACGGTCGTAGACCATCGCGGAGATGTCGACCACGGCGACGTCGGCAGCCGTCAGCTGCCAGCCGAGCTCCGGTGCATGGTCGTACACGTGCTGGGCGGTCGGATCCGCGGCGTTCGCGGCGTTGATCGCCGCGACGATTCTCCGGTGGGCGGCACCGTACGCCTCGTCGACGACACCGCTGCGCGGGTGCGGACGGTAGATCACCCGATGCGCCCCGGTCGCCAGCAGTCGCGTCACGAGGGCTTCGCCATGCGTGGCGATCGAGCCGTAGTGGGCACTCGGCCGGTCGCCCTCCCAGGTGGGCGCGTAGAGCACGACGGTCCGCTCATCCGCCACGAAGGGCAGCGTTCCCGAGTAGTGATCCGCCTGCGGTCGGCCGATCTCGATGGTTCGGCGATCCACGTCGTAGTCCCACAGCGTGCGCGACAGCCGATCGCGCGCAGCCTGACCCGCCACGAAGGCGTAGTCGTACGCCTTGTACTGATTCGTGGTCATGTACATCTTGTCCGACTCGCCGTGGTTGATGAACACGTGCCACCGCCGGCCGTAGCGGAACATCTGGAAGTTGCGCGTGTTCTGGTTCACGTACAGCACGACGCGGATGTCCTGCGTCGCGATGAACCGTTCGAGGTCGCGGACCTTCGGCACGAACGCGACGGGAGGGGAATCCTCGTCCAGCAGCTTCTCAGTGCCGGTCGCCTGTCTCGAGAGGACGACGACGGGCCACCGCTTCGAGAGCTCGGCGAGCGGGCGATACCACTGACGCATCTGGTACATGTTCACGGCACCGTCGGCGAAATACACCGCCACCTGGAAGTGGTCGGTCGGGAGCGGTTCGCGTTCGGAGAGCCGTCGACGCACGCGTTGCACAGCGGTGCGGGATGCGAGCGCCCGCTTCAGCAGTCGGTACGCCTTCTTCGCATCAGACAGTGCACCCATCCGTC
>JAQZBG010000200.1 GCA_029239165.1 Microbacterium sp. | reverse complement strand
TGGAAACCTCTGGATGGTCGGACTGGGCATCTCCGGTTTCGGCACCATTCTGGGTGCGGTGAACTTCATCACCACGATCATCACGATGCGCGCTCCGGGCATGACGATGTGGCGCATGCCGATCTTCTCGTGGAACACGCTCATCACGAGCCTGCTCATCCTGATGGCATTCCCCGTGCTGGCCGCCGCGATCTTCGCTGCTGCCGCCGACCGCATCCTCGGTGCCCACATCTACGACCCGGCCAACGGTGGCGTCCTGCTGTGGCAGCACCTGTTCTGGTTCTTCGGCCACCCGGAGGTCTACATCATCGCGCTGCCGTTCTTCGGCATCGTGTCCGAGATCTTCCCGGTCTTCAGCCGCAAGCCGATCTTCGGATACAAGACGCTCGTCTACGCGACGATCGCCATCGCGGCCCTCTCCGTCGCCGTGTGGGCACACCACATGTACGTCACCGGATCCGTCCTGCTGCCGTATGCTCATCGCGGTGCCGACGGGTGTGAAGATCTTCAACTGGATCGGCACGCTCTGGCGAGGGTCCGTGACATTCGAGACCCCGATGGTCTTCGCCCTCGGGTTCCTGGTGTCCTTCGTCTTCGGTGGCCTGACCGGCGTCATCCTCGCGGCCCCGCCGCTGGACTTCGCGCTCTCCGACTCGTACTTCGTGGTCGCGCACTTCCACTACGTCGTGTTCGGCACGGTGGTGTTCGCGATGTTCGCCGGCTTCTATTTCTGGTGGCCGAAGTGGACGGGGCGCATGCTGAACGAGCGTCTCGGTTACGTGCACTTCTGGATGCTGTTCATCGGCTTCCACATGACGTTCCTCATCCAGCACTGGCTTGGCGTCGACGGCATGGTGCGCCGCTACGCGGACTACTCGGCGGCTGACGGGTGGACCTGGCAGAACCAGGTCTCCACGATCGGAGCGATCATCCTCGGTGCTTCGATGTTGCCGTTCTTCTTGAACGTGTGGATCACGGCCCGCAAGGCTCCGAAGGTTACGGTCAACGACCCGTGGGGCTATGGAGCATCGCTCGAGTGGGCGACGTCTTGCCCGCCGCCGCGTCACAACTTCACGTCGATCCCTCGCATCCGCAGCGAGCGTCCTGCGTTCGACCTGAATCACCCGGAAGCAGCCGAGTTCGCGACCACGGCGCCCGGCGAGCGAGAGGCCCACTAAGTCATGCGCGACAATGTCATTCTCTGGTGGATCCTGACGGCGTTCTTCGCCCTCATCGGTGTCATCTACACCGGATGGAACATCCTGGCCAACCCGACACTGCCCCTCGTGAATCAGATCGAGTGGGTCGGAACCGTCGCGCTGTTCTTCGTGGCGTTCATGAGCGCGATGATCGCGTTCTATCTCGACCGCACGCACAAGGCGCAGAACGGTGAGCTGCCCGAAGACATCCTCACTGCGGACATCGATGACGGTGACCCGGAGCTCGGCGAGTTCAGCCCGTGGTCCTGGTGGCCGATCGTGCTCGCGGCTTCCGCGGGAGTCTTCGTCGTCGGTCTCGCGGTCGGGCATTTCCTGCTCCCGATCGGTCTCGCGATCTTCGTCGTCGCGATTGTCGGCTGGGTGTACGAGTACTACCGCGGCAACTTCGCCCGCTGACCTGCACGCATCACAGAAGGCCCCCGGATCCGTCCGGGGGCCTTCTTCTTGTATACGCGCGTATCAGGCGCGCGTGCGAATGCGGGCGATCCCGGTCAGGGGATCGACAGGGCGGCGGTGCACGCCGTCGGCATCCTCAACCGGATAGCCCTCGCGCACCCAGTACTCGAAGCCGCCGATCATTTCGCGCACCCGGTAGCCGAGGCGCGCAAACTCGAGGGCACCCTTGGCTCCGGCATTGCAGCCGGGGCTCCAGCAGTAGACGACCACATCCGCGTCTGCGGGGATCTCTACCGGCGCACGGTCGGCGATCGCACTGTAATGCATGTGCACGGCGCCGGCGACACGCCCCTGCGCCCATGCCTCGTCCGAGCGGACATCGATGATGACGATGTTCTCTCCGGCTCTCTGCGCGGCGTTGACGTCGCTGGGGTCCGTCTCGTAGGAAAGCTTGGCGGCGTAGAAGTCGGCGCGATCGATCATGCTCCCAGCCTAAGACGAGGGCATTCGCTGCCCCGAGCAGATTCCCGTCGTACAGGGATCGAATCCTGTCAGAGGCGATGCATCAGAGCGCGGCCGTCATCTGTACGCGCGGACCGTATTTGAAGAGGGCGAGAGCGGTCTCGGTGTCGACGAGCGATCGAAGGAAAGGGGAGTCCGGTTCGGTCTCGGCAAAGCCGCAGGAAGCGTAGAACGGCGCGTTCCAGGGAACGTCGCGAAAGGTGCGGAGAGTGATCGACCGGTGGCCCAGGTTATGAGCCTCGGCGAATGCCGCGTGCACGAGCAGACGGCCGATCCCGCGTCGGCCGAATGAGGGGAGCACCGAGAGCTGCTCGAGATGAGCGTGGCCGTCGATCTCGAGGACATGCACGAAGCCGACGGGCCGCGAGCGTGCCGTCGCGTCCTCGATGGGCTCAGCGATGAGCGCGAACCCGGGGACGGATGCGCGTTCGTGCGAGGTGGCCGGGGGAGGCCAGTCCGCGGCGCCGAAACGCTCCACCAGGAGGGCGTCAGCGGCGGCTTCGATATCCTCCATCGCCGCGCCGTCCGCCGGACGTCCGCGACGTACGCGGATCTCCACGTTCACTCTCCAGCGACGGCCGCGATGGCTTCGATCTCGACGAGCTGATGGTCGTACCCGAGAACGGTGACTCCGAGAAGCGTGCTCGGGACGTCGTGGTCGCCGAAAGCGGCGTGCACCACATCCCAAGCGTCGACGAGATCCGACTGGGCTGAGGAAGCGACGAGGACGCGGGTGCTGATCACATCGGTGAGGGTCGCCCCAGCGACCTCGAGTGCGCCCTGGAGCGTCTCGATGCACCGGGCGGCCTGCGCTGCGTAGTCGCCCGGAGCTGCAGTCGTCCCGTCATCGTTCAGCGGGCACGCGCCTGCGAGGAAGATCAGGCGCGAGCCGGCGGGTGCGGTCGCCGCATAAGCATAGGGTGCATCGGCGAGGGTGGTGGAACGGAGGAGCTGGACGGCAGAAGACATGATTCAATCCTCTCATCTGGGTGGAACGATGAAGGCCCCGTCCTGGTGGACGAGGCCTTCATCAGTGGGGGAGCGGCGGTTACTCGCCGTCCTCCGAGTCCTTCTTGCGCGGCTTCTTCACCGGCTCGGTGGAGATCACCGTGCTGGGGGTGTTCGCCGTCTCATCGACGTGGGTCTCACCGACGGTGAGCGGGGCGTCAGGGAAGCCGGCGCGCTCGTGAGCGCCCTGGATCTCTGCGGCCTCGGTCTCGTCGTTCTGAGCCGTGACGTGGTGCTGGTGCGCATCGGCCGCTTCGACCTCGGCCTGCGTGAGCGGAGCGAGACGATCCTCGAAGAACCAGCGCGAGATCGACGAACGGAGGTTCTCCGTCCACGGGATGCGGCCCTTGGCGTTCGGGCGAACCACGAGGGGCTCGTAGGAGTCGACATCGATGAGCTTCCAGCGGTCGTACTTGTCGACCGGCTGGTGCACCTCGATGAACTCGCCACCGGGGAGGCGCACGATGCGGCCCGATTCGAAGCCGTGCAGCACGATCTCACGGTCCTTCTTCTGCAGCGCGATGCAGATGCGCTTGGTGACGAAGTAGCCGAGGATCGGCCCGAGGAACAGCAGCGCCTGCAGCGTGTGGATCACGCCTTCCATCGTGAGCATGAAGTGCGTCGCGATGAGGTCAGAGGATGCCGCAGCCCACAGGACGGCGTAGAAGATGACGCCCGCAACACCGATCGCCGTGCGCGTCGCCGCGTTGCGGGGACGCTGTGCGATGTGGTGCTCGCGCTTGTCGCCGGTGACCCACGCTTCGATGAACGGGTAGATCGCGACGACCACGATGAAGAGGCCGAGTACGAGCACGGGCGCGATGATTCCGAAGGACCACGTGCGGTCGAGGAACACGATGTCCCAGTTCGACGGAGCCAGACGCAGCGCGCCGTCGGCGAAGCCGATGTACCAGTCCGGCTGCGTACCGGCGGAGACGGGGGAGGGGTCGTACGGTCCGTAGTTCCAGATCGGGTTGATCTGGAAGAACGTCGCGATCATCACGATCACACCGAAGACGATGAACAGGTAGCCGCCCATCTTGGACATGTAGACCGGCATCATCGGGTAGCCCACGACGTTGTCGTTCGTGCGGCCGGGGCCGGCGAACTGCGTGTGCTTGTTGATGATCATCAGCATCAGGTGCACGACGATCAGCGCGATGACGAGCATCGGCAGCAGCAGGATGTGCAGCGTGTACAGACGTCCGACGATGTCGGTGCCCGGGAACTCGCCGCCGAAGAGGAGGAACGAGGTCCACGTTCCGATCAGGGGGAGTCCCTTGATCATGCCGTCGATGATGCGGAGGCCGTTGCCCGAGAGCAGGTCGTCGGGCAGGGAGTAACCGGTGAAGCCCTCTGCCATCGCAAGGATGAACAGGATGAAGCCGATCACCCAGTTGAGCTCACGCGGCTTGCGGAACGCGCCGGTGAAGAACACACGCAGCATGTGCACGCCGATGCCGGCGATGAACACGAGCGCCGCCCAGTGGTGGATCTGGCGGACGAGGAGCCCGCCGCGCAGGTCGAACGAGATGTGCAGCGACGACTCGAGCGCCGCAGACATCTCGATGCCACGCATCGGCGCGTAGGCACCGGTGTAGTGGGTCTCGACCATGGATGCCTGGAAGAAGAACGTCAGGAAGGTCCCGGAGACGAACACGACGACGAAGCTCCACAGCGCGATCTCGCCGAGCATGAACGACCAGTGGTCGGGGAAGATCTTGCGTCCGAGCTCCTTGACGAAGCCGGAGAGGCTGGTGCGCTCATCGATGTAGTTCGACGCGGCACCGACGAAGCGGCCGCCGAGGGGCGCCTTGGTGTCCTTGTCGTCTTTGGACAGCGTTGCGGTGCTCAATGGCGCTCCCAGAAGCTCGGGCCGACGGGTTCCTTGAAGTCGCTGCGTGCGACCAGGTAGCCCTCGTCATCGACGGTGATGGGCAGCTGCGGCAGCGGACGAGCCGCCGGGCCGAAGATGACCTTTGCGTGGTCCGTGACGTCGAACTGCGACTGGTGGCACGGGCACAGCAGGTGGTGGGTCTGCTGCTCGTACAGTGCCACAGGGCATCCGACGTGCGTGCAGACCTTGGAGTAGGCGACGATGCCGTCGTAGGACCAGTCCTTGCGGTCCTCGGCCTCGATCAGCTGCTCGGGGCGCAGGCGCATCATCAGGACGATGGCCTTGGCCTTCTCTTCGAGGTAGCCGTCGTGGTGGCTGAGCGTGGCGAGTTCCTCGGGGATGACGTGGAACGCCGAGCCGAGGGTCACATCCGCCGCACGGATCGGAGTGCCGTCGGGGTCGCGAACGAGGCGCGCGCCCTTTTCCCACATCGTGTGCTTGAGAAGCACCACCGGGTCACCCGCGGTCGGGTCATCCGGCGTCGCGTGCGGTGCAAGACCACGGAAAAGTGTGACGCCCGGGATGATCGAGGCGACGAGCGCGGCGAACAGCGAGTTGCGGATCACCGTGCGGCGGCCGAAGCCGGACTCCTCGTTCGCATCGGCGAAGGCCTGGACGGCCGCCTCGCGGGTCGCGTCCTTGCCCCGGGTGGGGTGGCGGTGCTCGATGAACTCCTTGTCGGACATGAGCGCCTTGGACCAGTGGATCGCACCGATGCCGAGGGCCAGCAGCGCGAGAGCGATGCCGAGGCCGATGAAGAGGTTGTTCTGCCGGATGTCGATGAGCGCGCCGCTCTCGATCGGGAACAGCATGTAGGCGGCGACCGCCCAGATGCTTCCGGCGAGCGAGAGGTAGAACAGCGTGTAGACAGTGCGGACAGCGGCCTTCTCCGCGCGCGGGTCCTTGTCGGTCATCCGCTCGCGGTGCGGCGGAAGGCCGGGGTTCTGCACGGGATCGCTGACTGCGACACCCAGCCCCGGAGAGGGCTGGTAGGCCCTGTCAAGAGCCTGCGAGTCGTCGTCGTGTGCCATGGTGCTCCTCGTACGTTCCTCTTCGATGAATAAGCGTCAGTTGGAC
>JAQZBG010000199.1 GCA_029239165.1 Microbacterium sp. | reverse complement strand
CCCGTTCATCTTGACGAAGAGAAGAAGCCCCATCATGCAGAACACTCAGCGCCCGTCCGCGATGCCGATCCACAAGTACCGGCCGTTCCACGAGCAGATCGACGTCCACCTGCCTGACCGCACCTGGCCGGACGCCCGCATCACGGAGGCGCCGCGTTGGTGTGCCGTCGATCTTCGCGATGGCAACCAAGCCCTCATCGACCCGATGTCGCCCGAGCGCAAGCGGGTCATGTTCGAGCTTCTCGTCAGCATGGGATACAAGGAGATCGAGGTCGGCTTCCCCTCGGCGAGCCAGACGGACTTCGACTTCGTCCGACAGCTCATCGAAGAGAACCTGATCCCCGACGACGTCACCATCCAGGTGCTGACTCAGGCGCGTGAGCACCTGATCGAGCGCACGTACGAGTCGATCGCCGGTGCCAAGCAGGCCATCGTGCACCTGTACAACTCGACGAGTGTGCTGCAGCGCGAGGTGGTGTTCCGCACCGATAAGCAGGGCATCATCGACATCGCCCTCGAGGGTGCGCGCCTGTGTCGGAAGTTCGAGAAGACGATCCCGGACACGAAGGTCTATTACGAGTACTCGCCCGAGAGCTACACGGGCACCGAGCTGGAGTTCGCCGTCGACATCTGCAACCAGGTGATCGAGGTCTTCGAGCCGACCCCCGACCGCAAGGTGATCATCAACCTGCCCGCGACGGTCGAGATGGCTTCGCCGAACGTCTATGCCGACTCGATCGAGTGGATGAGCCGTCACCTGAACCACCGCGAGAACATCATCCTGTCGCTGCACCCGCACAACGACCGCGGCACGGCCATCGCCGCCGCCGAGCTCGGGTACATGGCCGGCGCCGACCGCATCGAAGGATGCCTGTTCGGCAACGGAGAGCGCACGGGCAATGTCGACATCGTCGCGCTGGGCATCAACCTGTTCACGCAGGGCATCGACCCGCAGATCGACTTCAGCGACATCGACCAGGTCAAGCGCACGGTCGAGTACTGCAACCAGTTGCCCGTGCCCGAGCGCAGCCCCTGGGCCGGAGACCTCGTCTTCACCGCGTTCAGCGGCTCGCACCAGGACGCGATCAAGAAGGGCTTCGAGGCGATGGAGGCCCGGGCGGACGCCGAGGGCGTCACGGTCGACGATATCGAATGGGCGGTGCCGTACCTGCCAGTCGATCCGAAGGACCTGGGGCGCTCGTACGAGGCAGTGATCCGCGTGAACTCGCAGTCGGGTAAGGGCGGGGTGGCCTACCTGCTGAAGTCCGATCACGCGATCGACCTGCCGCGCAAGCTGCAGATCGAGTTCTCCGGTGTCGTCCAGGCCAAGACGGATGCCGAGGGTGGCGAGGTCACGAGTGACCAGATCTGGTCGATCTTCAACGACGAGTACCTTCCCGCGGACGACTCGGCCGCCAAGTGGGGCCGATTCGAGTTGCTCGCGACGCAGACTCGCAGCGACATGTCCGGTGACGTGGTGCTCGACGTGGTGCTGCGCGACGACGACCAGCAGGTCTCGGTGTCGGGCAACGGCAACGGTCCGGTGGCCGCGTTCGTGGAGGTGCTGCGCGGTCAGGGCTTCGACATCACGGTCTACGACTACGTCGAGCACGCGCTCAGCGCCGGCGGCGACGCGCAGGCAGCGGCGTATGTCGAGCTGCAGGTCGGCGACCAGCGGCTGTGGGGCGTCGGCATCGACGGCGACATCTCGACGGCGTCGCTCAAGGCGATCGTCTCGGGTGTCAACCGCTCGATCCGGACGCGGCAGCAGGAACTCGCGGCGGTCTGACGTCCGCGCAGGAACGCCCCCTCGGTGACGACCGAGGGGGCGTTCCTCGTTGACTGCTCAGACCCACTGCACGAGCTGCCAGATGATCCCGTTCGGATCGGCGAACTGGCAGTAGCGCTCGCCCCACGGCTCGGTCTCCGGGGGCGTGATGACGCGCGCGCCGGCCGCGTCGATGCGGGCGAACTCCGCATCGATGTCGTCGACGACGAATACGAGGAGGATGCCCTGTCCGGCCGGTCCGGCGATCTCCTGCGGGCGGAAGGTCGTGAGCCCGGTCTCCAGGAAGATGATGTTCGGAGCGTCCGGGTGCTGCAGGGAGACGAACCCCTCGGCGGACATCGCCTCTTCGAATCCGAAGTGGGTCTGCGCGAACGACGCCGAGGCGGCGACGTCGTCGACGTTGAGCGAGGTGGCGGTCTGGATGATGTGCACTCTGTCTCCTGTCTATACTACGTACAACGTACATGGTCAAGTGATCGCGTGAGAGGATTATTCCGACATGGCCAAGAATCTCGTGGATCTCCTCTGGCGCGATGACCCGGCGGCCGCGGCGGGAGGACGCCGTGGACCTCGGGCGCGGCGCTCGACGGCGGAGGTCGTCTCCCGCGCGATCGAGCTCGCCGATCACGGCGGTCTCGATACCGTCACGATCCGCGCGCTCGCGCAGTCGCTCGAACTCCCGCCGATGTCGATCTACACGCACGTGAACAGCCGCGCGGATCTGCTCGTCCTGATGCTCGACGAGATGCACTCGAGGATGGGTGTGCGTCCGGTTGAGGGAACCGGGTGGGCTGCTCGCGTGCGCGCCGTGGCCGAGGACAACCTCGACATGCTGCGGGGACACCCGTGGGTGCTCGACATCGGTGACCAGCGCGCCGCGCTCGGCCCCGGCACGATCGCGAAGTACGACCGGGAGCTGCACGCGTTCGATGACACGGGGTTGGCGGACGTCGAACGCGACGCGGCGCTGTCCTTCCTCCTGGACTTCGTACGCGCCGCGGCGATGAGGATGCGGGAGAGCGCCGAGAAGGAGCAGTTCGGCGCATTCTGGGCGGAGGCGGGCCCGCGTCTTGCGACCTACTTGGGGGACAGCTTCCCGCTCGCTCAGTCGGTCGGACAGGCCGCGGGGGAAGCCCTGGGAGCGCCCTACGATGCGGCCGTCGCGTGGGAGTTCGGCTTGACCAGGGCGATCGACGGCCTCCGCGCCATCATCGGAGCCGGGCCGGGATCCTGACGTCGAGGCTCAGCGGTCGGCGCGGGGCTTGACGATCGCGATGGCCCCCGTCTCGGCGGCGACCTTGCGGCGGTAGATGCGGCGCTGCTCCGGGAGGGAGACGTCGAAAGTCACGGCGAGGATGCGGATGACGGTCGTCACCGCGATGCCGACCACGGCGGCGATCGTGAGGGGCATGCCGAGTGCGACGGCGATCACGATGAACGTGCAACCCGCGCCCGCGGCGACGGCGTAGAGCGAGCCGACGTGCATGATCGCGGTCGGCAGACCCATGAGCATGTCGCGGAGCACGCTGCCTCCGACCGCGGCGCACACGCCGATGAACACGGCGGGCACCTCGGGGATCCCGAACGCCAGGGCCTTGCTCGTCCCGAAGGCGCCGAACATGCCGATCACGACCGCATCCAGCACCACGATCGCGGTGTTCAGCCGGGTGAAGAGACCGGCGAGCAGCATGCCCAGGAGTGCCGCGCCTCCCGCCGTGACCAGGTACCACTGGTTCTGCAGCGTCGCCGGAGTCTGCCCGAGCAGGATGTCGCGGATCAGCCCACCGCCCATCCCGATCATGATGCCGATGATGGCGACACCGAGCCAGTCGAGACGGCGCTGCCCCTGGAACCCCGAGGCGAACATCGCGCCTTGGACCCCACCCAGACCGACGCCGAGCAGGTCCGCCCACAGCGGAATGGTGAAGAGCGGTTCGGTCACCCGTCCATTCTCCCGCACGGAGGATAATCGAGGGGTGCCCACCTACCGAGACGAAGCGGTGATCCTGCGCACTCACAAGCTCGGTGAGGCGGATCGCATCGTCACCATGCTCTCCCGCCGCCATGGAAAGGTCCGCGCGGTGGCGAAGGGGGTGCGTCGGACGTCGTCGAAGTTCGGTGCCAGGCTCGAGCCGTTCATGGTCGCCGATGTGCAGCTCTACCAGGGGCGTTCGCTCGACATCGTGCAGCAGGCCGAGTCGCTCGGGTCCTACGGCAGTGACATCGCAGCGCACTACGATCGGTTCACGGCGGCGAACGCGATGGTCGAGACGGCCGACCGTCTGAGCGACGCCGAGGCGACCCCCGATCAGTATCTGCTCCTCGTCGGCGGGTTGCGGGCGCTGTCCCGCGGAGAGCACGTCGCGCGCAGCATTCTCGACTCGTACCTTCTGCGGGTCATGTCGCTCTCCGGATGGGCGCCCTCCCTCGACGAATGCGCGCGCTGCGGGACGCCGGGTCCGCACTCGCGATTCGTCGCGCAGCTGGGCGGACTCGTCTGCACGAACTGCGCGCCGGCCGGTAGCCCCCGCGTCGCCGAAAAGACGCTGACGCTGCTCCGCGCCTTGATCTCGGGGGAATGGGATGTCATCGATGCGTCCCCGCACGCCGATACCGCCGCGGCGTCAGGCCTCGTCTCCGCCTACGCTCAATGGCACATGGAGCGCGGCATCCGCTCGCTCGCCCACGTGTCGGACATCTCGTCGGAAGGACCACGGTGAGCCCCAAGCCGTACACGCACAAGGACGCGGTGCCCTACCGCCCGCTGGATTGGACCGGAGTGCACCCGCCCGCGTTCCGTGCCGTCCCCGAGCACGTCGCGATCGTCATGGACGGCAACGGTCGCTGGGCCAACCGACGAGGCCTCAACCGCATCGAAGGCCACAAGGCGGGTGAGGAGGTGCTGCTCGACGTCGTCGCGGGTGCCATCCAGGCCGGTGTGAAGCATCTCTCCGTCTATGCCTTCTCGACCGAGAACTGGGCGCGTTCTCCCGAGGAGGTGCGCTTCCTCATGGGCTACAACCGCGATGTGCTGCACCGCCGCCGCGACCAGCTCAACGAGTGGGGGGTGCGCATCCGCTGGGCGGGGCGCAAACCGCGGCTGTGGGGCAGCGTCATCAAGGAGCTGCAGCATGCCGAGCAGCTCACGCGCGACAACGATGTGCTCACCCTCACGATGTGCGTCAACTACGGCGGCCGGGTCGAGCTCGTCGATGCGATGCGGGCCATCGCGGAAGACGTCGCCGCCGGTCGTGTGAAGCCCAAGGCCATCACAGAGAAGATGATCCGCCGGAACCTGTACGTGCCGGACATGCCCGACGTCGATCTCTTCCTCCGCAGCTCGGGGGAGCAGCGCACCTCGAACTTCCTGCTGTGGGAGTCGGCCTACGCCGAGATGGTCTTCCTCGACACGCTCTGGCCCGACTTCTCGCGCGAAGAGCTCTGGCGCGCGATCGACGTCTACCTGGCGCGGGACCGTCGCTTCGGTGGCGCGATCGACACCCCCGACGCATCCGCCTGAGCCCGGAGCCAGCGCTCGGTCTCCCGCGGATGCCGGAGGCGTACGACGGTCAGGTGCGGGAAGCGCTCCTGCAGCTCGGGGAAGCGTTCCGCCCACTTGTGCAGTGTCGCCGTCTGCCACGCGAGGATGTTCTCCGCGGGATCACGGTTGAGCAGGTTCCACGGCCCCTTCTCGCGGTTGCCGTTCCAGAGCTCTCGTCGCAGGATTCCTCGGGCCAGGGTGCGCCGGATCAGTCGCCCGCGAACCACGCGGTACGGGTAGTCCAGCCAGATCGCGAGCTCGGCGCGCGGCGTGAGGATCTCGTCGGTGCCCTTGCTCGTGTACTGCCATTCGGTCACCCAGCGGTCCTCCGCTGCGAAGGTGCGGACGTCGTCGAGGAACTCGGGCCGCGG
>JAQZBG010000198.1 GCA_029239165.1 Microbacterium sp. | reverse complement strand
CGCCTCATCTGACGCCCGGCAGCAGCTCAGGCGCGAGGGGCCTTGCGTGTGACGGCGGCCCGGATTCCCCAGGCGATGAGCCCCCCGATGGCACCGACGAGCGCTCCCACGAAGAGCCCGCTGGGGATGGCGGCGAGTCGCGGGATCGCCGTGGCCATGCTGCCGCCGCCGATCGTGGGCGGATCCCCCTCGTACGCGTAGTCCCAGAGAAGCTGGTGCGTGATGACCAGCATGATCCCGTAGAAGATCCCAATGACGAGAACCGTCAGGAACGGCTTGGGAACTCTCTTCATCACGGCGACGGCGATCCAGACGGCCACCGGGCCCAACGCCAGGATCCAGGTCAGCAGCCCGGACTCGCTGATGAGGTGGAGATCGTGAAGGATGGCGCGGGGGACGGCGATCGCTGCGAGCCCGACGAGGGCGATGACGGGGAGGCCGAGAGCGCTCTGCCGCGCTGCGGGCGGAGTGTGGGGTGGTGTGTTGTGCGTCATGGTGTCACCGTAGGTTTCGCCTCTTCGCGCGTCGTCCTCTCAGGAGCGACAGTTCAGTCGCGCGATGACGACACGGCTGTCGGGGATGACGGCCGGGTGCTCACCGGTGCCGAGACTTCTGGATCGCGCGGGCCGTGAGACCGCTCAACGCGCCGAATCCCGCGGCGCGGCCGAGTTCGACGGCGACAGCCACGAGGGTCAGCCCGAGCCCGTAGTCCGGCCACTCGCCCATCAGCAGCGCGGAAGCGGACAGCAGTGCGCCGAACAGCAGCCCTGCGAGCGTCAAGGTGACGACCGGGCGGGGCACATCGCCGAGTCCCGCCCCCAGGACCCACACCGCGAAGGTCCCCAGGAACGCGATCAGCGCGGTGCCGAGTCCGCCGACGACGGATTCGAGCCCCACCAGCCGCAGCAGCGGCCACAGCAGGCCCAGCATGCCGAACCCCACGACGGCAGCCCAGTTGATGCGTGCGGGGCGCGGCGGCGGTTCGTGCGTATCGCGGGGAGTTTTCGACTCGGTCATGACGTCAGGGTAGGAACCGGCGTTGGCCGCCGTCGTCGGCGCGGGTCGGTGCTCGTGTCGCCCCGGGGCGACATCGGATCGTCGACCACACACGTGCTCGCTCACGACGGCACGGTGATGAGCCTGCTCAGCACGACAGCGCAGCGCGTGCCGAGGATGAGCGCGACGGCGCCGATCGTCGCGCCGATCAGGGGGAAGACCGGAATGCCCGGGGGCAGCACGGGTCCTCCCTCACTGAGGATCAGGGCGACGGCGCCCGCGGCGAGACAGACCGACACCGCGCAGCCGCCCAGCCCCGTGACGACCCGTAGCATCCAGACACGAGCCTCCTTCCTGCCCGCCAGTCGTGATGTGACACGGGACGCGTGCGCCTCCATCGAGGCGTCGAGGATGTCGGGGACCCGTCGCGCGAACTGGGTGAGGGCCAGGCCCTGCGCCGTGGCGAGCTTATGAAGGCGCTCCGGGTCGAACCGGCTGGCCGCGATGCGATGGATGCGGCCGAGGATGAGATCGGCGTAGTCCGACGAGCCGTCGAGCATCGCGATGGCCTCCTGGAGTGCCGCCATGGTGCGCACCGCAGCGGCGAGTGCTCCGGGAATCGCGAGGCCATGTCGGCTGAACAGGCGCAGGAGCCGCTCGCTCAAGGCGGTGGTGTCGCGTTCGATCGCTGTCACCGTGAAGAGTTCCCCCACATCTCGCAGCAGCAGGGCGCTGTCACGCGGCTCGCCTCCGAGAGTGAGGTGTCGTATGGCGATGACCGCGGAGCGGGCATCCCCCGCTTCGAATGCGGCGAAGAGCCCGGCAAGCAGGTCTCGCTGTTCCTGACCGATGACCGCGACCGAGCCGAAGTCGATCAATGACAGCGTGCCGTCGTCGGCGACCATGATGTTCCCCGGATGGAGATCGGCATGGAAGACGCCGTCGACGAGGATCTGCTCCAGCACCTCATCGACGAGGGCTGCCGCGAGCCGGTGCCGCGCCCCGGGCGGCAGCGCCTTCACTATGTGGGCGGCCCGAGCAAGCGGGGTGCCGCTGATCCGCTCTATCGTGAGCACCTGACGGGTCGTGAGCGTCGCGAAGAGCTTCGGGATGCGGACGTTGTGGGAGCGCCGCTCGGCGGCCGTGCGAAGGAGGGCGTGGCTCCTGGCCTCGATCCTGTAGTCGAGCTCAGCCCGGAGCGATTCGGCGAGCTCATCCATGAGCCGCCCGACCTGCATGCGTCGAGCGATCGTCGAGCGCTGCTCGATTCGCCGGCAGATGCGCCGTGCGATGTCTATATCGGTGTCCACCTGCGCCCTCACGTTCGGCCGCTGCACCTTGACGACCACCCTCTCGCCCGTCGTGAGCGTCGCCGCATGAACCTGACCGATCGAAGCTGCGGCGAGGGGCGCCGGATCGATCGAGGAGAATCTTGCAGACAGGGGTTCGCCGACATCCCTCGCGATCAGGGCCGCGACAGCACCCCATTCCTCCGGGGCGACTGCCGACTGCAACGTGGCGAGGTGACGCGCCAGTTCGGAGGGCACGACGTCCTTGCGCGTGGCCAGCACCTGTCCGAGCTTCACGAACGTCACTCCTGCATCGCTCAGCGCCGCCACGAGCGCCGGGCCGATCTCTTCTGCGCTGACATCCCGGCCGCGCAGGAGCGGGCCGAGACCGTGCCGCATGCCCACCCGCAGGATGTGGACGTAGCGGACGGCTCGCCGCACACGATCGCGGGCGCGCTTGAGGCGCCAGAGGATCCCCGTGCTGTGGTGGGACGGCCAGAGGAACTCCAACGCCGCGAGGAAGGCCGCGCCCAGCGCGAGCACCCAGAGCAGGGCGACGGCGCCCACGAGGACATCCCCGGGGGCCACGTCGCGATCCGACATGCCGTCGGGATCGACGAGACCGCTGCCTCCGAGCAGCGCGAAGACCAGGGGAATGACGACGAAGAATCCGACGACGCCCGTCACAAGGCTTCTGATCACCCCCACGGGCGCTCCGACGAGCCACCGGACCGTCAGGCCCAGGACGGTGACGTAGAGGACGATCAGAACGGATGCAAGGAGCCAAGCCAGCATGGGCGCGCGCTTTCTCGATCGAGTCCGGGCAAACCACAAGCGTCGGTCCCGGACGAGCCGGACGGCACCTTCAGGGGGCGACAGAGGAGGTCGTCCCGGATCGACCCGCATACCGCCCTGAGTCATCCGCGAAGTCGTGCGAGACGGGCATCCTGCGGGGCTGGGCCCGACCCACGATGGGATTTCACTCGACCCCGTGGGAAGGCCCGACATGGAGATGTCACAGCCCTATCTGTACGTGCGCCCCGTCACGAGCGCCGATCGCGATGCGGCCGCCGCGCTGCTCGGCCGCGGGATGGCCGACAATCCGGTCCATCTCATGGCGTACGGGGGAGACGACCGTTCGAGGGCGCACCGGCACGCGCAGCTGATGCGGGCGCTTCTGCGCAGCTCGCCCTCGCTCCAGATCGAAGGAGTCGACCGCGGCGAGGCCCTCGCCGGCGTCGCGGCGTGGGCACCGCCCGGGCGCTGCCGTCCGTCGGCGACCACCCGGCTGCGTCTGCTCGGCAGGGCATCGACCTTCGGCCTCGGCACGGCATCCCGTCTGCTCTCGTGGAACCGGCGATGGGCCGGCCACGACCCTGACGAACCGCACGTCCATCTCGGCCCCGTCGCGGTCGACAGGCACCTCCGCGGCCAGGGCATCGGCAGCCTTCTCCTGCTGCGCCACGCTCAGAGACTCGACGCGGCAGGCGCCGAGGGCTATCTCGAGACCGACCGGCCCGAAGCCGTCGGCTTCTACGAGCGCTTCGGCTATGCGGTGGTCGACGAGGCCGATGTCCTGGGCGTGCCCTCCTGGTTCATGCGCCGGCCGGCCGCGTGAACGTCAGGCGATCACCAGACCGGATCTGTGCGCGATCACGACGAGTTCGGGGCGATCGCGCGCGCCGAGCTTGGCCAGGATGCGGCTCACATAGGTGCGGGCCGTCGCCGGACTCAAGTGCAGCGTCGACGCGATCTCGTCATTCGTGTCGCCGTGCCCGATGCGGGTCAGCACCTCGAGTTCGCGTGAGCTGAGGAGGCTCAGGCGAGGATCGGGGACCGGCGCCGCCTGACCCGAGGCGATCATGTCCATCAGCCGCTGCGTGATCGCCGGTGACAGCAGGCGCTCGCCTCGTCCGGCGCGCGAGACCGCATCGCGCAGATCGTCTCGCGGTGTGTTCTTCAGCAGGTAGCCCACCGCTCCCGCTCGAATCGCCTCCACGATGTCGGAGTCGTCGTCGAAGGTCGTCAGCACCACGACCTGCGTGTCGGCGAGTGCCTCATCGGCTCTGATCATGCGCGTCGCCTCGATGCCGTCCATGACCGGCATGCGCAGATCCATGAGCACCACGTCGGGTCTGTGCTTGCGAGCCGCCTCGACGCCGCGACGCCCGTCCGTCGCCTCCGCGACGACGTGGATCGACTCGTCCCGTGCGAGCAGCGCACGCAAGCCCGCGCGGACGAGATCCTGATCATCGACCAGTACGACCGTAGTCACCTCTCCACCACCTCCATGGGGATCGAAGCCTTCACCGCGAAGCCGGAAGTGTGGCGTTCGGCCGAGAACGTGCCTCCGAGAAGATGCGCCCTCTCCCGCATCCCCGCAATGCCGGTGCCCTGGTGAGTCGACGGGGGAGGCGCAGCCCTCCTCGAGCCCTTGCCGTCATCGACGATGCTGACGTCCACCATCCCGTCGTCCCCCTCCTCGATGTCGACGTCGACCCGGGACGCGTCGGCGTGGCGGACGACGTTCGTGATCGACTCCTGCACGATGCGATACACGGCCGCTTCGACGGTCGGCGAGGGCGTCGATCGCAGGCGGACGTTCGTCCGCACGTCGAGCCCCGCCTGCCTGGCCGGCAGTGTCGCCGATTCCAGATCCGAGATGCCCAGTGGAGAGCGGGAGGGGGCGCCTTCGTTCCGCAGGCTGGCGACCGTCCGACGCAGGTCTGCGAATGTCGCGGAGGTCGTATCGGCGATCGCTTCGAGCGAGCGCCGTACCTCGGCGTCGTCGGAGCCGAGCGCCTCCTCGATCACCTGGGTGTGCAGCGTCACGACGGTCAGCGCGTGCCCGACCGAGTCATGCAGCTCCCTGGCGATGGCGAGCCGTTCGGCCATGACGCGCTGCTCCGCCTCGCGGGCGTAGCGCTCGATCGTCAGCTCCTCGATCTGCTCCGACTGCCGTCGCAGCTCGCGGCGGGAGCGGACGCTGTCGCCGAGCGCGACGGCACCGGCGAGAAGGAGAGCGTGACCGGGTAGGTCGTAGAGGACGAAGGCGGGATCCTGTCCTACGGCGAGACGGTAGACCACCGAGATGCCGATCACCGCACCCGAGCCGGCGATGGCCGCACCGATGCGCCCGTACTCGGCAGCCGAGAACACCGCCGCAGCCAGCGGCACGGCCACGCCGATCGGCGGGTACCCGGCCACGTAGTAGGAGAGCCAAGCGCCGACCGACAGCAGCACCACGATCACGGGATAGCGGCGGCGAGCCAGCATGAGCGCGCCCAGTCCGGCCGCCCAGAGATAGGCCCATCCGTCGGGCTCGTTCTCACCGACGTCCGCTGCGATGAACAGCGATACGGTCAGGGTCACGCCGATGCCGAGGAGGACGTCGAAGACCCATGGCGCCGGACCCCCGTCGACGCGCCG
>JAQZBG010000197.1 GCA_029239165.1 Microbacterium sp. | reverse complement strand
GTCGAACTCGCCGCCGCGCAGACCGAGTTCGACGAGCTCTCCGCGCTCCGCGAGCGACTGCGCAAGGTGCTCGCCGACAACGCCCTCGAGGCCGACGTCACCTTCACGATCGACGAGCGCGGTCTCACGATCGGACTCGTCAGCGCCGAGACCTTCTTCACCACGAACAGCACCACCCTCAGCTCGAAGGCGGTCCGGATCCTCGATGCGCTCGGCTCGGTCCTCGTGACCGCCCCGAACGAGATCTCGGTCGAGGGTCACGCCGACGTCCGCGGATCGGTCGCCCCGTTCCCCACGAACTGGGAGCTCTCGGCCGGCCGATCCACCCAGGTGCTGCGGCACCTCGTCGAGTCGTCCGGGCTTCCCCCGACGCACGTGAAGTCGGTCGGTTTCGGCGACACCCGACCGGTCGCGACGGGTTCTTCGCCGGCGGCACTGGCGCAGAACCGGCGCGTCGACATCGTCGTCCTCTCCGACGCGACGGAGGAGGTGCGAGCGCTCATCCCCGAAGCGCAGGCCGCGCAGCCGTCCTCCTGACCGTTCCCGTCTAACGCACGTCGATCACCGCCCGATAGTCGGGTTCGTGGTGATCGAGGACAGCGTGCGCTCCGACGTGCGCACAGCGACGGCGACGAAGAGCGCCGAAGTCGAGGTGTACGACTTCGGTCGTTCGGCGACCCTGTCTCGCGAGCACACCCGCGCCCTGGAGCTGGCCTTCGAGACGTTCTCCCGGCAGTGGTCGGCGCAGCTCTCCGCGAAGATCCACGTGCGCGCCACGATCGCCGTCGAGCACGTCGGCATGCTGACCTACGGCGAGTACGCCGCCTCGCTGCCCACCACGACCACCCTGATCGTGTGCGCGCTGCCCGATTCCGACGAGCGGCTCATCGTGCAGCTGCCGACCTCCGCTGCCACGACGTGGATCGTGCAGATGGTCGGCGGACGAGCATCCGCGACGTCGGAGGAGCGCACGTTCACCCCGATCGAGCAGGCGCTGATCCGCTCCCTCATCGTCGACGCGCTCGAGCACCTGACCGGCTCCCTGGACGGGTTGCTGCCCTCGGGTGTCACGGTGAGCGGCATCCAGTACAGCTCGCAGTTCGCCCAGGTCGCAGCCTCGGGCGAACCGGTCATCGTCGCACGCTTCTCGATGCGTCTCGCCGGGCGGACGGTGCCCGTGAGCGTCATGCTGCCGGCGTCGGTCCTCGCCGGCTTCACCGTGCGCACCTCGGATACCGAGCGAGCCGCGGCGCCGGGCCTGGTCCGACGTCAGGTCGAGGTCTCCCCCGTCGAACTCTCGCTGCGGCTCGCCCCGCGCGCCGTGCTCCCCCGCGAGGTGCTCGACCTCGCCGTGGGCGACATCGTCTCCTTCCCGCATTCCGCCGACCGCCCGATGCTGCTCACCGTGGGCGATCAGACCGTCGCCACCGCTGCCGTGGGCAGCGCGGGAGCCCGTCTCGCCTGCGTCGTCGCCACCACCGTCCCCGATCCCGCCTTCGCCGAGGAGCCCGCGTGACCAGCACCACCACCTACGAGTCCGCCGTCGCCGCCGCCTTCGCCGCGTCGCTGCCGACAGCCGCTCCCCTGACCGCTCGTCCCTCGCAGGTCTCCGGCGACACGGGCGATGCCGTGATCGTGCAGTTCGTCGGCGAGGCGAGCGCCCAGCTCGCCGTGCAGCTCTTCGACGCCGAGAGCCTGGTCGACGGACTGGCGGGGGCACCTCTGGCCGACCGCATGCGCGACGCCTTGGAAGCCTCCACGAGTGCACTGGGAGCCGGAGCGCTCGGCGATGCCGTGATCGGCGACGCCTCGCCGCTCTTCTCCGACCCGACCGCGCAGCTCTTCGATCTGCAGGACGACGCGGATCGCACGGTCGGCCGACTCGCCGTCATCGTCACGCGCACTCCCGCTGCGACATCAAGCTCTTCCCGCCGGCTGCACCGCATCGCCGGGGTCGAGATGGAGCTCACGGTCGAGATCGGGCGCACCCGGATGGCGGTGCGCGATGTGCTCGACCTGGAGCCGGGCCGCGTCGTCGAGCTCGACCGCTCCGCCGGAGCCCCGGCCGACATCAAGCTGAACGGCCGCATCATCGCGCACGGCGAGGTGGTCGTGGTCGACCAGGACTACGCCGTGCGGATCACCCGCATCCTCGAGAACGTCGAGGCCTGACCCTGGACGACCTCCTGCTCGGCCTGCGGGTCGTGCTCTCGCTCGCCGCAGTGCTCGGGGTGCTGTGGTTCCTCCAGCGCCGCGTCGCGCGCACGGCCGCCCGTCGGCGTGACGGCGAGGTCATCACGGTGCTCGGGCGACAGGGCGTGGGCCCGAAAGCACAGGTCGTCGTGGTCCAGACCGAGGACGCCCGCTACGTCCTCGGCGTCACCGAGCACGGCGTGAGCGTCGTCGACAAGCTGCCGGTCAAGACCGTGACTGCGCCCGACGAACCTGCCCGCTGGTCGGCGCCCACGTCGGAGGCGGCGTCCGATGCCGAGGAGTTCGACCGCATCCTCGCCGCCACCGCCCTGACCGAAACGGCCGCGGCATCGTCCGCGCATCCGGCTCCGCAGCGTCGCGTCCGACACCGGAACGATCCGCTGCGCGGCTCCATCCTCTCCCCCGAAACCTGGCGGCAGACCGCCGAGGCCATCCGGCGCACGCGATGAGCGCGTCCCGTGGGGTCGTCGACGGCCGCGCGCTGCGACGGGTCGCACTGATCCTCGTCGCGGCGTTCGCCCTGGTCGCGGTGCTCACGCTGCTCACCGGCACCGCCGCCCACGCCGAGGTCACGCCGGACGATCCCGGCGAGGGCGTCACGATCGACATCAACGGCGTCGATGGCGGGCCGTCCGGGTCGATCCTCACCCTGCTGGGCATCACGCTGCTGTCGGTCGCCCCGGCACTGCTGTTGATGATGTCGTCGTTCACGAAGATCTTCGTCGTGCTGGCGATGACCCGCAACGCCCTGTCGCTGCCGACGATCCCGCCGAACCAGGTGCTGGCCGGGCTCTCCCTCTTCCTGTCGCTGTTCATCATGTGGCCGGTGCTCACCGAGATCAACACGGTCGCCGTGCAGCCGTACATCGACGGCACGCTCACGTTCACCCAGGCGATCGACGTCGGTCAGCTTCCCCTTCAGGAGTGGATGCTGCGCTTCACCCGCGAGGAAGACCTCGCCCTCATGACCCGGATGGCGGGGCAGCCGAACCCCGAAGACCCCTCCAGCGTGCCGATGTACACGCTCATCCCTGCCTTCATGATCTCGGAGCTGCGCGCGGCGTTCATCATCGGCTTCGTCATCTTCATCCCGTTCCTCGTGATCGACCTCGTCGTCGCCGCGGCTCTGATGTCGATGGGCATGATGATGCTGCCGCCCGTCATGATCTCGCTGCCCTTCAAGATCCTGCTGTTCATCCTCGTCGACGGTTGGGGGCTCATCATCCGCGCCCTGCTGGAGAGTTACGGAGGGGTGGGATGAGTCCGGAAGCGGTCATCGACATCGGCACCCAGGGGCTGATCATCGCAGCGAAGCTCGCCGCCCCGGTGCTCGTCACCGCGCTCGTGGTGGGCTTCGCCATCTCGCTGCTGCAGTCCATCACGCAGGTGCAGGAGGTGACGCTCTCGTTCGTGCCGAAGATCGTCGCCGTGGGCATCGCGCTGCTCATCGCCGGCAACTGGATGATCGCCGAGATGATCGCGTTCACGAACGAGATGTTCGCCCGCATCCCCTCCCTGCTGAGCGGGTGAGACGGTGTACATCCCCATCGACTTCGCATGGCTCGAGGCGACCATGCTCGCGGCCGTGCGCATCACGGCGTTCATCATGATCGCGCCGCCGTTCTCCTACGGGGCCATCCCCGTGCGGGTCAAGGCGATGCTCGCCATCGGCCTCTCCCTCGCGGTGGGCACGGCCGTCGCTCCCGGCTACGAGAACCTCGACACCGGGCCGTTCCTCGGTGCCCTGGTGCTGCAGCTGCTCACGGGAGCGCTGCTCGGCTTCCTCGTCTTCCTGTGCTTCGCCGCGCTCCAAGCCGCCGGCAGCCTGATCGACGTGTTCGGCGGTTTCCAGCTCGCCCAGGCGTTCGACCCGCATTCGCTCGTGAACGGCGCGCAGTTC
Organism: Microbacterium sp.; assembly: GCA_029239165.1. Taxonomy (GTDB): domain Bacteria; phylum Actinomycetota; class Actinomycetes; order Actinomycetales; family Microbacteriaceae; genus Microbacterium. The sequence goes on along the minus strand of JAQZBG010000197.1, from coordinate 3,638 downwards.
ACGCGGCTCTTCCACATCACCGCGCTGACCCTGCTGTTCGCCTCGGGCGGGTATCAGCTGATCCTCGCCGGCCTCGCCCGCAGCTTCGAGGCGGTGCCGGTGGACGGCATCTTCGAGGTGGCGGGTCCGGCGGAACTCCTCATCGACGGGGTGTCCCAGATGGTGCTCGCCGCCGTGCAGATCGCGGGGCCGCTCGTGCTCGTGCTGTTCCTCGCCGACGTCGGGCTCGGACTGATCACCCGCGTGGCACCTGCGCTGAACGCCTTCGCGATGGGCTTCCCGGTGAAGATCCTGCTCACCCTGCTGCTCGCCGGCGCCGTGTACGCGGTGCTCCCCGGCATCGTCGACGCTCTCTCCGGGCAGGCGTTGAAGATGATGCAGGGGGTGCACGAGTGAGCGGCACCGATACCGGCGAGCGCAGCGAGAAGGCCACCGACAAGCACCTCAACGAGGCCCGCAAGAAGGGGCGCCTCTCACGCAGCCAGGACCTCACCGCGTGGCTCGGGATAGGTGCAGCGGCGATCGCCATGCCCGCGGCGATCGCGCTGGGCGCGGCGGCCGGGACCGAGCAGCTCCTCACGGTCACCTCGCTGGTCTTCAGCCCCACCCCGGAAGCGGCACTCGGCGCGCTGGAGCGCGGCCTCGGCTCGGTGCTCCCGACCATCGCCGTGATGCTCGCGGCCGTCGCGATCGTCACGCTGATCGGTGCCGTGGTCCAAGGCGGCGTGCACCTGAAGCCGCTCACCGGGCGCTTCGAGCAGTTCAACATCGTCACCGGCATCCGTCGCGTCTTCGGTCTGCAGGCGCTGTGGGAGGGCGCCAAGGCGCTCTTGAAGACCGCGGCGATCGGCATCGCGCTGTGGGTGGTCATCGCGGGTCTGATGCCGGTGCTCACGGCCAGCGGCGCCCATTCGATCTCACGCCTGCTCGGCACCGCCTCCGAGGGCACGACCGCCCTGCTGCAGACCGCGATCGCCGTCGGGCTGGTCCTGGCCGCGGTCGACATGTTCGTCGTGATGCGCCGCAACCGCAAGCACACCCGCATGACCAAGCGCGAGGTGCGGGACGAGAGCAAGAACTCCGAGGGCGACCCGCTCATCCGTCAGCAACGGCGCTCCCGACAGCTCGCCGCCAGTCGCAACCGCATGATCGCCGCGGTCGCCGGTTCCGACGTCGTGGTCGTCAATCCGACCCACATCGCGGTCGCTCTCCGGTACGAACCCGGCCGCGCGGCGCCCAAGGTCGTCGCGAAGGGCAGCGGGGTGATCGCCGAACGCATCCGCGACGAGGCCGTGCGCGCCGGCGTGCCGCTCGTGCGCGAGATCACCCTTGCGCGTGCCCTGCATGCCGCGTGCGAGCTCGGCCAGGAGATCCCCGAAGACCTGTACAACGCCGTGGCGCGCGTGCTCGTGTTCGTCGACGCCCTGCGTCGGCGCGGCGCCGCCCGCGGCATCCACACCCTGCCCTATCGGAGGACCGCATGAGACAGCTGTTCGTCAAGCTCCGTCCCGGTGCCGCCGTTCCTGCTCGACATCCTCATCATCCTGAACATCATGTTCGCGCTCGTGATCCTGCTCACGTCGATGTTCGTGAAGAAGCCGCTGGACTTCTCGGTGTTCCCCTCGCTGCTGCTGGTGGCGACGCTGTTCCGTCTCGGGCTCAACGTCGCCTCGACCCGACTCGTGCTCGGCGAGGCATACGCGGGTCAGGTGATCGAGGCGTTCGGGGCGATCGCGGTGGGCGGCTCCCTCATCATCGGGGCCGTGGTGTTCCTCATCCTCGTCGTCATCCAGTTCGTGGTCGTCACCAAGGGTGCGGAACGCGTGGCGGAGGTCGGAGCTCGATTCACCCTCGACGCCATGCCCGGCAAGCAGATGGCCATCGACGCCGACCTCAACGCCGGACTCATCACCGACGCCGAGGCCCGCGAGCGCCGGGCGGAGGTCGCGGCCGAGGCCGACTTCTACGGCGCGATGGACGGTGCGTCGAAGTTCGTGAAGGGCGATGCGATCGCCGGACTCGTCATCATCATCATCAACCTCATCGGCGGCATCGCGATCGGCATCGTCCAGCACGGAATGGCGATCGAGGAGGCCGTGAGCACGTACAGCCTCCTCACGATCGGCGACGGGCTCGTCACGCAGATCCCCGCTCTGCTGATGGCCGTCTCCACCGGCATGATCGTGACCCGCTCGACGGCGGAAGCCGAAATGGGCACCGCGGCATCCGCGCAGCTCGGTCAGTCCCGCAACGCGCTCATCATCGCGGGATGCGCGGCGATCATCATGTCGCTCATCCCGCATATGCCGATGCTGCCGTTCGTCGCGATCGGCGCTCTCCTGCTGCTGGTCGCCCAGCGCATCAAGGTGAACCAGCAGCGGGAGGCGGCGATCGCGGCCCAGACTCCGACGTCCGCGCCGGTCGACCATCCGGAGGAGCTGATCGAGAAGATGAGGGTGCACCCCCTCGAGATCCTCCTCTCCCCCGACATCGTCGATCTGGTCACGGGAGGTCCGGACGACCTCCTGGCGCGGGTCAAGGCGCTCCGCCGCCGGATCGCGCTCGACCTCGGTCTGATCACCCCGCCGGTGCGGACCCGCGACAGCATCGAGCTGGCGCAGTCGACGTACGTGATCCGCATCGCCGGGGTCGAGACGGGGAGGGGCACGGCGCCGGTCGGCTCCGTGCTCGCCCTCGGGCAGGGCTTGGAGTCACTTCCCGGCACGGCGACGCTCGACCCGGTCTTCGGCCTCGAAGGCAAGTGGATCCCCCTGGAGATGCGGCACAGCGCCGAGTTCGCCGGGGCCACCGTGATCGACCGGGCCAGCGTCATCATCACGCACCTCTCCAGCGTGATCCACGCCCATGCCGCACGCCTGCTGAGCCGGGAGGACGTCCGTCAGCTCACGGACGCCCTCAAGCAGGCGTCTCCTGCCGCCGTCGAGGAGCTCACGCCGGCGCTGCTGTCGCTCGCGGAGGTGCAGCGCGTGCTGCAGGGCCTCCTCGCCGAGCGGGTGCCGATCAACGACCTCAGCCGCATCTACGAGGCCCTCGCGTTGCGGGCGAGGACCTCGACCGATCCGGAAGGCCTGATCGAGGCTGCCCGCGCCGCACTCGGCCCCGCGATCGCCGCACGGTTCGCCGACGCGGGCATCCTGCGCGTGGTGATGATCAACCCGCTCCTCGAGCAGGCCATGCTCGAGAACCTGCGCCCCGGCGACGACGGAACCCAGATCGTCTTCGACCCGCAGCGTATGGAAGCCGTCGTGGAGTCGGTGAAGCAGGCCGTGTCCTCGGTGCGCGAAGGTGGCGAGCCGGTGCTGGTGTGCGCCCCGTCGCTGCGTCCCGCCGTGCGCCGACTCGTGTCGGCGCAGACCGACGGCCTTCCGGTGCTCTCCTACACGGAGGCGACCTCCGCCGCCCTCACGATCGAGACGGTCGGCGTGGTCCGCGATGCCCCCTCCTCGTCGATCGGCGCCGTCTCCGCGGCAGTAGGCTGAACGAATGCTGGTTTTGACGAGGCGGATCGGTGAGAGCGTGCGCATCGACGGCGACATCGAGATCACGCTGCTCGAGATCAAGGGCGACAGCGTGCGCATCGGTGTGAAGGCGCCGCGCGAGACGCGCATCCAGCGCAC
>JAQZBG010000196.1 GCA_029239165.1 Microbacterium sp. | reverse complement strand
GTGGCGGCACTGGGCGACGTGGTGTTCGTGAAACCCGCGAGTGCGGGATCGAGCGTCGGCGTCTCGCGGGTCGACCACGGGGACGGCCTGGATGCCGCCTTCGAGATCGCCTTCGCGGAGGATGAGAAGGTTCTCGTGGAGTCCCGGGTCGAGGGCCGCGAGATCGAGGTCGGGGTTCTCGCGGGCCGTAACGGCGAGCGCCCGCGCGCCTCTCTGCCCGGCGAGGTCGTTCTGACCACGCGCGACTTCTACGACTTCGAGGGCAAGTACCTGGGTGGGGACGGCGTCGAGATCGTATGTCCTGCCGATGTCGACGAGCAGCTGATCCGCGATCTGCGGGAGACGGCCGTTCGCGTCTTCGAGGCGGTCGACGGCAAGGGGCTCGCCCGTGTCGACTTCTTCGTCACGGCCGCGGGTGCTCTCGTCGTCAACGAGCTGAACACGATGCCCGGCTTCACACCGATCTCGATGTTCCCGAAGTGCTGGGTGGCGTCGGGGCTGAGTTACAGCGAGCTGATCACAGAACTCGTCGAAGCGGGCTTGCGCCGCTGAGGCGGAGTTCGCCGTGGGCTCAGCTCGCGGGGAACTCGACGCGGTCGGTGCACTTCGCCGTCGCCGGGGCGAGTCCGGACTGGATGCTCGTCGAGATCGAGTCCACGATCGACTGGAAGTCGACCTGCTCGCCGCGGCGGATGTTCACTTCGACCGCGGGCTCGCGCCCGTAGGTGACGAGGCGCTGGCGTTCCTCCTCCTGCTCGAGGACCAGCCAGTCGACGCCGCCGAGCGTCGTGCAGACGAGCGCGGACGGAGCCGGTGGCTCGACGCCGCAGCGCAGCGCGACCGTGGTGGGCTCTCCCCACGCCCCGGTCGCTTGAGCGTCCGTCCACACCCGGTCGAAGCCGGCGACGCTGTCCGGCAGCAGTACCGAGACCGAGGCGCACGCGGGATCATTCGCATCGTCGGCCGGTTCGAGGTGCACGGTCGTGGAGCAGCCGGCGAGGGCGGAGACGAGGATCACCGCGCCTGCGAGGGCAGCGAGGCGACGGGAACGAGACATGCTTCCAGGCTACCTTTGACAGCATGCCCTCCCGACCCGAAGCCGATGATCCGCGCCTGGGGGACGTGTCCGAAGGACGCATCCTGCAGGCGATCCTGAGCCGCACCGCCTCTGCGACGCACGCCCTGATCGGCCCGGGCGATGATGCCGCGGTGATCGCGACGCCGTCGGGCAGCGTGGTGGCGACGACCGACACGCTCGTGCACGGGCCCGACTTTCGCCTCGCCTGGTCGAGCGGGTACGACCTCGGGTGGAAGGCCGCGGCCGTCAACCTGGCGGACGTCGCGGCGATGGGCGCGCGTCCGACCGCCCTGCTGGTCGCGTTGGCCGTTCCACGTGACCTGCGTCTCTCTTTCGTCGAGCGCCTCGCCGACGGGTTCCGCGAGGCTTGTGCTGCGCTGGCGCCGGGCTGCGCGGTGGTCGGCGGTGACCTGACGGTGTCCGATGTGCTGACCATCGCAGTGACGGCGCTCGGCGATCTCGAAGGTCGCGCTCCCGTCACCCGAAGCGGTGCCCGTCCTGGTGATGTCGTCGCCGTGGCAGGCGAGCTGGGCGACGCCGCGCACGGCCTCGCGGTGCTGTTCGGGCGCTTCCGTGACGGCGACGTCCCCGTTCCCGTGGACATCGCCGAGTTGGCCGCGGGGGAGTCCGCTGCTCTGGCTGCGCAGCTGCGTCCGTCGCCGCCGATCGGTCTCGGCGCGGTGGCTGCCACTGTCGGTGCCACCGCGATGATGGACATCTCCGACGGACTCGCTCTCGACGCCCGTCGGATGGCTGCAGCCTCTGGGGTGACGATCGCTCTCGACCGAGATGCGTTGGGCGCTGATCCGGAGCGCGCGATGGCGGGGGGAGAAGACCATGCGCTGCTCGCGACGTTCCCTGATGAGATGCTGCCGCCCGGGTTCCGCGTGATCGGCCGGGTCATCCCGAGCGGCGATGAGGATCTGCTGTGCGACGGCCTTCCCGTCGATCTCAGCGGATGGGATCCCTATCGGGACTGGGACTCGCTCTCCGGCTGATCGTCCGCCGTCGAACTCTCCTCGGGTGCCGGCTCCGCCCACCACAGCGTCGTGTCGCCGTAGGACTTCTCGCGGAACAGCTCCAGCCCCGCGGCCTCGAAGTCCGGGGGCGTCGAGCGGCGTGCTCGTTCGACGACGACGACCGCGTCCGGCGACAGCAGCGGCGCGAGCGCGATGAGGTCGGCGGTCATGGACGCATCGTCGAGGTCGTACGGAGGGTCGGTGAAGACCAGGTCGAAGGGGCCGGCCGCGCGCTGCAGAAATGCATGGACGGTACCCTCGTGCACCCGGCCGGCCGACGTGCCGCCGGCTTTGGCGACGACGGCGGCGTTGCGGCGCACGATGGCCGCGGCCTGGCGGCCCCGCTCGACGAGATCCGCGCTGGCGGCGCCGCGGCTCAGCGCCTCGAGCCCCAGGGCGCCGGAGCCGGCGTACAGGTCGAGGACACGCGCGCCGGTGATGGCGCTCAGCGCCTCCAGTGCTCCGAAGAGCGACTCCCGCACCCGGTCGCTGGTCGGCCGTGTGCCGGCACCGGGCACTTCCAACCGTGCGCCTCTGGCTGCGCCTGCGATGATCCTCGTCACCACTTCACGATACGACAGGCCGCGTGCCCGGCGGTGTCGGTCGCGTTCCCTAGACTCGGAGCATGTCGCTCACGCTCGATTCCTCGTTGGAGGATGCGCTCGGTGCGGCGTCTGCCAAGACGCTCGGACGAGCTTTCGGCATGCAGAACGTGGGCGACCTGCTCTCGCACTACCCGCGGCGCTACGCCGATCCGGGTGAACTGACGCCGATCCGCGACCTGCCCCTCGGCGAGACCGTGACCATCGTCGCCGAGGTCCTGTCGTCGAGTTTCCGACGAATGCGCAACCGGCCGGGGGCGATGGTCGACGTGGTCATCGGCGACGGCATCGGCCGCATGTCCCTCACCTTCTTCGCGAAGAACGTCGGTGCGGCGGAGTGGCGGTCCAAAGACCTCGCGGTCGGTCGTCGGGGCGTGTTCTCCGGCAAGGTGGGGGAGTTCAACGGCGTCACGCAGTTCGCGCACCCCGAGTACGAGCTGTTCGACGATGAGGACTCCGCCCGCAGGAGCGCGGATGCGCGTGCAGCCGTTCCGATCCCGATCTACCCTGCGACGTCGGCCATCCAGACCTGGCAGATCGCTCGCCTCATCGGTCGAGTGCTCGACGACCTCGATGAAGTGCCCGACCCTCTCACTGCGGAGATCAGGGAGCACGAGGAACTGCTCACGGCGGGCGAAGCGTTGGAGCGGATCCACCGCCCGCGCACCCGCAACGACATCGATCCCGCCGTCCGCACGCTCCGGATGCACGAGGCACTCACACTGCAGACGGCGCTCCTGCAGCAGCGGGACGCGGTGCGCGCGCTCTCCGCCACGTCGCGGCCTGCGAAGCCAGGTGGGCTGCTCGAGCGGTTCGACGCCGCGATGCCGTACACGCTCACGCCCGATCAGGAGACGGTCGGCGCGCAGATCGCGGCAGACCTCGTCGGGTCGTGGCCGATGAACAGACTCGTCCAAGGAGAGGTCGGTTCCGGTAAGACGCTGGTCGCACTCAGGGCGATGCTGCAGGTGGCCGAGAGCGGCGGACAGGCGGCGCTGATCGCTCCGACGGAGGTGCTGGCTGGCCAGCACCTGCGCTCGATCGCGAAGATGCTCGGTCCCGAGCTCGCCCCGCTCCTGATGCCGACGCTGCTCACCGGCCAGCTTCCCGCCGCGGAGAGGCGCAAGGCGGCGCTCCGAGTGGCCTCGGGGCAGGCGCTCATCGTCGTCGGCACCCATGCTCTGCTGGGCGAGAAGACCACCTTCGCTGATCTCGGTCTCGTCGTGGTCGACGAACAGCACCGCTTCGGGGTCGAGCAGCGGGAGGCACTCCGGGCCAAGGGGTCGAGTCCGCACGCGCTGGTGCTCACGGCGACACCCATTCCGCGGACAGTGGCCATGACCGTCTTCGGCGACCTCGACACGTCCGTCATCCGTACGATGCCGGCAGGGCGCGCGGGGATCGAGTCGTTCGTCGCACCGCTCGCCGAGCATCCCGGATGGTTCAACCGGGTCTGGGAGCGGGCAGCCGAGGAGATCGCCCAGGGCCGGCAGGTTTTCGCGGTGTGCGCAGCGATCGACACGACGAAGAAGACAGCAGAGGCGTCCGAGCCCTCCGCCCTGGTCCCGGAGGGCGCATCCGGTCCGCGCTGGGGTGTTGTCCAACTCGATGAGGCGCTCGCGACCCATCCGACGCTCGGTGGAATCCGTCGGGCCGTGCTGCATGGCCGGATGCCCTCCGAGGAGAAGGACGCCGTGATGCAGGCCTTCGCGCGCGGCGAGATCGACCTGCTGCTGGCCACGACGGTGATCGAGGTCGGTGTGGACGTTCCCAACGCCTCCACGATGATCGTGCTCGACGCCGACCGCTTCGGCGTCTCTCAGCTGCATCAACTGCGCGGGCGCGTGGGCAGGGGTGGCGTTCCCGGGCTCTGCCTGCTGGTCACCGAGGCGGAGTCCGGGACGCTCGCTCGAGACCGTGTCGACGCGGTGGCGGCGACACTCGACGGTTTCGCCCTCGCCGAGGTCGACCTCGAACTGCGCGGTGAGGGCGACGTGCTCGGTGCGGCGCAGGCCGGCGCCCGGTCGTCGCTCAAGCTGCTGCGTGTCGTCAAGGATGCAGGGCTCATCACACGGGCGCGCGAGGTGGCCGAGACGATCCTCACGACCGACGCGACGCTTGAGCATCACCCCGGTCTTCGCGAGGCCATCGCGCGGCGGGTGACCGATGAGGATCGTGCGGCGCTCGCGAAGAACTGAGCTCCGTTCCTGCCCTAGGCTGGGGGCATGAGCAGCCGGATCGCCGTCGTCCCGGGTTCCTTCGATCCGCCGACCCTGGGTCATCTGGATGTGATCCGCAGGGCTGCAGCCCTGTATGACGAGCTGCATGTGCTGGTTGTGCACAACCCCGGCAAGGAGGCGATGCTTCCGATCGCGCAGCGGTTGGCTCTCCTCGAACGTTCGATCGCCGACGACGGTATGCCGGGCAACATCGTGATCGGATCGTGGAGCATGGGTCTGCTCGTGGACTACGCCCGAGATGTCGGCGCCGGCGTCCTGGTGAAGGGGATCCGTTCCCAGATCGATGTCGCCTACGAATCTCCGATGGCGATCGTCAACCGCCACCTCGCCGACATCGAGACCGTGTTCCTGCTGCCCGATCCTTCGCATGCGATGGTCTCGAGCTCCCTGGTGCGCCAGGTCGCTTCGCTCGGCGGCGACGTGTCGCCGTTCGTACCGCCGGTGGTGGCCGACTTCCTCGACACCGGAGGCCGCGGCATCTGAGCCTTCGTCCGGGGATGGTGCTCAGCCCGGCTGCAGGTGGGGCCGAGTAGCATGGACGTGTGCGCTCTCGAATGAACGGTCCTTTCGTGCTCCCTGTCCGTGACATCGTCCGACGTCCGGGAGAGATGCGTGAACATGAGTTCACCGTGACTCTCAAGGAGACGTGGGGTGAGGGCATCGTCACCTTCGAAGCGGGTTCTGAGATCGACCTCGATGTGCGCCTGGAGTCTGTCCACGAGGGCATTCTGGTGTCCGGAACGGCGGACGCGGACTACGTCGGCGTGTGCGGCAGATGCCTGATCGACATCGCC
>JAQZBG010000195.1 GCA_029239165.1 Microbacterium sp. | reverse complement strand
TCTGCGCGGTACCGTGAAGGCATGAATTCCACCGGTCGCGCCGGCCGCCCGAAGGCGTCTTCACGGGAGACTCTCGCCGAGGCGGCGTGCGAGTTGTTCCTCGAGCGCGGGTACGACGCGACCTCAGTCGCCGACATCACCCAGCGCGCCGGCGTCAGCAGATCGAGTTTCTTCAACTACTTCACCTCCAAGAGCGATGTGCTGTGGTCCGGGGTCGACGAGCGCATCGGGGAGGCGATCCGGTCGCTCGGCGAGCTCGGAAAGACGGCGTCCGGAGATGCAGTGCACGGGATACTGCTGCTGGTCGTGCGAGACTTCGAGCCCGATCCACTTGCTCTCGCCCTGCGCAACGCTGCCGCGATGGGGCTTCAGGAGGAGCTTGTCCGGGATACGGGCCTGCGTCTGGCGCGGCTGTCGGATGCCGTGGCCACGGCGGCGCGTGGTTCCGGAATCGATGTCATCCGCGCCGACATCCTCGGGGCCGCCTACGCCGCCGCGGTGATGTCTGCACTGCGTGTCTGGGCGGAGCAGGGCGCCGGTCGCGGCGCTCCTGAGGCGGTGCTTCTCGGGGCGCTCGCGCTGATCCATGATCTGCCTTGGGCCGACGGAGCAGTGGACGAAACCGCGTGAGCCGGACAGGTCATGAGTGAACCCACCCCTGAGGAGGAACTCATGACCCGCGACCGACTGGACGACCTGCTGGACGCATCGGCACCGCCGCACACGACGGTCGACACGTCGAGTCTGCGAGTCTGGCTCGCAGAGGCGAGGACTGTCGCACGTCCCCGGCGGCCGAAGCGTCGCTCCACGATGCTGACCGGCGCGCTGGTTCTTCTCTTCGCCGGCGGTGCGGGCATCGCGACCGCCTCGTCCGACTGGCTCTGGAATTCCGGGCTGGAGGATCCCGACCGGAGCTACACGTACACGTCGCCCACCTGGGGAGAGTGCGAGATCCGTTACAGCGGTTGGGACACCCACAATCCGCTCAACCAGGTGGAGGTCAACCGGATCATCGACGATTGGTTCGCGAACACGGATGTCGAAGCGGCCGCGGAACCGTACGTGGCGGAGCAACTCGCGGCCGTCGAGGCCGATATGGCCACTTCGGAGGAGGCTCTCACAGACCCGCGCACTCCTGACCTGAACGCGTGGCGGGCGCACGACCAGGCGCTCTCCATGGCGCTGCACGAGGAGCTGAAGGACAACGGGATAGACAGCGGTCGCGGCGACCTGGAAGGCACGGAATCGCACAGCCAACTCCATTGCGAAGGCGAGGACTGGGGCGGCGAGGGCGGTACCCCGTGATCCGACACCCCGAGGATGCATCGCTCATCGCGGCATTCGAGGCGAGCGCTTCGGATCTGCTCGCCTACCTCTCGCGCCGAGTCGGCCCAGACGATGCCGCCGACCTTTTGAGCGAGACCATGGTGGTCGCCTGGCGCCGCGTCCGTCGACTGCCGGCCGACCCCGAGCGTGCACGGATGTGGCTGTTCGGCGTTGCGCGCGGAACGCTGCTCAACCATGCACGCGGGGAGCGGAGGCGATGGGCCCTGGCTGACCGTATCCGATCGCACGTCCGGGCTGACCTTTCGACAGCCCCCGCGGACGCCGGAGCCGAGGTTCGCGACGCCATCGCGCGACTGGACGCCGAGCTTGCGGAACTGGTCCGCCTGGTGCACTGGGACGGATTCTCCCTGACCGACGCAGCGGAGCTGCTCGGTGTTCCTGCATCGACGGCCTCCACTCGCGTAGAATCGACAGCACCATGGCTACCTTTGGCACGCTCTCCGATCGACTCACCGAGACCTTCCGCAACCTGCGCACGAAGGGAAAGCTCACCGCTGCCGACGTCGACGGCACAGTGCGCGAGATCCGTCGCGCACTGCTCGACGCCGACGTCGCACTCGTCGTCGTCAAGGAGTTCACCGCGAAGGTGCGCGAACGCGCCCTCGGTGACGAGGTCAACAAGGCGCTCAACCCCGCTCAGCAGGTCGTTCAGATCGTCAACGAGGAACTGGTGCAGATCCTCGGCGGCGAGCAGCGGCGGCTGCAGTTCGCGAAGACCGCGCCGACCGTCATCATGCTCGCGGGCCTGCAGGGATCCGGTAAGACGACCTTCGCGGGCAAGCTCGCGAAGCAGCTCGAGGGGGAGGGGCACACGCCTCTCCTGGTAGCCGCCGACCTCCAGCGTCCGAACGCCGTCAACCAGTTGCAGGTGGTGGCCGAGCAGGCGGGGGCCGCCGTCTATGCCCCCGAGCCCGGCAACGGCGTCGGCGATCCTGTGAAGGTCTCGCGTGAGGGCGTCGAGTATGCACGTCGTCAGCAGCACGACGTCGTGATCATCGACACGGCGGGTCGTCTCGGCGTCGACGCGGAGCTCATGAAGCAGGCAGCCGACATCCGCAAGGCGGTGGATCCCGACGAGGTCCTGTTCGTCATCGACGCGATGATCGGTCAGGACGCCGTGAACACGGCGAAGGCCTTCCAGGAGGGTGTCGACTTCACCGGCGTCGTGCTCTCCAAGCTCGACGGCGACGCGCGCGGTGGAGCGGCGCTGTCCGTTGCCTCGGTCACCGGCCGGCCGATCATCTTCGCCTCCACGGGAGAGCGTCTCGAAGACCTCGAGCCGTTCCACCCCGACCGCATGGCGAGCCGCATCCTCGACCTCGGTGACATCCTGACCCTCATCGAGCAGGCCCAGCAGGCCTTCGACGAGGAAGAGGCCATGAAGATGGCCGAAAAGCTCGCCACCGAGGCATTCACCCTTGAGGACTTCCTCGATCAGCTTCAGCAGATGAAGAAGATGGGCTCGATGAAGAAGATGCTCGGGATGCTCCCGGGCATGGGGCAGATGAAGCAGCAGCTCGAAGACTTCGACGAGCGCGAGATCGACCGCACCGAGGCCATCATCCGCTCGATGACTCCGGGGGAGCGGCGCAACCCCAAGGTGCTCAACGGCTCGCGGCGTCTGCGCATCGCGCGCGGTTCCGGCATGACCGTCACCGACGTGAACCAACTCGTCCAGCGGTTCGAGCAGGCCGCGAAGATGATGAAGACGGTCGCACGTGGCGGCACCCCGAACATCCCCGGCATGGGCGCGGTTCCTGGCATGGGACGCCCCGGCGCTTCGTCGAAGCGCGGCAAGAAGGGAAAGGCGTCGAAGGGGTCCCGTTCGGGTAACCCGGCGAAGCGTGCGGCGGAGAACGCGGGAATCGCGACGACGTCGGCACCGACCGGTTCCGGTTTCGGCCTCGGTGGTGGAGCCGGGCAGGCCCCGAGCGAAGCCGACCTCGCCGAGATCCAGAAGCTGTTCGGCAAGGGCTGATCGCGCTCAGCGGGGTGCCGTCAGCGCCGCTGTCGATGACGACTCCTCGGGGGTCCTGACGCGAGGCGGAACAGGTCGCGCGAAGAGTTGACCCAGCACGAGGGCTCCCAGTGCCAGGGCGATTCCGACCAGTTGTATCGTGGTGAATCGCTCACCGGCCACGAGGACGCCCAGCGCGGTGGCGACGACGGGGGACAGCAGCGCGAGGAGTCCTGGCGCGACCACGGGAAGCCTTTGGATTCCACGGAACCAGAGTGTGTACGCCACGATGCCGCCGACGCTGCCCAGCCAGAGATAGCCGAGTGTCGCCCCGGCATCGATCTGCGCCGGCACCCCTTCGAGGGCGAGAGTGACCGGCAGCAGAAGTAGACCACCCGCGCTCAGCTGCCACCCGGCATAGGCGATGGGACCGACGTCGCTCGGTCGGCCCCAGCGTTTGGTGAGGATCATGCCCACTCCCGTCGCGCTGACGCCGCCGAGCGCGGCGAGCACTCCCCAGAAGTCGAGCTCGGCGGCGGGGCCCAGGACGACGAGCGCGACACCCCCGGCGCCGACGACGGCGGCCGCGGCGGTGACCGGACGGATCCGCTCCTGGAGGACGAGCGCGCCGAGCACGAGGACGATGAGCGGCTGAGCCCCGGCGACAGCCGCCGCGACGCCGCCGGGCAGCCGCTCGGCGGCGAGGAAGAGAAGAGGAAAGAACGCACCGATATTGAGTGCCCCGAGCGCGAACACCTTTCCCCACCAAGAGCCACGGGGCAGGCGCCGGCTGACGAGGACGGCGAGGAGGCCGGCGGGCAGCGAGCGAAGCAGCCCTGCGAAGAGCGGATGCCCGGGAGGGAGCAGCTCCGTGGTGATCAGGTAGGTCGTTCCCCAGGCGATCGGGGCGAGCGCCGTGAGCAGGACCAAGGTGAGGCGGTTCATGGTTCCAGCGTGCGCGGGCGACCCGTATGAGTCCAACGCATGATTGTCACCTCAGTCATGAAAGGGCATCATGAAGGGATGGAACTTCAGCAACTCCGCTATGTCGTCGAGGTCGCTGACACCTCCAGCTTCACCCGGGCTGCGGAGCGCTGTTTCGTGACCCAGTCGGCTCTGAGCCATCAGATCGCCGCCCTCGAGCGGGAACTCGGCCGTCGACTGTTCGTGCGTTCGAGTCGCAGCGTCCGTGTGACCGAGGCCGGCGAGGCATTCGTCGGGCACGCCCGTACCGCGCTGCGGGCGACTGAACAGGCGAAGGAAGACGCGGTTGCGGTCGGTGGTGTCGTCTCGGGAACGCTCCGTATCGGTATCATCCCCACGGTCACTGCTGTCGACATCCCCACGGTGCTGGGGGCCTACCGTGCTGCGCATCCGCTGCCGCGGGTCGAGCTCCAGGTGGGGAACAGCGACGTGCTGATGACCCGCCTTCGTCGGGGTGAGCTCGATGTGGCGCTGCTCGGTCTGCGTGACGGGCTGGAACCGGTCGGCGTGGCATCACGGGTATTGTCGCGCGACCAGCTCGTCGCCGTGTTCCCCCGGGGCGACGTGCGGGCGCAGGCCGGCTCGGTGGCACTCGCGGATCTCGCCGGCCTGACATTCGCTGACTTTCCGGCAGGGACATCGGGTCGGGCGCAGAGCGATACGGCGTTCGCCTCTGCGGGCCTGACCAGGGATGTCGCGTTCGAAGCGGACTCCGCCACTCTGATCCTCGGGCTCGTCGCGGCGGGCCTGGCAGTGACGCTGTTGGCGCCGGGGACCGTCGCCCGATCCGGGGCGGACGTCGTCACCGCCGAGCTTCACGATGGACCGGCCCGGGTCGAATACCTTGCGTGGGATGCTTCCGCGCCGCGGACCGTCGCCACGGCGTTCCTCGCCGTCGTCGGAGGATTCGTGTCCGCCAACGCCGAAGCGGGCCCGGAGGAGGACTCCGGACCCGCTTCCCTATGACGTCAGATCACTTCACGTCGTCGTCGACCCAGTCCATCGACTTGGTGACGGCCTTGCGCCACAGGCGCAGCTGACGGTCACGCTCGGCGTCCTCCATGGAGGGCTCCCAGCGCTTGTCTTCCTGCCAGTTCGCGGACAGGTCGTCCAGGCCGTTCCAGAACCCGACTGCGAGCCCGGCGGCGTAGGCAGCACCCAGCGCAGTGGTCTCGGCGACCACGGGACGCACGACCGGAACACCGAGGACGTCTGCCTGGAACTGCATGAGCGCGTCGTTCGCGACCATGCCGCCGTCGACCTTGAGCTCGGTCAGGTCCACTCCGGCATCGGCATTGACAGCATCCAGCACGTCGCGGGTCTGGAAGGCCACTGCCTCCAGCGCGGCGCGCGCGATGTGGTTCTTGTTCGCATAACGGGTGAGGCCCACGATCGCGCCCCGGGCGTCCGACCGCCAGTACGGTGCGAACAGACCCGAGAACGCCGGCACGATGTACACGCCGCCGTTGTCGTCGACCTGTTCGGCCAGCTTCTCGACCTCGGGGGCCGAGGAGATGATGCCGAGCTGGTCACGCAGCCACTGGATGAGCGATCCGGTGACGGCGATCGAACCCTCCAGCGCGTAATGCGTGGGTCCGTCACCGAGCTTGTATCCGACGGTGGTCAGCAGCCCGTTCTTCGAGTGGACGATCTCCTCGCCCGTGTTGAAGATCAGGAAGCAGCCCGTACCGTAGGTGTTCTTGCTCTCGCCGGTCTGGAACGCTGCCTGCCCGAACGTCGCCGCCTGCTGGTCGCCCAGGATGCCGGCGATCGGAGTCTCGCGCAGCAGGGACGAGCTCTCTGCAGTGCCGTACACCTCGGAGGAGGAGCGGATCTCCGGCATCATCGAGCGCGGCACGCCGAACGCTTCGAGGATGTCGTCGCGCCACTCGAGCGTCTCGAGGTCCATGAACATCGTGCGGGAGGCATTGGTGACGTCCGTCACGTGTACGCCGCCGTCGGCACCGCCGGTCAGGTTCCAGAGCACCCAGCTGTCGGTCGTACCGAACATCAGGTCGCCGGCTTCCGCCTTCGCACGCGCGCCTTCGACGTTCTCCAGGATCCAGGCGATCTTCGTGCCGGAGAAGTAGGTTGCCAGCGGAAGGCCGACGATCGGCTTGAACCGCTCGACGCCGCCCTCGGCCGCCAGGCGGTCGACGATGTCCTGCGTGCGGGTGTCCTGCCAGACGATCGCGTTGTAGACCGGCTTCCCGGTCGTCCGGTCCCACACGACAGCCGTCTCGCGCTGGTTCGTGATCCCGACAGCGGCGATATCGTGGCGGGTCAGGTCGGCACGGCCGAGGGCCAGACCGATGACCTCCTGCACGTTGCGCCAGATCTCCGAGGCGTCGTGCTCGACCCACCCGGCCTTGGGAAGGATCTGCTCGTGCTCCTTCTGGCCGGTCGCGACGATGCTGCCCTTCTTGTCGAAGATGATCGCGCGACTCGACGTCGTGCCCTGGTCGATGGCGATGATGTAGTCAGCCACTTGTGTTCTCCTTTGAATTCCAGTGCGGATGGGGTGCGTCAGCCGGCGAGGCCGAGGAGCACGGGTGCGGCGAGGGCGGCGATCACGCCACCGATGAGCGGACCGACCACAGGGACCCACGAGTAGGACCAGTCGCTGGCGCCCTTGCCCTTGATTGGCAGGATGGCGTGCGCGATGCGGGGACCGAGGTCACGGGCCGGGTTGATCGCGTAGCCGGTCGGGCCACCGAGAGACGCACCGATTCCGACCACGAGCAGAGCCACCGGCAGCGCCGTGAGCGGGCCGAGGCCCCCGGGAACGCCGATCTCGATGTCGCCGTAGTCCGCGAACGCGAAGATGCCGAAGACCAGCACGAAGGTGCCGATGATCTCGGTCACGAGGTTCCAGCCGTAGGAGCGGATGGCGGGGCCGGTGGAGAAGACGCCGAGCTTGTTGGCGGCCTCCGGCTCCTCGTCGAAGTGCTGCTTGTAGGCGAGCCAGACGATGATCGCACCGAGGATGGCGCCGATGAGTTCGGCGGCCGTGGCGGTGAGGAACATCACGAAGCTGATCTTGCCGGCCACCAGGAGTCCGATGCCGACGGCGGGGTTGAGGATCGCACCGGAGTACGCGGAGACGAGCACACCGGCGAAGACCGCGAGGCCCCATCCCCAGTTGACCATCAGGAAGCCGCCGCCGAAGCCCTTGTTCTTCGCAAG
>JAQZBG010000194.1 GCA_029239165.1 Microbacterium sp. | reverse complement strand
CCCCTGCCGGTGCGCCGAAGAGCGTCGCCGGCGCCTTGCAGCGCCTTCCCTCGACGAGCGCGCAGGTGGCGGTCGAGAAGTACACGATGGCCGACGGCGCGACCCGGTACATCACCTACGTCAAGGGGACGCAGAACTCCTCGCCGTGGGAGGGCGGCGGGACCGACCCCTGGGACATGAAGTCGAACGCCCAGCTGTATCAGGGTGAGCGGTCGGCGTCGTATCAGGCGACCGTCGATGCGCTGGCTGCGGCGGGGGCTCAGCCCGGAGACCGTGTGGATGTCGTCGGGTACTCGCAGGGCGGGATGATCGCCGCACACCTGGCGATGGAGAGCGAGTACGACGTCGCGATGCAGCTGACGGCGGGTAGCCCCCAGGAATCCTCGCTCGGTGACGACCAGACGCTCATCCAGCTCGCGCACTCCGATGACGTCGTCGCGAAGCTCGCCGCGGGCGGATCGGCTGCGGGCACCGGATCACCGGACAGCTTCACCGCCACGCGTGAGGTCGACCTGCCGGATGGGCTGTACGACCTGTCGCTCAAGCCGCACGCCCTCGAGGCGTACGTCGAGACCGCGAAGATGGTGGACGCGTCCGATGATCCACGGGCCGAGGCGCTCGACGCGTACTGGCGGGAGCTCGGCGAGGCCGTGCAGGTCGAACGGACGGAGTTCCATGCCGAGCGGGTGACGCAGCCGTGACCGCGACGTCCCCGGCGTAGCCGGCAGGTTCAGTCGCGGCGGGAGTTCTTCTTCTGCGGGCGCAGGATGAAACCGAAGATGCCGTTGATCACCGAGATGATGAGCGCGGCGAGCACGCCCCACCAGAAATCGCCGACCGTCAGGCCCCAGCCGAAGCCGCTCGTGATCCACGCGGTCAGCCACAGCAGGAATCCGTTGATCAGGAAGCCGATGAGGCCGAACGTGATGATGTAGAGCGGGAACGCGACGATCTTCACCACGGTGCCGATGATCGTGTTGACGATCGCGAAGATCGCGGCGACGGCGAGCAGCGTCAGCACGACCTGCAGGGTCTCGCCGGGCGGGAACGCCCTGATCGTGACCTGGAGGGCGGGGATCAGCGTGACGACCCAGATGGCGAAGGCGTTGACGACGACGCGGATGATGAAGCGCATAGTCCGACCAGTGTCGCACGGACGCTTCGAGGTGTCAGCTATGAGCGGCGCTCACGCGAATGCGAGGCGCTCGAGCGTCGCACCGTCATCGCCACCCCAGAAGGGCACCACCGCTCATCCGCTCCCGACGTGGTGCCGCCCTCCGCCCATCCTCACCCGTGCCGCTCCCTCGTAGACTCGACCCGTGACCGAGCCGATCCTCCCCCGCATCCGTCCCGCCATCGCCGCCCTCGCGCCGTATCGGCAGGGGAAGCAGGCCGGCCCCGACGCATTCAAGCTCTCCAGCAACGAGAATCCGTTCGACCCGTTGCCGTCGGTGCTCGAAGCGCTGCAGCGCACGACCCCGATCAATCGCTACCCCGACGCCACCGCCGGCCGTCTGCGCGAGCGGCTGGGCGCGCGCTACGGCGTCGAGCCCGACCAGGTGCACGTCGCCTCCGGCAGCGTGTCGATCCTGCACCAGCTGATCCTGGCGACCGCCTCCGTGGGCGACGAGGTCGTCTACGCCTGGCGTTCCTTCGAGGCGTATCCCAGCCTGCCGCTGGTCGCCGGCGCGACCGGGGTCCAGGTGCCGCTCACCGCCGACTCGCGTCACGATCTCGACGCCATGGCGGATGCCGTGACCGAGCGCACCCGGGCGATCATCCTCTGCACCCCGAACAACCCGACCGGGCCGATCATCACGTCGGCGGAGTTCGCAGCCTTCGTCGAGCGCGTCCCGAACGACATCCTCATCATCCTCGACGAGGCCTACGCCGAGTTCGTGACGGCGCCCGATGCCGTCGACGGTCTCGCCGAGCGCGTGTTCGAGCAGCACCCGAATGTCGTGGTGCTGCGCACGTTCTCGAAGGCCTACGGTCTCGCCGGCCTCCGCGTGGGCTACGCGATCGGCCACGAGAAGGTGCTCGATGCCGCACGCACCACCGGGATCCCCCTGTCCGTCACGTCCGCCGCCGAGAACGCCGCCATCGCGAGCCTCGACGCCGAGGCCGAGCTCCTCGAGCGGGTCGCGACGATCGTCCAGCGGCGCGACCGTCTCGTGGAGGGCCTCCGCGCACAGGGCTGGGACGTCCCGGACTCCCAGTCCAACTTCGTGTGGCTTCCGACCGGCGAGCGCACCGACGAGGTGGCTGCCGCGTTCGTCGAGAACGACCTCATCGTGCGTCCCTTCTCGGGTGACGGCATCCGCATCTCCGTCGGCGAGGAAGCCTCCCTCGACCGCGTGCTCGAGGTCGCCGCCGCCGTTCGCTGATCCGCGCTCGCCGCGGCTTTCCGCGGTTTTCTCCGGCTTCCGGGCAGTTACGAGGGCGTCCTAGGTATGCGTGACCGGGCATGCCGACGCGGGTAGCGTGAGAGCGTGACCACCCCCGAGACCCCCCTTGTGAGCGTTCTGGACGAGACCGGACGGTTCGCGCCGTCCGCCGCCGCCGAGCGGTACCTTCCCCTGATCGAGGCGATCAGCGATGCGGAGCTCGAGCAGTTCTACCGCGACATGGTCGTCATCCGTGCGATCGACACCCAGGCGACCAACCTGCAGCGGCAGGGGCAGCTCGCCCTGTGGCCGCCGAGCCGCGGACAGGAGGCGGCGCAGGTCGGCTCCGGTCGTGCCGCGCGCGCGCAGGACACGATCTTCCCCTCGTACCGCGAGCACGCCGTCACCCGCATCCGCGGCGTCGACCCGGTCGACATCATCAAGCTGATGCGCGGCGTCTCGCACGGCGGATGGGACCCGACCGACCCGAAGAACGGCAACACGCGTCTCTACACGCTCGTGCTCGGCTCGCAGGTGCTGCATGCCGCCGGCTACGGGATGGGGCTCGTCTTCGACGGCCGTACCGGCACGGGTGCGGTCGACCGCGACGAGGCCGTCATCGTCTACTACGGCGACGGTGCCTCCAGCCAGGGCGACGTGCACGAGGCGATGGTCTTCGCCGCGAGCTACCAGGCGCCGACCGTCTTCTTCCTGCAGAACAACCACTGGGCCATCTCCGTGCCGGTGTCCACGCAGTCGCGCGTGCCGCTCGTGCAGCGCAGCGCCGGCTACGGCATCCCGAGCGTCCGCGTCGACGGCAACGACGTGCTCGCCAGCTACGCCGTCTCGCGGGTCGCACTCGACGAGGCCCGCGGCGGCAAGGGCCCGCAGGCGATCGAGGCCGTCACCTACCGACTCGGCGCGCACACCACGAGCGACGACCCGACCAAGTACCGCGGAAGCGACGAGGAGCAGTACTGGGCCGGCCGCGACCCGATCGTCCGGATGCGCGCGTTCCTCGAGGGCCGCGGTGCGTCCGCGCAGCTGTTCGCCGACGTCGAGGCCGAGGCGGCGGATGCTGCGGAAGACCTGCGCGCCCGCAGCGTCGAGCTCGGACCCCCCACTGTGGACCAGATGTTCGACCACGTGTACAGCGAACCGCATCCGCTGATCGACCAGCAGAAGGCCTGGCACGCGCAGTACGAGGCGTCGTTCGAAAGTGCGTCGTTCGAAGGAGAAGCCCGATGACCCTCGAGACGATGCCCCTCAGCAAGGCGCTGAACGCGGGGATGCGCAAGGCGATGGAGAACGACCCGAAGGTCCTGCTCATGGGCGAGGACATCGGCAAGCTCGGCGGCGTCTTCCGCGTGACGGAGCACCTGCAGCGGGACTTCGGCGACCGTCGGGTGCTCGACACCCCGCTCGCCGAGTCCGGGATCGTCGGCACCGCCATCGGCATGGCCATGGTCGGGTATCGCCCGGTCATCGAGATCCAATTCGACGGCTTCGTGTTCCCGGCGTTCGACCAGATCACGACCCAGCTCGCGAAGCTCACCAACCGGCACGAGGGCGCACTCCGCATGCCCATCGTGATCCGCATCCCCTACGGCGGGCACATCGGTGCGGTCGAGCATCACCAGGAGAGCCCGGAGGCGTACTTCGCCCACACGCCCGGTCTGCGCGTGGTCTCGCCGTCGACGCCCAACGACGCGTACTGGATGATCCAGGAGGCGATCTCCTCGAACGACCCCGTGATCTTCATGGAACCGAAGAGCCGCTACTGGCAGAAGGGCGAGGTCGAGCTCGACGCATCGGCGGTCCCGCTGCACTCCTCCCGCGTCGTCCGCACGGGCAGTGACGTGACCCTCGTCGGCCACGGTGCGATGGTCACCACCCTGCTGCAGGCCGCCGCGCTCGCCGAGGCGGAGGGCACGAGCTGCGAGGTCGTCGACGTGCGCTCGCTGTCGCCGGTCGACTACGAGCCTATCCTCGACTCGATCCGCAAGACGGGTCGCATGGTCTACGCGCAGGAGGCGCAGGGCTTCGGAAGCATCGGCGGCGAGATCGCGGCCACCGTCATGGAGCGTGCGTTCTACGCTCTCGAGGCGCCGGTGCTGCGCGTCTCCGGCTACGACACCCCGTTCCCGCCGGCGAAGCTCGAGGGCTCCTACCTCCCGGATGCCGACCGCATCCTCGAAGCCGTCGACCGTTCACTGGCCTACTGACCGACGTTCCATGTTCACAACTCCTCAGGAATCCGGCTGGCGGGACTCCCGTCTGCCCGGAGCGGCGCGATTCGCGTCGCTCTCGAGGAGTTGTGCACACGGTCCCCGAGAGGATCAATCATGAGCACGCAGAACTTCAACCTCCCCGACGTCGGGGAGGGCCTGACCGAGGCCGAGATCGTCGCCTGGAAGGTCGCCCCCGGAGACACGGTCGCGATCAACGACGTCATCTGCGAGATCGAGACGGCCAAGTCGCTCGTCGAGCTGCCGTCTCCGCATGCGGGCGTCGTCGGTGAGCTGCTCGCCGCTGAAGGAGCGACGGTCGAGGTCGGTTCGCCCATCATCACGTTCGTGACGGATGCCCGCGACGATGCCGGCCCCGGGGTCGTCGCCACGGCGGAGGCGCCCGCGCCGGAAGAGGGCGGCGGCTCGGTGCTCGTCGGCTACGGCACGGGAGGCGGCGCGTCCTCGCGTCGCAAGCGTCCGGCCGAGCGTCCGATCCGCTCCTCGGTGGGCGTGATCGCGAAGCCGCCGATCCGCAAGCTGGCGCGCGACCTCGGGGTCGATCTCACCGCCGTCGCCGCGACCGGTGCCGATGGCGAGGTGACCCGGGACGACGTCGTCAAGCACGCCTCGCAGACCAGCGTGTTCCGTAACATCGAGACGCCCGAGTGGGGCGACGTGCGGGAGGAGACGGTGCCCGCACCGCAGGCCGTTCCGGCAGGACTCGCACGCGGCATCACCGCGACTCGCCCCTCCGCCGCGGGCGACGACCGCACCGAATCCATCCCGGTCAAGGGCGTGCGCAAGGCCACCTCCTCGGCCATGGTGCAGAGCGCGTACTCGGCTCCGCACGTGACGGTCTGGAAGGAGGTCGACGCCACCCGCACGATGGAGCTCGTCAAGCGGCTCAAGGCCGCGCCGGACTACGCCGACATCAAGGTCTCACCGCTGCTGATCGTGGCCCGTGCCGTGATCTGGGCTGCCCGTCGCACACCGATGGTGAATGCCGCCTGGATCGAGACGGATTCCGGTGCCGAGATCGCCGTGCGCCACTACGTGAACCTCGGTATCGCCGCCGCCACCCCGCGCGGCCTGCTCGTGCCGAACATCAAGGATGCGCAGGATCTGAGCATGAAGGACCTCGCGCGGGC
>JAQZBG010000193.1 GCA_029239165.1 Microbacterium sp. | reverse complement strand
CGGCTCACCTCGACCATGGTCATGAAGCGCCTCGGCGCCGACCGCGCGGTGCCGATCCCCTGACGATCGGAGAAGCGTCACCGCCCGCGGATGCGCCTACCGATTCCAGTGACGCAGCTTGTCGGGGTTGCACACGATCCAGATGTTGGACAGCAGATGCGATCGCATCTCGGCCGTGAGCGCGGCGACGATGCGCTCCCCACGAACGAGCGTGAGGCCCGGCACACCGTTGATCGACGCGGTGGCGATGAAAGTCCCGGGCGTCATCAGCGCACGCAGCTCGGCGCCAGCCGCTTCCGGCCCCGTCGCCGGCATCGGACCGGTCGGAACGTGGCCGCCGCTGTCGATGACCACCGCGACCTCCGGGTGGAGCAATGCGCGGATCGCATCCTCGTCCAACGAGCAGAGCGCGCTCCCGAACATCTCGACGGTGTCGGCATCGGCAGCATCATGACGGCGCCGGCGCAACCACGCCGGGTAGTGCTTGCGGGTCATGCGGTGACCGCGTTGACGTGCCCGAGCTTCTGCGGACTCATCACCCAGAGCAACTGCAGGATGCCCTCACTCGACGTAGTCACCGTGACCATGGTCGTGACCTCGCCGTTCTCGACGAGTGTGGCCGCGGGCTGGCCGTTCACCTGCACCCAGTCGATCGTCTTCCCGATCCAGAAGTGGTGCGCGAACGCCGCGACGAACTGCGCCACGCGCCCGCGACCCACGACGGGGATGCGTGCGGCGAGCTTGGTGCCGTTGCCGTCGGTGTAGCTGACGACATCGGCGGCGAAGAGAGCTTCGAGCTCGTGGGCGTCGCCCCTCTGGGCAGCGGTGAGGAACGCCTCGAGCAGCCGCCGCTGCGCCACCGGGTCGACATGGGCGTTGCGTGCAGACGACAGGTGCGCCCGCGCCCTGCTGACCAGTTGCCTCGCGCTCACGACGCTGCCGGAGATGATCTCGGCGATGCGCGGATACGGATAGTCGAACGCCTCGCGCAGGATGTATGCCGCCCGCTCGGTCGGGGTGAGCTTCTCGAGCGTCAGGAGGATCGCGAACTGCAGCGCCTCGGACCGCTCAGCGCCGAGCGCCGGATCGTCATCCGTGTTCACCGGCTCGGGGAGCCACGGACCGATGTACGTCTCCCGCCGCGAGTGCGAGGACTGCAGCACATTGATCGAGAGCCGGGTGGTGATCGTCGTCAGGAACGCCACGGGTTCCTGGATCTTGCTGCGGTCGGTGTTCTGCCAGCGGATCCACGTCTCCTGCACGATGTCTTCCGCGTCAGCGACCGTGCTCAGCATCCGATACGCGATGCCGAAGAGTCGTCGGCGGTGCGTGTCGAACACCCGTACCGCCTCGTCGAGGTCTGTGGTGCCACCGAATCCGCTCTCGGCCATCGTCACGCCCTTCGCCCCCCTGCCATCATCGGAGTCCTGCGACCAAGCGGCGGCCCTCTTCGTGCACCCAAGCATCGAGGGTCGTGGACGCGAGACGCAGCGGAGACCGAGGAAGCAGCAGATCTCCGGAGATGTTGAAGCCCAGGGTAGTGGTCGCCGGGTCTTCGACGACATAGCGCGGATCATGGTCGACGCGGAGCACGCGACGCACGAAGTCCGGGAGAGACATCTGCTCGGGGCCGCCGAAGTCGACAGAGCCGTTGAGCGGCTCACCCATCGCCAGGTCCACGAGTGCTGCCGCCACGTCGGATGCCGCCACCGGCTGCACGGCCTTCGGCGGCAGATGCACCGTGTCCTGTGCGGTGTTCCACTCCGCGATCTTGCGCGCGAAGTCGTAGAACTGGGTGGAACGCAGGATGGAGTGGCCGATCGGGCCCGAACGCACGAGGTTCTCCTGCACGCCCTTGGCGGCGAAATAGCCGTCTTCCCCGGCGTGATCCGCTCCGACGATCGACAGGACGACGTGATGCCTCACGCCGGCACGCTCCTCCGCCTCGAGCAGACGCTGCGTCGTCGTCTCGAAGAACTCGCGCGCCGCGGCACCCGCCACGTCCGGGGCGTTCGTGACATCGATCACGGCGTCGGCGAACTCGAGCGCTGCATCGAGTCCCTCCCCCGTGCGCGCATCCACGCCGCTCGCCGGTGCGGCGACCACGACCGCCTGAGCGCGCCGTTCGAGTTTCTCGACGACCATCCGGCCCACCTGGCCGGTCCCACCCAACACGACGATCCGCATCTCGCTCGCTCCGTTCCTGGGCCCGCGCCGTGCGCGCAGGGGTTCTCCATCAACAGTGACCGGGCAGCATCTCGAAATGTGACAGTCGTCGGAGAACTCTCACGTCGCAGCCCGGATCCGCCGCCGCTCGTAGATCAGGGTCGCGGTGAGCAGGAGCGCACCGATGATGATGCCGGAGGCCTGACCGGGCAGCTCGGCGACTCCGAACACCCCGATGAGGACGAGCGTCACGAGGGCACCGCCGAGGACGGCGTTCACCGCACCGACCATGCTGGCCATGGTGAACAGGAACGAGGATCGTGCGTACCGCACCCCGAGCTCGCCGGACTGCGGCGTGTCCAGCGCGATCAGCTCGGAACCCCGCGGATGCAGGGTGACGAAGTACTCGCGGATCCGCTCCATGCGCCGACGCGCGGTGATGTTCTCGACGCTCGTGTCGACCAGTCGCACGACGGTGAACCATCCCAGCGCGAAGATCGCCGGCAGGACGGTGAACGCGAGAATTCCGATCAGGGCGGGCGAGTTCGCGGCGAACCCGATGGCCACCAGACCGCTGGACAGGGTCGACAGGTAGATCGAACTGCGCGTTCCCGCTTCGCTGATCGTCGAGCTCGCCGCCGACTGCAGCACGAAGAGTTCCGTGCCGACCGCGCCGTTCAGAGCCGAGGCGTCAGGGGTCTCGTCGGTCATGACGCGGCCGCGTGTTCGGGAGCGACCTCGTAGTGACTCGTGATCGCGACCCGGTTGAACGCGTCGATGACGATGGCCAGCCACCGCACGGCGGCATGCTGTTCCGCCGAGAGCGCGTCGATCGGGTCATGCTGTGAGGAGCGCCCCGACTGGTGGTCCGCCACGAGCGTCACCGTCTCGGTCAGGGCGAGAGCGGCCTTCTCGATCGGAGTGAAATAGTCGGTGTCGCGCCACGCGCCGAGCACGGCGAGGCGGTCCGCGGTCTCCCCCTCGCTGATGGCGTCGCGACTGTTGGCCTCCTTGCCTGCCAGGAGAAGCGCCTGATAGGCCGCGGGGACGGCACGCTCGAGTCGAAGAGGGTTGTGCTGGTGCTCGTCTGCCGCGCCGACGGGGGCGCCCTGCTCGCTGATGGTCGACATGTTCACCTTCCGGATCGTGGGGTGGGATATCGCCCTGTCCACAGCAGAGACCGGGCGGGGGACTCGGTTGTGACAGGCCTTGAGCGAACAGCCCCTCCGAGGTGTCACAGGGTGACCACGTTCGCGGTCACATTGGCGTCCGAGAAAAGATCAGGAGAAGCAGATGGAAAGCAGTCTCAGAAGCAAAGTCGTGCTCGTGACCGGTGCGTCGTCGGGAATCGGCCGGGCCACCGCGCTCGCCCTGTCCGGTGCCGGAGCAATCGTGGTGGCGGCCGGGCGTCGTGCAGAACGCCTGCAAGCGCTGGTCGAGGAAGCGCCCGGTGAGATGGTGGCCATGGAGTTGGATGTGACCAGCCCGGACTCCGTGGACCGGGTGTTCTCCGCGGTCTTCGCTCGTTTCGGCCGGCTCGACGCCCTCGTGAACAACGCGGGTCTGATGCTCGCCGGCATGATCCTGAATGCGGATACGAACGAGTGGGTGCGGATGGTGGAGACGAACCTGCTGGGTTCGATGCGGGTCGCCCATGCGGCTCTCCCTCACCTCATCGAGTCACGCGGCTCGTACGTGCAGGTGTCTTCGACATCGGGGCGCATCGCGTCAGCCGGCGCCGCCGCCTACTCGGCGACGAAGTTCGGCATCACCGCGTTCGCCGAATCCTTCCGCCAGGAAGCCACGCCGTACGGGGTGCGGACGATCGTCGTGGAGCCGGGCTTCGTCGCCACGGAACTGACGAACCACACCACCGACCCGGTGATGCGGGAGGCCGCCGATCGCATCGGCGAGTCGATGCGCACCCTCCAGCCCGAGGACATCGCCGCGGCGGTCGTGTACGCGCTCGGTCAGCCCGATCATGTGGCGGTGAACGAGATCCTGGTGCGCCCCACCGATCAGGTGCACTGAGCGTTCTGCAGGATCCGTACGCAGAATGGTGCGCCGCCGTTGTCGTGGCGGCGGCGCACATCGGGCTCACGGGGTGCCGGCGCCATCTCCCGGCGGCTCGGCGACGTCGGCCACCGCCTGTGCGAACGCGTGGGGCGCCTCGGCCGGGAGGTGATGCCCCGCGTGTGGAATACGGCGATGCTCGCGCGGCCCGGTGAACAGGTGCGACTGCGGCGTGCCGTCGGTCGCGGGGAAGTTGCCGTCCGCCTCGCCGTCCAGCGTGATGGTCGGGACGCTGATGGGCGGCGCCGACGCCAGCGCGTGCTCGAGGTCTTCGTACTTCGGCGCCCCCGGTGCGAGTCCGAGCCGATGACGGTAGGAGTGGATCACGACGTCGACGTAGTCGGGGTTGTCGAACGCGGCTGCGGCACGATCCATCTCGGCATCGCTGAACGCCCACTCCGGCGAGTTGCGGCGCCAGATCACGTCGGCGATCTCGCGCCGGTTGGCGTCGAGCCCTCGGCGTCCGCGATCGGTGGCGAAGTACCAGAAGTACCAGAATCCGGCTTCCAGATCCGGACGGATCGGCGTCTGCGAAGCGGCGATGTTCTGGATGAGATACCCGTTCGCGGAGACGAGGCCGGAGATCCGCTCGGGCCACAGCGCCGCCACGACACAGGCGGCGCGCCCGCCCCAGTCGTAGCCGGCGAGGACAGGTTCGTCCAGATCGAGGGCATCGATGAACGCCAGGAGGTCGGAGCCGAGGGCCGCCTGCTCTCCGGTGCGAGGCGTGCCCTGATCGCGGAAGCGGGTGCCGCCGTGCCCGCGTAGATACGGGACGATTGCCCGGTATCCCGCTTCGACGAGCATCGGCGCGACTTCGGCATAGCTGTGCACGTCGTACGGGTAGCCGTGCAGGAGCACGACGGGATCCGCCTGCGGGTCGCCGAGGTCGAAGTAGGAGACGGAGAGATCTCCGGCGTCGACGCGCCTGGCCGGGGGAAACGGTGAGGGGGCAGTGATCATGATCGTTCCTTCTCTCGACGATGGTGCGGCGCCCCGCACCGCGGTGGCAGTGCGAGGCGCCGCGGTCATGTCAGGCCGCGCTCGATGTCTGGCTTGCGACGTACGCCTTGCCGGCGGAGGCGATGACCTCGGCGACGATGTCGGGGTTCGATACGAGGGCGGCGTGCGATGCGCCCGCGATCTCGCGCGTCCCCTGCGAGGAGGCGCGCTCGGCACCGGCGCGGAACACTGCGACGGGGATGTTGAGGTCCTGCTCGCCGAACACGTGCCACGACGGGATGCTCTTCCAGGCCGGGTTCGCCGCGGTGACCGCATCCGAGAGCGCCACCTCGGTGACGGGGCGCTGGGTCGCGGCCATGAGGGCGGCGACGTCCTCCGCGACATCTGCCGCGAACTGGTGGTGGAAGGCCTCGGTGCGGATCGCGAGTTCGTTGCCGCCGGTCGCCACGGGATAAGCCGTGAGTGTCTCGCCGAGGGTGCTTCCCGGTGCGCTGCTCGACAGGTCGAGTGCACTCTGGCCGGTCTCGGGGACGAACGCCGAGACGTAGACGAGACCGACGACGGCGGG
>JAQZBG010000192.1 GCA_029239165.1 Microbacterium sp. | reverse complement strand
CGACCTGATCCTCTCGACCGAGATCATGCTCATCTCGCTGGCGAGCCTCGAGAAGGGGCTCGACATCTGGGCGACGCTCGCCATCCTCGCCGTGATCGCGCTCATGATGACGGGCGTGGTCTACGGCGCCGTGGCGCTGCTGGTGAAGATCGACGACATCGGGCTGAAGATGGCGAAGAACCCGGTGCGGCGTGTGCGGCACACCGGCACCCGGATCGTGCGTTCCATGCCCGCGGTCTTCCGCTTCATCAGCGTGCTCGGAACCGTCGCGATGCTCTGGGTCGGCGGCCACTTGGTGCTGGTGAACCTGGGCGAGGTCGGCTGGCACTTCCCGGTCGACGTGCTGCACGGTGTGGAGCACGCGCTCCACAACCTCGGCCCGGTGATCGTCTGGATCGTCGACACGATCATCTCCGCGATCGCCGGTCTCATCCTGGGGCTGCTCATCGTCGGGATCATCCTGGGCATCGCGAAGCTGTTCGGCAAGACCCCGAACTTCCACGAGGGCGAGGAATCCCCCGCCGACGTGCACGTCTGAGTCGGACCCGCACCCGCACCCGCACCCGCACCCGCACCCGCACCCGCACCCGCACCCGAGCAGGGATTCACGCCGCGATGTCGTAGCGCGCCCTGCCCCCGAGCCTCGGCGTGCGGTTCGGATCGACGTTCGGCGGCGGGATCAGCCACACCCGCGCCGCATACCCGCGGCCCTCGATCCTGATCTCCCAACCGTTGTCGTGGACACGGTGATGGCAGCTCTCGCAGAGCAGCACACCGTTGTCGAGATCGGTCGGACCGGCATCCCTCTGCCACCAGCGCAAGTGATGCGCCTTGGTCATCTGCGGAGGCAACCCGCACATCACACACCCGCCGTCTCGCTCCACGAGCGCCAGCCGCTGCGCTCGGGTGAACAGGCGCTTCTCACGCCCCCAGTCGAGGATCTCACCGGCACCGCCGAGCACGACGGGGATGATTGCCCCGCCGGCCGCCATCCGACGACATGCGGAGATGCTGACCGGCTCGTCGACACCGTCGACGGTCGCGAACCCGGTGCCGGCGGCCAGGTCGTCGAGCCCGACGCGCACCACGACGGTCGCGCCGGACAGCGGAAGCCCTCCGTTGTCGCACCCGCTCGCGTGCGCGCAGATCTCGGCGAGCGCATCGGCCTGCAGCATCGGGATCGTACGACGGTCAGAGTCGGGCGCGTCGGGATCGAGCACGTGCGCTCGCGCCTGGAATGTCGCGGTGACATAGGCCTGGATCGCCGCCTTGATCGGAGCACCGGAGGCGATATCGGTCTGCAGCGTCAGATGCAGCGATCCGTCGCGCTCGAACATCGTCAGCGAGCGACGCGATCGCGCCTCGTCTTCGCGCGGGGCCACACCGTCGGGATCGAGCCAGGCCTCCGCGTGCACGACCAGCTTGCGCACGTCGTCGAGCGACAACCCGGCGGCCCGCTCGACCAGGAGACGCTCGGCCTCCCCGATCCGCTCGATGCCGACCTTCAGCCGCGCCCGATCGAGCAGCGTCACGATCAACGCCGCTGCCGCCGCGCTGAGGGTGCCGACACCGATCGCCTGCTGCACCTGGGGATACCGCGGCGGCAGAGCCTCGCCGATGAGGTTCGCGCGAGGCGCCGTCGCCTCTCCCACCTTCACCAGCCGGGCCGCATCACCCGTGGATCCGCCCGTCGTCGCGGCGATCATGGTGGCCGGGCTGCGGAAGCCCTGTTCCTTGGCCAGGCTCGCAGCCCCCAGCTCGGGCCGGGATTCCCGTGCGATGCTCGCCGCGAGTTCGGCGTGGATACCGTCGAGTCTGCGCTGCACCAGTCCCATCGCACGGTGCGCCTCGAGCAGTTGCGACCGGGTGAGTTCTGCGGCGTTTCCTGCATCGGACCAGACCTCTTCGAGGCACGCGACGGCCTCGAGAAGCGGGTTCAGGTGCGGGCTGGCCATGCCTCGAGTTTAGAACATATCTTCGATATATGGGAGGGGCTGTGGATAACTCGACGGGCTCGCCGATCACCCTGTCGACACCTCGTGCGCTTCCCGTGCAGCCGAAGCCTCGGCATCCTGCTAGCGTCGGCGATGCGCCCCCGAAGCGCCGACGAAAGATGCGCACCCGAGCGCCGCAGAAGAGAGACCACCCGCCGATGACAGCCGTCCGAATCAGGGATGCGGAGACCGCAGATCTCGAGACGATCACCGCGATCCACAACCACGCGGTGCTGCACACCACCGCGATCTGGAACGAGGACGCCGTCGACCTCTCCGACCGCGTCGCCTGGCTCGCCGATCGTACGTCGCGCGGCTACCCGGTGATCGTGGCGGTCGACGATTCCGGCGTGCTGGGCTACGCGTCGTATGCGCAGTGGCGTCCGCACAGCGGCTACCGGTACACGGTCGAGCACTCCGTGTACGTGCTCGGCGGGCAACACGGCCGCGGCATCGGGACGACCCTGATGAACGCGCTCGTCGAGCGCGCCCGCGGTGCGGGGATGCACGTCATGATCGCCGGGATCGAGAGCGCGAACGCCGCCTCCATCGCCCTGCACGAGCGCCTGGGCTTCGTCGAGGTCGGACGGATGCCGCAGGTCGGCGCCAAGTTCGGACGCTGGCTCGACCTCAGCATGCTCCAGCTCGTGCTCGACGACCGTGCCGAACCCGGCGCGGCATCCTGACGATGGATCTGCTGCAGTGGTTCGTCGACGCGTTCAACTCGAACTGGACTCTGCCCGGCGGCCAGACGCTCCTCGTCCGTGAGGTCGTGGGCAATGCGTTCGGCCTGGCGAGCGCGCTCGGCGGCATGCGCCGGAAGATCTGGGCCTGGCCGGTCGGGATCATCGGCAATGTGCTGCTGCTGACCGTCTTCCTCGGCTCCGCGCTCAGCCCCGACCCCTCGCTTCCGCATCTGCTGGGCCAAGCCGGCCGGCAGATCATGTTCATCGCCGTCGCGATCTACGGGTGGGTCCGCTGGCGCAACGCCGAGGGCGGACGCGTCGTCCCGAGGTGGGCGCCGACGCGCGCCCGCATCGGCCTGGTGCTCGTGATGATCGTCGGCACCGTCGCCCTGACGCCGGTGTTCCGCGCGCTGGGATCGTGGGAGCCGGTGTGGGCCGACGCCTGGACCTTCGTCGGCTCGCTGCTCGCCACCTACGGCATGGCAAAGGGGTGGACCGAGTTCTGGCTCATCTGGATCGCGGTCGACGTGGTCGGCGTGCCACTGCTCTTCAACTCCGGCTACTACGCGACCGGCTTCATGTACGTCTTCTACGGCGTCTTCACGGCGGTCGGCTTCGTCGTCTGGTGGCGGGCGCAGCGCACCGCGGCGCATCCGATCGAGATCCTGCCACCGGACCCGAGCCCGCGGCGCCCGGAAGACGACCAACTCGCCTGAGCCCCGCCGTCGCCCGAACGACCTTCGGGCCGACTCAGTGCCGGACGCGGGCGAGGAACTCCGCGGTGGCCGCCTGCTGCGGCGCATCGAACACCTGCGACGGCGGGCCCTGCTCGACGACGACGCCGTGCTCGAGGAACACGATGCGGTCGGCGACCTCACGGGCGAACGACATCTCGTGCGTCGCCATCACGATGGTCGCGCCCTGCTGCTTGAGCTGACGCACCAGGTCGAGCACCTCGCCGACCAGCTGCGGGTCGAGCGCGCTGGTGATCTCGTCGAGCAGCAGCACCTCGGGCTGCGTGAGGATGGCGCGCACGATCGCCACGCGCTGCTGCTGCCCGCCGGAGAGCCGGTCGGGGTACTCGTCCGCCTTGTCACCGAGTCCGAGCGTCTCGAGCAGTTCTCGCGCCTTGGCCCGCGCCTCGCTCTTGCGCATGCCGTGCACGCGGACGGCGGCGAGTGTGACGTTGTCGAGCACGGTGAGATGCGGGAACAGGTTGAAGTGCTGGAACACCACGCCGATGCGTGCACGTACGCCGTCGGCATCCACCCGCGGGTCGGTGATGTCCTCACCGGAGAGGAAGATCTGCCCGTCGTCGATGCCCTCGATGAGGTTCATCGTCTTCAGCAGCGTCGACTTGCCCGAGCCGGAAGCGCCGATCAGCACGACCACCTCGTGAGTGCCGACCTCCAGGTCGATGCCGCGCAGCACGTCGTGGTCGCCGAAGCGCTTGCGCACTCCCCTGGCCTCGATCACCGGAACGCTCATACGACCCCTCCGGCCTGCTCGCGCTTGTTCATCCGCGCGGTGACGACGTCGGTCAGCCGGATCATCGGCCAGCTGAGGATGATGAACATCAGCCCGGCGACGATATACGGCGTGTAGTTGTAGGTGTCGGCGACCATCAGCTGGGCGGCGCGGACGGCGTCGACCACGCCGAGCACCGAGATCAGTCCGACGTCTTTCTGCATCGACACGAAGTCGTTCATGAGCGCGGGCACGACCTTGCGCACACCCTGCGGGATCACGACGATCCGGAGCGTCTGGCCATGGGTCAGTCCGAGCGATCGCGCGGCGATGCGCTGCGAGGGATGCACCGCCTCCATGCCGGCGCGCAGCACCTCGGCGACATAGGCGGAGTAGGTGAGGATGAGGGCGATGGTTCCCCAGAACATCGCGGGCATGCGCGGGAAGATCATCAGCGCCGGGATGCCGAAGCCGATCAGATACAGCACGATCAGCAGCGGGATGCCGCGGAAGAAGTCGGTGTAGGCCGAGGCGAGTGCCCGCAGCGGGAAGAACACCGGGCCCCGCAGCGAGCGCATGGTGGCCAGGGTCGTCCCGAAGATGGCCACGCAGACCGCGGCGATCACCAGCACCAGGAGGTTGACGAGCAGCCCCTGGAAGATCGGACCGATGCTGTCGAGCGCGACCTGCGGGTCGAAGAACGTCTGGCTGACGACCGCCCAGCCGGGAGTGTTGACGACGACGATCACCAGCACCGCCGCGACGACGACGCTGCTGACCAGCGCGATCAGAACCGACCGGGTGGTCGCCCGGCGCCGCAGGACGCGGCGCGACAGCTCGAGCTCGCTCGGCTGCCACTCCGTGTCGACGGGCTGTGAGGTCATTCGAAGACGGGGACGTCGACAGCGTCGCTGAGCCACTTCTGCTGCAGCTCGTCGAGCGTGCCGGCGTCGCGCAGCGCGTCGACCGCGTCGGTGACGGCCGGAGTCAGCGCCGAGCCCTTGGGCAGCACGATGCCGAACTCGTCGCCGCCGTCTGCCTCGGCGAACTGTCCGGTGACGACGCCGTCGTCGAGCTGGGCTCCGACCACATAGAACGCGCCGGGCAGGTCGGTGATCATGGCGTCGATCTGGCCGCCCTTGAGCGCGAGCACGACGTCGTCGACCGAGTTGAACACGCTGAGGTTCGCTTCGCCGAGCTGCGCCTTGGCGACCGTGTAGCTGGTGGTGCCGCTGGCGACGCCGACCTTGGTGGCCTTGAGCTCGTCGATGGACGTGGCGGATGCCGCGGGCGAGTCGCCGACGGCGACCACTGCCTGGGTGGTCGTGTAGTACGGCGACGAGAAGTCGACGGCCTTCTTGCGGTCGTCGGTGATGGAGAACTGCTGCAGGTTGATGTCCCAGTCCTTGGGGCCCGGGGCGATCGCGCCGTCGAAGGTCGTGCGCACCCAGACGATGTCCTCCGCGTCGTAGCCGAGCTCTTCCGCGACGGCGTTCGCGACCGCGCCCTCGAAGCCCTCGCCGTTGGAGGGGTCGTCGTCGACGAACCAGGGCTCGTAGTTGGGCTCACCGGTCGCGATGGTGAGCTTGCCCTCGGTCACCGTCTGGAGGCCCGAGTCGTCTCCGCTGCCGGATCC
>JAQZBG010000191.1 GCA_029239165.1 Microbacterium sp. | reverse complement strand
GTCAGCGTGTCGGAGATCTTGGCGAACGAAAGACGGGAAGCTCCGCGTCCGTTCTTGGTGGTGGTGGATGTGGATGCGTTGCGAGCAGCAGCCAAGGGAATAACCTCCGTGAGCCCCGCAGGGCTTCTCGATTCCTTTGTCGTCAGGTGGAGTGTGCGCCCGGGAACTCAGCAGATGCCGACCACCATATGAGGGCAGGGAGAAGCGAGCGCAACTACCAACTATACGCACGATTGTGCGACATGGCAAGCGGAGTCCTTGACCAATCTCGGATGCTGCGGTATGAGCATCCGAACACCGGATCGGCGCGCGGCCGACCCGGTGATCTCAGGACGCGATGTTCAGCTCGTTGCCGGGGATCGACGCCAGCAGGCGCCGCGTGTACGGGTCGCGCGGGTTCGTGAAGATCTCCTCCGAGGTCGCCGCCTCGACGAGCTTCCCGTCCTTCATCACGCACACGTAGTCGCTGATGAGACGCACCACCGCGAGGTCGTGCGAGATGAAGAGGTAGCTCAGCCCGTATTCGCGCTGCAGGTCACCGAGCAGGGTCAGGATCTGGTCCTGCACCAGCACGTCCAGCGCCGACACCGGCTCGTCGCACACGATCAGATCCGGCGACAACGCGAGCGCCCTGGCGATCGCGACACGCTGCCGCTGTCCGCCGGACAGCTCGGACGGATACCGTCGCAGCATCGACTGCGGCAGCGCCACGTCGTCGAGCAGCTGTCGGACGCGCTTGCGCCGGTCGGCGCTGCTCCCCCGTTTGTAGAAGTCGAGCGGCTCGGCGATCAGTCGTTCGATCGTGAACATCGGATTCAGGCTCGAGTACGGATCCTGGAAGATCGGCTGCACCTGCTGCCGGAACTCCTTCGTCTCCGCCTTGCTCAGCGACGAGATGTCCTTGCCCTCATAGCGGATCAGCCCACTCGTCGGCTCGATCACCTTCAGCAGCATCCGAGCGGTCGTGGTCTTGCCCGAACCGGACTCCCCCACGATAGCCACCGTCTCCCCGCGCGGGATCACCAGCGACACGTCGTCCACGGCGACGAAGTCCTCGCCGCGGCCCCGCACCGGATAGACCTTGGTGAGGTTCTCGATCTCGACGATGTTGTCGACCGGTGCGGCCTCTGCGGAGGCCTCTGCTTCGGTGATCCGTTCCTTCACCTGGAACGCCTCCGGTTGCAGTCTCGCGACCGCGACCGAGGGCGCCGCCTGCACGAGCGACTGCGTGTACGGATGCTGCGGATCCTCGAGGATCTGCCGCGCCGCTCCCTGTTCCACGACCTTGCCGCGATGCATCACGATCACCCGCTCGGCCCGCTCCGCAGCGAGGCCGAGGTCGTGCGTGATGAGCAGCACCGCCGTTCCCAGCTCGCGCGTCATGGCGCCGATCTGGTCGAGGATCGTCTGCTGCACCGTGACATCGAGTGCGCTGGTCGGCTCGTCGGCGATCAGCAGCCGCGGCTTGCACGCCAGACCGATCGCGATCAGGGCGCGCTGGCGCATGCCGCCGGAGAACTCGTGCGGATACTGCTTGGCACGCCGCTCCGGATCGGGGAGGCCTGCGGCAGTCAACGCCTCGACCACCTTCGCCTGCACGTTCTGCCGCGTGGCGAGCCCGTGCGCGAGCAGCGTCTCCGCCACCTGGGTGCCGATCTTCGCGACCGGGTTCAGGTTCGACATCGGATCCTGCGGCACCAGGCCGATGTCGCGACCGCGGATCGTGCGGAGCTCGTGCTCCGGTGCGTGGGAGATCTCCTTGCCGTCGAGCCGGATGCTGCCCGACGCGATCTTCCCTCCCCCGGCCAGCAGACCGATGATGGCCATGGCCGTCGTCGACTTGCCCGAACCGGACTCGCCCACGATCGCGACCGTCTCGCCCGGCCGGATCTCGAGGTCGACGCCCTCGACGGCGTGCACCACGCCGTCCATGGTGGCGAAGTCCACGGCGAGCCCCTGGACCGACAGCAGCGGCTCGGACGACATCTGATTCTCCTTCGCGGCGCGCATCGCGCCTTCGTCGCGGGCGTTCATCGCGCCCTCGTCCGTGGGTCCATCGCCTCGCGCAGCGCTTCACCGAGCAGGGTGAAGCCGAGCGCGGTGACGGCGATGCAGATTCCGGGGAGGAACGCCAACCACGGGGCGATCGCGAGTTCGGCCTGTGCGTATGTGAGCATGCGCCCCCACTCGGCGGTCGCCGGGCCTCCGCCGCCGAGACCGAGGAACGACAGCGCGGCCGCGTCGATCACCGCGGTCGCCAGCGTCAGGGTGCCCTGGACGATCACCGGTCCGATGGAGTTCGGCAGCACGTGCGACATCGTGATGCTGCCGCGTCCGAGACCGAGCGTCTGCGCCGAGAGGACGTAGTCGCTCGAACGCTGCTGCAGCATCGACGCTCGGAGCAACCGGGCGAAGATGGGCACCTGAGAGGCACCGATCGCGATCATCACCGCGAACGGCGTCTGCCCGAGTATCGCGGCGATCGACACCGCCAGCAGCAGGTTCGGCACGGAGAGGATGATGTCGACGACGCGCATGATGAGCGTGTCGACCCACCCGCCGAACGTGCCGGCGAGGAGGCCGAGGATCATGCCGCCGACGAGTCCCATCGCGGTGGAGATGACGCCGATCATGAGGGAGGCCTGCGCACCCCAGATCAACTTGGACAACACGTCGCCGCCGAAGCGGTCGAGCCCCAGCGGGAACCCCGGTACCTCGCCAGGACCGGGGATGTGGGTCGGCGTGATGTACTTCGCGCCGGGAAGTGCCGTCTCCGGGTACGGAGCAAGCCAGGGAGCGAGAGCGGCGACCAGCAGGAAGAGCAGGACGATGACCGCACCGATCCAGGCGGTCGGATTGCGGCGGAGACGACGGAACACATCCCGCCAGAACCCGCCGGAACCTCTCTTGAGGTCGGCCTGGGCGATCGCGACGGTATCGATGCTGCCGCCGCTCTCGGCCGACGGCCCCTGGGCGGGTGGGAGGGCGATACTCATGAGACCGCCTCCTTTCGGACGATGACGAGGGACATCACTGCACCCTCACTCTCGGGTCGATGAAGCTGTAGGAGACATCGACCGCCAGGTTGATCAGCGCGTACGCGATCGCGATGAAGATGATGAATCCCTGGAGGACCGGGAAGTCCCTGGTGAAGATCGCCCTCGCCAGGAAGGAGCCGATACCGGGGAATGCGAACACCGTCTCGGTGAGCACGGCGCCCGAGATCAGGAGTCCGGTCTGCAGGCCGATCGTCGTGATCACCGGCAGCATGGCGTTGCGCAGGATGAAGCGGTTGCGCAGCGTCGGGGATCCGACGCCCTTCGCCCGCCCGGTGCGCACGTAATCGGCGTTCTGCACCTCGAGGACGCTGGCCCTGGTGATGCGGACGATGATGGCGAGCGGGATGGTGCCCAGCGCGAGCGCCGGCAGGATCAGATGCAGGATCGCATCCCAGGAGGCATCGAACTCGCCCGTGATGATGCCGTCCCACACATAGAACCCGGTGGGATGGGTGGCGTCTATTCGCGGATCCTGACGGCCGTCCGACGGCAGCCATCCGAGCTGCACGGCGAACACGTACTTCAGGATGAATGCCAGGAAGAACACCGGGATGGTGATGCCGATCAGGCTCAGGACCACCGACGCATGGTCGGTGAGCTTGCCGTGACGGCGAGCGGCCCAGTATCCGAGCGGGATCCCGACGCCGATCGCGAAGATCAACGCCATGACGCTCAGCTCGAGCGTCGCCGGGAAGCGACGCATGAACTCCTCGACGACGGGGCGGTTCGTCTGGATTGACGTCCCGAAGTCGCCCTGGAGAAGACGCCCGATCCAGGTGAAGTACTGCTGGATGAGGGGTTCGTCGAAGCCGTAGAGCTCGTTGACCCTGGCGACGGCCTCGGGGGTGGCCTTCTCGCCGAGAAGGGCGACCGCAGGGCCGCCGGGGAGGGCTCTGACCCAGGCGAACAGCAGGATGCTGAGCCCGAACAGAGTGGGGATGAGGAACAGCAGTCGCCTGCCGATGGTGCGCAGCACGAAGATCTCCGTCGATCAGAAGGTACGCCGTGCCCCGGTCCCGCGCATGTGCGCAGGACCGGGACTCGGCATATCAGGTGGTCAGGCCGACTACTTGGTGAGGACGATGTCTGTGAAGACCTCGTCGTTCACCGGGCTGGCCGGGTAGCTCTCCACGCGCGGGTCGAACGCCAGCGTCGGCGCCGGGTGCGCGAGCGGGACGCCGGGGATGAACTCGGCGACCATCTCGTTGATCTCCTCGTACAGCGGCGTCTGCTCCTCGAGGCTGGAGACGCCGCGCGCCTCCGTCAGCTTCTGGAACAGCTCCGGGTTGTCGAAGCCCCACTCGGAGCTCTTCTGTCCGAAGAAGACGCCGACGAAGTTGTCGGTGTCGTTGTAGTCGCCGGTCCAGCCGAGCAGGTGGATGCCGTGATCCGCCGTGCCGGTGGTGCGGTCGAGGTACTCGACCCACTCCTCCGAGACCGGGGTGGTCTCGACGCCGACCTCGGACAGCTGCGACGACAGGACGGTGTAGATCTGCTCGGGGTCCGGCATGTACGGACGCGAGACGTTGACCGGGTAATTGAAGGTGAGCTTCAGCGGGTTGGCCTCGTCGTAGCCGGCCTCGGCCAGCAGCTCCTTTGCCTTCTCGGGGTCGTAGTCGTAGGTCGTGACATCGGGGTTGTACCCGTTGACGACCTCCGGCACGAACTGCGTCGCCTTCTCGGTGCCCTCAGGGAGCACCTGGCTGATGAGCGCGTCCTTGTCAACCGCGTACGACAGCGCCTCGCGGACCTTCGGGTCCTGCAGCTCCGGGAGCGCCTGGTTGAACGCCAGGTAGAGGATCGTGAACGGCGGGCGCGACACCATCGTGAAGTCGTCGTCCGCGAGAGCCTTGGTGTCGGCGGGACCGACCAGGTCGTAGCCGTCGATCGAGCCGGACTCGAGCGCCTGGCGGCGAGCGGTCGGGTCGTCGATGGTGCGGAAGATGATCTCGTCGATCTGCCCGGCCTCGCCCCAGTAGTCGTCGTAGGCCTTGAGCGTGACCTGCTCGCCCGGTGCCCACTCGTCGAACTGGTACGGGCCGGTACCGACCGGGTGTCCCATCGCGTACTCGGACAGCTGCGGCGCCTCGGCGGAGCCGGCGACCTCGTCGGCTCCGAACTCCTGCAGCGCCGACGGGCTCTGCATCGCGAACGACGGCAGCGAGAGCGACGGGATGAAACCGGCGAACGGCTTGTTCAGCTCGATCGTGACCGAGTAATCACCATCGGGGGTGCACGACTTGTACACGGCATCTGCCGCGTTGGAGGCGTAACCCTTGAACAGCTTGTTGTAGTAGTACCCGAACGCCTCGGAGGCGGCGAGACCGGTCCAGTTGAACCAGCGGTCGAAGTTCACGCAGACGGCCTCCGCGTTGAACGGGGTGCCGTCCTGGAAAGTCACGTCCTCCTTCAGCGTGAAGGTGTGGGACATACCGTCGTCGGACGACTCCCATTCCTCGGCGAGGAGCGGTGCCGGATCCGCCGTGCCGGGCTTGGTGCCCACCAGACCCTCGAAGATCTGGCGCGAGACGCGGAAGCTCTCGCCATCCTGCGCGAAGGCGGGGTCGAGGCTGGCGGGGTCGGACGAAGCCGCGAACACGAACGTGCCGTCGACATCCTCGCCGACGCTTGACTGATTGGTGCATTGTGTGACCTTCCCTGTCGGGCGCTTCTTTGCGCGTCCCGAGGCTTCTTCGCCTCGGCGACGGTGATGACTAGACGGTACCCAGCAGATCGGCAGATGCCAAACGCATCCAGGTTGCGATCCGGTATCGGCGCCGCGCAGGGCGTTCCGGTAGTCTCCAGATCGTGCCCGACTCCACACCGCTCGCCGTCTGCTTCGGTGAGGGCATGGTCGCCCTCGTCGCCGCCACCGCCGGACCGCTGGAGGAGTGCCGAACCTTCCATCGCTCCCTGGCCGGAGCCGAGTGGAACACCGCCATCGCCCTGGCATCCGCCGGCATCCGCACCGCCGTCCTGTCACGCGTGGGAGACGACGGATTCGGCCGCTTCCTCACGGCGGAACTGCGCGCGCACCGGATCGACGATGCTGCTGTGGAGGTCGACGCACACGCTCCGACCGGGCTGTACGTCAAGGAGCTCGAAGCCAGGCCGGACGGCGCGGTCGACGGGACCATGCACTACTACCGCGCAGGCTCCGCCGCTTCCGCGATGTCGCCCGACACGCTGACTGCGCCGGTGGCATCGGCGCTCCTCGTCGAGGCTGCTCTCGTGCACACCTCCGGGATCACGCCCGCCATCTCCGCGTCCGCCCTCTCCGCCCAGGAAGCGCTGTTCGCGGATCGGCATCCGGACCAGCTGGTGAGCTTCGACCTGAACTGGCGGCCGGCACTGTGGCGCGGCCGCGAGGCGGAGGGCAGAGCGATCGTCTCCGACTTCGCCCGCCGTGCCGACGTCGTGTTCTGCACGCGGCCCGATGCCGAGGCCGTGTTCGGCACCAGCGATCCGCAGGAGCTGCGCGCCCTGTTCCCTCAGCCGCGGTACCTGGCGGTGACCGACTCCCGCGGAGCGGTCGCCTTCGACGGCGCCGAGCGGGCGGAGAGCGACGCGCTCGACGCCCCGGTCGTGGAGACCATCGGTGCGGGAGATGCCTTCGCTGCC
The DNA here is from genome assembly GCA_029239165.1 of Microbacterium sp. Taxonomy (GTDB): domain Bacteria; phylum Actinomycetota; class Actinomycetes; order Actinomycetales; family Microbacteriaceae; genus Microbacterium. The sequence goes on along the minus strand of JAQZBG010000191.1, from coordinate 2,406 downwards.
GGATTCCTCGCCGGGGTGCTGACGGGGCTGTCCCTCACCGGGAGCGTCGCCCGCGGGCACCGCATCGCGACCCGCGCGCTCCTCAGCACCCGCGACCACGTCGACTGAGCGCCGCGAGGGTCAGCGGCGACGCGCCGGGACCGCGTCATGGGTCCGCTGCAGCGACACGGCGACCGGCTCGCCGCGATGCTGCACGACGCGCACGAAGAGCACGTCGACCAGGGCGAGCTGGGCGATGCGGCTCGACATCGCCGCCATCCGGAACGGCGACTCCTGAGCATGGGTGAGCAGCACCACATCCGCCGCGAGAGCCAACGTGGAATCCGCGACACCGGTGACCGCGACAGCCAGCGCACCCGCGTCCCGCGCGACCTCGAGCGCGCGCAGGGTCTCTGCGGTCTCACCGCCGTGCGAGAACGCGATCGCGACGTCGTCGCTGGTCCGCAGCGAAGCCGTCGTCACCGCGAGATGAGGATCCGGCGAATGCGAGACGGAGCACCCGATACGCGACAGCTTCAGCAGTAGATCCTGCGCCGTCAGCGACGATGCCGCCTGTCCGAAGAGGTCGATGTGACGGGCGTCGACCACCGCTCGGGCGACGCGGTCGAGGGCCGCGGCGTCGAGGGCGAGTGCGGTCTTCTCGATCGCGTCGATCTCCTGCGCGGCGAGCTTGGCGGCGATGGCCATCGGTCCGTCATCCGGATCGATCGCCGTCGTGTCCAGACCGAACCGCGCCTGCTGCGCCTGCGCGAGGGTGATCGCGCGCGCGACCGCCACGCGCAGTTCTCGATATCCGGTGTAGCCCAGCGACTGGGAGAAGCGCGCCACTGTCGAGAGCGAAGTGCGGCACAGCTGGGCGAGATCGTTGATGGCGAGATCGACGACGAGCGTCGGGTCGCCGAGGATCGTCTCCGCGACACGCGCCTCCGCCGCGCTCAGCTTCGGGAGTGAGCGCCGCACACGTGCCAGAACGTCGTCGTCCATGCAGTGATCCTGTCCTCAACCGGCGCTGGTCGTCCTCTGCCGTACGGCGAAGCGCCCCAGAAGTGCTTCGCGCGCCATCTGCGCACCGAGCCTACTGGCAGCGGCGACCTCGACGGTCGGCAACGGCAGCGGAGTCGCCGCCGGGAGACCGACGTTGACGACCACCGCTGCCGGATCACGCAGTGCTGCCCGCTCGACGAGCGCCCGCTGCGCGGTATCCGTATCGGGGCGGTCGATCAGCAGCACCGTGGTGCCGGGGGCTGCGATCACCTCTTCCAACACACGATCCTGCTCGACGAGCGGGGCCGACGCGACATCGAGGCGCACCCGCAGACCGTCTTCGGCGAGCGCGTTCGCGACGTACGACCCTGCGCTGTCCACCGCGAGGGTCGAGCGGCGGCGCGCATCGATCACGGCGAGTTCGGACGCCGCAGGGAGGTCGCCCGTGACCGTCAGCACGCGCCGAACCGTGTCCGCGGCGTCGAAGTCGTCTGCGGGTTCCTGGTCGCGGTCTGCGGCGGCGCGGAGCTTGGCGGCCAGGGCGGCGACCCGTCTGGCGGCCTCCTCGACGCGCTCACGCGAGAGCGAACCATCGCGCAGTGCAGCGACGATGCCGTCCCTGGCAGCGCGGAAGTCCCGCTCGTCCTGGTCGGGGAGCGCGGCATCGCCGGGGTTGGTCGGGTTCCCGATGCAGAGCAGGTCGGCGCCGGCGGCGAGCGCCAGGGCTGCTCCCCCTCCGAGTCCGACCGTCTCGCGGATGGCCGCCATGTCGAGCGCGTCCGTGATGATGACGCCCTCGTAGCCCCAGTCGCGCAGCATGCCGAGCACGCGGGGGTTGAGCGTCGCGGGTTGCTCACCCCACGCAGGAACCACGATGTGGGCGGTCATCACCGCGTCGACGCCGGCCTCGACCGCCGCACGGAACGGTTCGAGGTGCACGCGTTCGAACTCCTCGAGATCGAGCGTGATCTCCGGAAGCGAGTGATGCGAGTCCATGTGGGTGTCGCCGTGACCCGGGAAGTGCTTGACACACGCGGCCACCGCCGCATCCTGGATGCCGTCGATCGTCGCGACCACGTGCCGCGACACGAGCTCCTCGTCGTCGCCGAACGCCCGCACGCCGATGACCGGGTTGCGCGGGTCGGTGTTGACGTCGGCGACCGGGCCGAGAACCACGTTGGCGCCGGCCGCGCGCACGCGACGGGCGAGCTCTGCGCCGGTCCTCTCCGAGGCGATCAGGTCGTCGAGCAGGCCGAGCTGGGCCGCTCCCGGAACCGTCGATCCGGTGGCGGACTCGAGTCGGGTGACGCTCCCGCCTTCCTCGTCGATGCCGATCAGGGCGTCGGGGTTCGCGTCGAGGATCGCCGCGCTGAGCTCCGGGAGCCCTTCGCCGACGTTCTGACCGAAGTACACGACTCCGGC
>JAQZBG010000190.1 GCA_029239165.1 Microbacterium sp. | reverse complement strand
CCGACCTATCCCGCCGCGGTCACCCTGACCGTCGTCATCCGGGATCCGGATGCTTCCTCGCCCGCCGCTCCCCTCGTCACGATGGCCAGCAAGATCGTGGTGACCTCCCCGTGATCTCCCCGACACCGGCCGACGCACCCGACGCCGCCCCCGCCGACGCACTCGACGACATCCCCGGCGACGCGGGACTCTCCCTCGTCGAGCTGCTCATCTCCCTCTTCGTCGGCACGATGCTGCTCGGCCTCGTCGCCACGATCTTCGCGAGCACCCTGCAGGCGAACGCCGGTACGCGCGACCGCGACCTGGCGACCGGTCGCGTGCAGGCGATCAGCACGTCGCTGACGACCTCGATCCGCAACGCTCAGGCGGCGACGGTGCAGCCGCTGACCGGCGGTGGCACCGTGCTCCGTGCGCTCGTAGCCGCAGGAGCCTCGGGTTGGGAGTGCCGCGCGTGGGCAGTCGTCGACCTCGAGACGTTCGACGCGACCGGTCGCCGCACCGGCGCCGATGGCGACTTCGAGCTGCGGACGCGCACGTCCGCCGTACTCGCCGGCGGCGCGAGCGCCGCGCTTCCGGCCGCATCGTGGGGCGTCCTGGCCGACCACGTCGAGCAGACCTCCGCCGCCACGGCCCCGTCAGCCCCCCGCCCATATTTCACCGCCGCCGGCGGCACCGTGAGCTGGGACCTCGCCGTCGCGACGAGTGTGCAGCCCCAGCTCAGCGACGGATCTCTGGCGCCCGTGTCGGGCACGGCACTCGCGCTGGCCGCGCAGAAGGGACCGGTCCCGCGATGCTGGTGACTCCGACCCGGCGATGCCCCGACGATGGCGGCTCCGCCCTCATCTCGGTCCTGATCGTCTCGCTCGTCCTCGGACTGCTGGCCGTCACCCTCTCGGCCGCCGTCGTCAACACGACGCGCAGCACCGTCGGGGTCCGCGGAACCCTGCAATCGCAAGGGGCCGCGGACGCCGGCCTCGCCGCCGCGGTGGCTGCGGCAAGATCGGGCGATGTCTGCGCCACGACCGTCCCCGCCGGCACGCTGTCGACGGGGACGTACGCGGCGACGGTTGCCTGCAACCCCGCTCGCACGGAGGCGACCCTCACCTCCACCGGCACGGCCGGTGGATCGTCGACGCGAGTGCAGGCCGTCTACACGCTCGTCGCCGAGACCACCGAGGTGAAGGACCCGTCTCTGACCCCCGTGGGTCTCGTGCTCTACGAGGGCTCAACCATGGGCCAGGTGACCCTGCTGGCCAACGGCAATAACGAGCCGCAGGTCGTTTCGGTGAAGGGCCCGTTCGGATGCCGTCTCGGCATACCCGGAAATCTCATCGTGGGGGGTGACGTGACGTCGAGCGACGGCTGCAACGTCACCGGCGACATCTACGCCGCGGGGAACATCACCTTTGCGGGCGGCGAAACAACCGTGCTGGGCGACATCATCGCCGCGGGCACGGGAACCACGAAGCTCAACAGCGCCATCGGGAGCGCCACCGCCGGGTCGCCTCGCTCCGTCGTCCGCACCGGCGGGCCCGTCGACTTCGCTTTCGGGAGCGCCCGCATCCATGCGGACGTCTTCGCAAACGGAGGGGTCCGGGTGCCGCGGGTTATCGACGGCTCCGTTACGCTTCCCCGCAGCATCACTCCCGACGTGACCAGCAGTGGCCGCATCGACGGCGGTGTCATCAACACCGACGTCACTCCGCCGGCCCCGCCCGCCCTTCCGGGTTGGTACGACTACAAGTACGCAGCGACGGACTGGCCCGGTGCCGTCGTCGTCACGCTGCGCAAGGTCACCGCGAACGCTACCGACACGTGCGAGTACTACAACCAACACACGGGGTGGGATGTCAAGGGTACGTACGTCGGCGGGAGCAACCGCGGATGGAAGGACCTGGCGAACTACACCGGGACCGTCGTCATCGACGCCCGCGCATGCGACCTGCTTACCTCGAACGCCGGCGGCAACCCGGCTCCCATGCTGAAGGCGTCGAACGTCGTGTTCCTCGCCAAGAAGTTCGATACGACCGGCTTGACGATGACATCGGCGACCGGCGCGTCTCCGAAGGTGTACTTCATCACGGAGGACACCACGGCCGACGCCAAGCCGTCCTGCCCGGCCGGCGTCGATGCGACCAACTTCAATACGAACGGCGCCAACCTCGTCGGTGTCAAGTCGCTCATATACACGCCGTGCCGATTGTCGGTCTCGGGCGGTGGCGTCCTCCTCGGCTCGTTGTATACGAACGGGTTCGACTCCGGAGGTCAGATCACCATCAAGGGCGAGCTGATGAGCCTGCCGGGCATGACCCCTCCGGACGGCGGCTACGGCGGCACGCCCGTCGTCGTCAACACCGGCGAGTACACCCTGGGCGCCGTCGTCTCCCGGCGGGATGTGGCCGCACCGTGACCTCGCTCGTGCCCCCGCTCCTTCTCGCCCTGGCGGGCTTCGCCGCCGTCTTCGGCATCGTCATCGGGTCGTTCCTCAACGTCGTGGCCTACCGCGTGCCCGCGGGCATCTCGCTGCTGCGCGAGAGCCGCTGCCCGTCGTGCGACTCACCAGTGCGCTGGTGGCAGAACGTGCCCGTGCTCTCGTGGCTGCTCCTGCGCGGACGCTGCGCCGCCTGCCGCACACGGATCTCGGCCCGCTACCCGGCGATCGAGGCCGCGACGGGGCTCACGTTCATGGCGTTCGCACTGTGGTGGGCCGCGGTGACCGGTCTCCTCGGCACCGCGCCCGCATCCGCCGCCTTCTCCGCCCCGATCGCGGCGCAGCTGCTCGTCCTCGCCGCCTACCTGTGGTTCGCGGCATCCGGACTCGTACTGACGGTCATCGACCTCGACACTTTCCGACTCCCGCACAGCATCACGGGTTCGGCCTTCATCGCCTGCCTCCTGCTGCTGACCACCGCCTGCGCCCTGGGCGCCGACTGGGCGGCTCTGCTGCGCGCGCTCATCGGTGCAGGCGTCCTCTACGGGTTCTACCTGCTGCTGCGTCTTGCGCGCCCTGACGGGATGGGCGGGGGCGATGTGCGCCTCGCCGCCGTCACCGGGCTCATGCTCGCCTGGATCGGTTGGCCCACGTTGGCGGTGGGCGCGTTCGCGGCATTCCTGCTCGGCGGGGTGTACGGCATCGTCCTCATCGCCGCGCGGCGCGCGGGCCGCCGGACGGCCGTGCCGTTCGGCCCGTGGATCGTGGCAGGATCGTGGATCGGCGTATTCGCCGGCGAGACCCTCGGGCGCGCGTACCTCACCCTGCTCGGAGTGCTGTGATGCGCCCCGCACACGGGAAAGCGGTGCGCTGATGGCCAAGACCCAGGTGGCGGTCGAGATCACCGAGACGAGCGTCCGCGCGGTCGAGGTCAGCGTCGGGCGCGCCCCGATGATCGTCGCCGCCGGCGAGGTGCCACTGCCGGAGGGCGCCGCGAAGGACTCCGAGATCCTGGATCGCGATGCCGTCGCCGTCGCCCTGCAGCGACTCTGGGCCGATGCGCGCATCTCCAGCCGCGAGGTCGTGCTCGGCGTCGGCAACCGCCGCATCCTCGTGCGCGAGCATTCGACGCAGCTCACGAATCCCGTGCACATCCGCCAATCCCTGCCCTTCGAGGTGCAGGACCGCCTGCCGGTGCCGGTTGACCAGGCGGTGCTCGACTTCGTACCCACCCGCCAGGACGACCGGGGTGTGCACGGGCTGCTCGTGGCCGCCGTGGCGGAGCACATGGAAGAGCTCGTCGGCGCGCTCGAGCAGGCGAAACTGCGCGCGACCACCATCGACCTCGTCGCCTTCGGACAGGCCCGCGCCCTCTCCGCTCTCGGCGGCCCCGAACAGACAGGGCTGTTCCTGGGGATCGGCGAGCACACCACCCACATCGTGATCGCGACGGGAGGCATCCCGCGCTTCGTCCGTGTCGTCCCCATCGATATCGTCGCTCCGGCACCGACGGCCGAGGAGCGACGGGTGGCGGATGAAGCGGGCGCCGCATCCGCCGCTGCCGCGTCCGTCGCGACTCCCGTCCCCGTCGAACCCGTCGAGCCCGCGCCCGCCGTCGTCGCGGCTTCGCGCGCGGCGTACCGCCGAGGCCGGAGCGCCGACACCGGCGAGTACCCCGCCGGTCCAGCCGCGGCGCCGGCCGCGCCTCCGGCCGTCGCGCCCGAGCCCGCGCCGATTCCCGAAGCGGCCGCGCTGCATCCCGCGGTCCAGGCGGCCCTGATCGACATGGTCGGGCGCCTGCGCAGCACCGTCACGTTCTACCGCGACCGCCCCGACGCCGTACCGATCGACGTCACCTGGGTCGCGGGTGCTCACGCCGCTCATCCGCGGCTGCTCGAGGCGATCGCCAAGGTCGTGGAGACCGCCGTTCTCCCGGTGGCGGCATCCGGACTGATCGCCCCGAGCTCCCACCTCGTTCTTCCACCCGATGTCGACGCACGACTCGCGGGCACCGCTTCGCTGCTGCTCGGAGGCGCCCGATGAGCCTGCTCGCCACCCGCACCCCGGTCCTGCCGCTCGGCGCCCTGCCGCGCGTCGACCTTCTCCCGCCGTCGGAGCGGCGCCGCCGCGACATGCTGGCGCGGGCGCGCACGTGGGTGTTCATCGGCCTGGGCGTGCTGGCCGTCGCCGTGCTGGCGGTCGGCGGCGCCGTCGCCGCGAACATCGCCGCATCCGTCCGCCTCGCCGCGGAGCAGACGAGAACTCAACAGATCCTCGTCGGCATCGCCGAGCTCGCTCACGTCAGCGAGGCGCTGTCCACCCGCAGCGCACTCGAAGGGATGCGGGTCGAGGCGATGGCGGGCGACCTGGAATGGGTGCCCGTGCTCGAGCTCGTGGCCGTGAACCTGCCGAGTGGGGTGGTGATCAGCGAGTATGCGCTCGAGGCGGGTCCGGTCCCCGCGCCGGACGCCGACCCGGCCACGGCATCGGGGGTCTCCGGAACCGTCACGTTCACCAGCGCCGCCCCGGTGGACTTCGTGCAGGCGACGCGCGATTTGCGCGCCGTGCCGGCGGTGCTTTCCGCCGAACCCGAGCAACTCGTCTCGGCCGAGGGTGTCTTCACCTACACGGTTCGGCTCGATATCGATCAGTCGGTCTACACGGGCGCCTTCGCGCCGGAACCGGAGTGACCCTGTGACCAAGCAACTCGTGAACGTGATCGGGGCGGCCGCGTCGCTCGCGATCCTGCTCCTCGGGATCGTCGTCGTCGCGCTCCCGATGTTCTCCGGCGCGTCCGCCACCTGGGCGTCGGCCGACGATGTCGCCGACCAGAACAGGACGCAGCAGACGGTGCTCGACACCCTCACCGCACAGGCCGCCGACATGACTCAGCTTGACGCGACCGTCACCGAGTTGCGAGCCGAGATCCCGCCCGCCGCATACCTGGACGACGTGCTCCTTCTCGCCGTCGAGGCGGCGCGCGCGCACGGTGGCACCGTGACATCCATCGCTCCCGGTACGGTCGAGCCCTTTGCGCCACGCGTCACCGTCGGCGAAGACGAGACCGCGGCACCTGCTCCCGACGCGGCCGCGGAGGAGACTCCGGCACCGGACGCCACAACGCCGCCCGCCGAAGATGCAGCCGCATCGGTGGAGCCGGCCGAGGCCGACGCGCAGCAGATCTCCGTCACCCTCGGGGTCGAGGCGGCCGACGTCGCTGCGGCGACCCGCATCCTGGACGACCTGCGCGCGGGCCCGCGGCTGGCAGCCGTGACGCAGGCGACAGTGACCTCGGATGGGGAAGAGGGCGCCACGCTCTCGGTGACGCTGCTCACGTTCACCCGCCGCTGACGGGCAGCGCCCCCAACGGGCAGCCGGCGAGCGCCCGACGGGTTCGAGCGGTTACGGCGACTCGAGCGTCCGCTCGGTCTCGCTGCTCCG
>JAQZBG010000189.1 GCA_029239165.1 Microbacterium sp. | reverse complement strand
CAGCTCAGGATGCTGGTGCAGCCGACGGATCTGGGGACGCTCCAGGTGGGGCTGCCTCTCCCGGTGCGTTACAGCCTGTCCGATCAGGACACGGTCGAACTCGCGGAGCTGAGCGATCCCGCCGTCCGGGACGCGATGCTGCAGTGGCGCATCGATCGGGGGCTGATCGACCCCAGACAGGTGCGGGCGCGCACCAGCGGTACTCAGGTGCCGGCGTCGGTGCTCGAAGTCCGGCCGACGGGGCGACGCCGTGAGGGGCAGAGCGAACTCGCGCTGCGCGTGCTGATGGCGCCCGAAGGCGCGGCGACATGGGAGGCGGAGACGACGGTGTTCGTGTACCCCCAGGCGATCCCGCATCTCCAGGTGGGAGCTCCGGTGTGGGCCTTCTATCGCCGGGAGGATCAGCAGACCGTCGCGGTGACCCTCGAGAAGGAGTCGGCACGATGAACCCGATGGACACCCTCATCTGGCTGGTGAACTTCCCGGCGGCACACGGCTACGCCATGGTCTTCATCGCGGGATTCTCCACCCTCGGGCTGTTCGCGCTGTCGGTACGAGGTACGGTTCCGGGTGAGGCGCTTCGGAGCATCCGGGAGCGGGAAGGCCTGCTGCACCCCACGGAAGCCCCGCGCGGTCGGATCTGGAGCGTTCTCGTGCGAGTCGTGGCCCGCGTGTTGGCGCTTCTGATGGTCGGCGCGCTCGTGATCGGCATACTGAGCCTCAGCGGTGTACCTGTCACCCGGGCCTACATCTCCGACAACGGCCGTCCGACCACCGGCACGCTGGAGGGGGACTGGGTGACCTTCACGACCGCCGAAGGTGTCGAGTACACGCTGGAGAGCAACTTCTTCACACCCGCTGTGTACCCGGACCGCGACGTGTCGCTGGCGAGCGGCGAGCCGGTGGTCGTCCGCTACCTGCCGAGCCACCCGCAGGCGTTCGTGATCGACAGCGACCAGACCCCCCGCTGAGTCGGAGGGTGCGCGTAGGGTGAAGGTATGTCGCGCATCATCGTCTTCGGCGGCCACGGCCGCATCGCCCTTCTGCTCGCGCCACTGCTCGTCGCCCGCGGCGATGAGGTCACCGGAGTGATCCGCAACCCGCAGCACGCGTCGGATGTGGAAGCAGCGGGGGCGAGGGCCCTCGTCGCCGACATCGAGAACCTCGACGTGGAGGAGCTCGCCGAGGTCATCCGCGGTCATGACGCGGTCGTGTGGTCGGCCGGTGCCGGGGGCGGATCCCCGGAGCGCACGTATGCGGTGGATCGCGACGCCGCGCAGCGCTCGATGGATGCGGCCGAGCGCGCGGGCGTCCGCCGCTATGTGATGGTGTCCTGGCTCGGCTCCACGGCCGATCACGGGGTCCCAACGGGCGACTCGTTCTTCCCCTATGCAGACGCGAAGTGGGCGGCCGACGAGCATCTGCGCAGCAGCGGGTTGGAAGGCACGATCCTCGCTCCGGGCACGCTCACGTTCGACGAGCCGACCGCTCGGATCCAGATCGATCCCGCGGGCAGCGGAGCCGTGTCGCGAGCAGATGTCGCCGCGGTCATCGCGGCATCGCTGCACGGTCCGTGCACCATCGGGCGGACGATCCGCTTCGGCAACGGTGACGCCGCCACCGCCGTGCCGATCGCCGAGGCGCTCGGCTGCTGACTCGCCTGTACCGCGCAGGATCCGTCATGTCCCGATACCGCCGATGGGCCGCGGGCGCCGTGGCGGTCGTCGCGACGGCTGCGCTGTGCGCGTCCTCCGCAGCCACCGCGTCGCACGCCGCCTCCGGCGCCTCTGCGGTCGCGGAGCCCACCGGCCCGGCCGCGCACGCCGCGGTCCTGGCACAGAAGATGTCCGTGGACGAGCAAGCCTCGACGGTCGTGATGGGACATGTCGCCGGAACCGATCCCGGCGCGCTCCGGACGTACATGGAGTCCGGTCTCGGCGGGTTCATCTTGATGGGCGCCAACATCCCCGCGTCGGAGTCCGAACTGCAGAAACTCACCGCCGCGCTCACCATCGATCCCGCTCTGCCTCCGCTGATCGCGGTCGATCAGGAGGGTGGCATCGTCTCGCGTCTGCGCGGCGACGAATACGCGGCCTCCACCACATTGAAGGGCCTCCCGGTCGACGCCACCTCGGCGGCGTTCACGGCTCGCGGGTCGCTGGTATCCCGCGCCGGGATCACCGTGAACTTCGGCACGGTCGCCGACTTCACGGCTGATTCCGGAACATTCATCTACGGGCGCGCTCTCGGCACCGACCCGGCGAGCGCCGCGGATCGGGTGGACGCCGCCACCACCGCCCAAGAACAGTTCCTCGCCTCGACGCTCAAGCACTTCCCCGGACACGGCGCCGCTCCCGGCGACTCGCATTCCGCCATCCCGAGCACGAGCATGGGGCTCGAGGAATGGCGCGGCACCGAGGCGGTGGCGTTCGCGGCCGGCATCGATGCCGGAGCCGCTCTCCTCATGTACGGGCATCTCGCGTACACGGCGGTCGACCCCCTGCCGGCCTCCCTCTCTCCGAAATGGCACGAGATCGCCAGGGAGGAGCTGGGTTTCGACGGGGTGGCGGTGACGGACGACCTCGGGATGCTGCTGTCCTCGGGGAACCCGGCCTACGCGGATCCGGTCGCGAACGGCGTGGCCGCGATCGCTGCGGGCAACGACCTGGTGCTGATGATCGCGGGTTCCGACGCGCAGACGGCGGGGAAGATGGCGGCAGGCATCGCGGCAGCGGTCGAGTCGGGCGCTCTGCCGGAGGAGCGGCTCGAAGAAGCAGCGACGCGGGTGCTCACGCTGCGCACAGAGCTGTCTGCGGCATCGGCACGTTGGGCGCTCTGCACCGACTGCGAACCGGCGGAGTGACGCTCAGGCCGCTGCTCTTGCGCCGTCGCCGAGCCAGGCTTCCAGCAGAGCGGTGCGGAGAGCCGCGCCGCGCTCGGCGAACCCCCGCTGTCGACGGACGTACTCCGCTTTGCCCTCCGGGGTCTCGATCGGGACGGGGATGACGTCCCACGCGGAGAGATCGTACGGCGCGGCCTGCATGTCGAGCAGCCGGATATCGCGCGCCAGCTCGAACGAGTCGAGGAGGAGTTCCCCGGGGATGAGGGGTCCGAGCTTCGTCGCCCACTTGTAGAGATCCATTCCCGCGTGGAGACACCCTGGTTGCTCGAACAGCGGCTGATCGTCGCGGCTCAGGGGAGTGCGGTTGCGGGGGACAGCTTCCGGGGTGAAGAACCGGAAGGCGTCGAAGTGCGTGCAGCGCAGATCATGACTCTCCACGACGGCGTCCGTGCCGGCCTGTCCGAGGCGCAGTGGTACGGCATGGCGGTGCTCGTCCGCCTGGTAGACCATGGCCCACTCGTGCAGTCCGAAGCAACCGAACTGCCCGGGGCGCGACGCCGTGCGGCGCAGCATCCGTTCGACGAGCGCGGCGAGCTCCGCCTTCTCCTCGGCGAAGGATCGGGGGTCCGGCACGACACCGTCTTCGGTATCCCCCGGCGCATACCAGCGCCACGAGAGGCGGTCAGGCGCATCCTGCAGCTCGATGCCGGCTCCCGGGTGCCAGCGCCGCAGCTGCGCGGGCTTGTAGGAGTAGTAGGTGAACAGGAAGTCCCAGACGGGGTGCTTCTCCGCGCGGGAGGAGCGCTCACGATGCGCGGCCGTCAGGGCATCCGCGCGCTCCTGATGTGCCCGCTCACGGAGGAGCCATTCTTCGCGGGGGATCACCCTCTCGACGCGTGTGCGCATGTCGGCCGTGGTCTCGTCACTTCAGGATGCCGACTTCGCCGAGCAGGTCGCGGAGTCCCGCGCCGTCTTCGGCGCTCACCCACGGTGCCACGTCCTCGGAATGCGGCTCTCTGTCGGCGCGGCCGCCGGCGAGCACGGCCTCGGCGGGCAGCAGACGTCGGATGGCGACGCCTGCGACGGAGTCGGGGTGCTCGTCCATGAACTGCGAGTAGATGGATTCATCGTGCTGACCGTCGTCACCGATCAGCAGCCACTTCACGTCGGGGAACTCGGTCGCCAGCCGCCGCAGGTTGGTGAGCTTGTGCTCACGCCCGCTGCGGAACCAGCGCTCATGCGTCGGTCCCCAGTCGGTCAGCAGCATCGACCCCGCAGGGAAGAGATGACGACCGAGGAACCGCCACAGCGTCGGCGCGACGTTCCACGCACCGGTGGAGAGGTAAACCATCGGCGCTCCGGGGTGCTGCCGCAGCAACTGGTCGAGGAGCACCGCCATTCCGGGGACGGGCAGACGCGCGTGCTCGTCGAGCACGAAGGAGTTCCAGAACGCGATGAAGGGACGCGGCAGGGCTGTGACCATCACGGTGTCGTCGACATCGGAGACGACGCCGAACGTGGTGTCCTTCGCGACGATGAAGGCGCCGGCCTCGACCGGCTCCTGACCCTCGACCGAGATCGTGAAGTTCTGCCAGCCGGGCTCGAGGTCGACGGGGATCTTCGCATCGACCACACCGCCGCGATCAGCGACCAGCTGATGCGTCGTCTCTCCGACCTGCACGGTCACCGCCGCGTACCCGACGGGGATGCCGACGAAGCTGCGCCAGCCGCGCACGCTCGCCGGCTCGCCGTCGCGCGTACGACGCTGCGGGGGCACGATCAGCACCCGACCGACGACGCGCACCCAGCCAGGACCTCCGTAGCCGGGGAAGGGGAGGATCGTGGCGACGCGTCCGCGACGGCGCGCACGACCTTCACGCCAGACATGGAGGCGATGCTCGAGTCGGGCGAACCAGTGGATCCGGGGGGCTGGGGGAGCCGATGCCATTGGCTCAGTCTTTCACGTCGGCGTCGGCTGTCGACTCCGATGCCTCCTGGTGGCGGGCTTCGATCCGCTGCAGCAGCTTCTTGCCGAGGAACGCGAGCAGCAGGAACAGGGCGATGACGCCCACGAAGATGTAGCCCGCGAAGTGCACGCGATCCACGAGCTCACGGAAGCTGCCGGCGGCGAGGGAGGTCACACTGACGTACGCGGTCGCCCAGAGCACACAGGCCGGAGCGGTCCAGGCCAGGAACTTGCGATAGGGGTATTCGCTCATACCGACGGTGAGGGGGACGAGGGAGTGCAGCACAGGGAGGAACCGCGACAGGAAGATGGCGATGCCGCCACGGCGCTCGAGGTAGTTCTCCGCCCTGACCCAGTTGTGCTCGCCGATCCTCCGGCCCAGCCACGACACACGGATGTGCGGGCCGAGCCAGCGCCCGAGCCAGAATCCGATGCTCTCGCCGATCAGTGCGCCGATCACGACGGCGACGCCCATCGCGATGCCCTCCCACACGGTGGCGACGCCCATCGAGGCGATGATGACGATGGTGTCGCCGGGGATGACGAGGCCGATCAGGATGCTGGTCTCCAGCATGACGGCCAGGCCAGCGACCAGAGTGCGCGTGATCGGATCGATCGACTGCACGGTGTCGAGGAGCCAGAGCAGGAGGTCGTCCACGTCACGAGAATACGGGAGCGGCCCGGTCCTAGGCTGGAAAGGTGCCCGAACAGCTGACCGCTCGACCTCTTCCCTGCTGGGTGGAGCCGTCGGCGGTGTTCCGTGTGCTCGAAGCGCGCGGCACCGATGTCTTCTGGCTCGACGCCGGCGCGGATGCCACGGAGGGGTGGAGCTTCGTCGGCACGGGGGAGCGCTCGTCACTGCCGCGGGGCGTGGCGCTGGATGTCGCCCGGTCGGATCCGACCCTTCCGCCGTTCTCCGGTGGCTGGGTCGGATGGCTCGACTACGAGTCGGGCGCCGCCGCGGCCGGTGTGGCGGTGAGCGGGACCGTCGACGCGACGGACGGCTCCTGGCTGCGGGCCACACGCATCGCCGCCTTCGACCACGCCGCGCGGCGGGTGTGGGTGCTCGGCACAGAGAGCGACCTCCCCGCCTGGGTGGCGGAGCTCACTGCTGTCC
>JAQZBG010000188.1 GCA_029239165.1 Microbacterium sp. | reverse complement strand
GTAGGGACCGGTGCCCTCGTCGAAGCTCTTGTAGAGCTCGTACAGTCCGCTCGCGAACACCGCCGGCACGGCGAGCAGGAACGAGTACTCGGCGGCAGCGGTGCGGTTGTAACCGAGCGCACGGCCCAGGGTGGTGGTCGCGCCGGAGCGGGAGACGCCGGGGACGAGGGCGAGGGCCTGGGCGAAACCGTAGGCGATGCCGTGCGCGTAGGTGAGGTCGTCGAGGTCGCGGCGGCGCTTGCCGTAGTGGTCGGCGAGGCCGAGCAGGATGCCGAAGACGATGAGCACGATCGCGGTGATCCACAGGCTCCGGAAGGTGTCGCGGATCAGCGTCTGCAGAGCGACCCCGAGCACGGCGATCGGCAGCGTACCGATGATGATGTACCAGCCCATGCGCGCATCCGGATCGTTGCGCGGCACACGGCCGGTCAGCGAGAGGAACCAGCGCGAGATGACGCGGCCGATCTTCTTGCGAAAGTACAGCAACACCGCGAGCTCGGTGCCGATCTGGGTGATGGCGGTGAACGTCGCGCCGGGATCGGTCTGCGACGGGAGGAACTCGCCCACGATGCGCAGGTGGGCGCTGGAGGAGATCGGGAGGAACTCGGTCAGGCCCTGAACGAGCCCCAGGATGATGACCTCGAGAATATGCATGCGGTCCTTCGGGATGGGAGGTTTTCTTCATCGCCCGTGGGCGTCAATCAGACTCGGGAGCGGTCTCGCCGTCGGGACCTTCCTTGCGCGCGCGACGCGATGCCAGCCCCTTCCTCACCAGTGCGAAGACGACGGGCAGGACGGAGATCAGCACGATGACGATCATCAATACGTCGATGTTGTCGACGATGAACGGGATGCCACCGAGCACGAGCCCGATGACCGTCATGCCCACGACCCACAGGGTCGCGCCCGCGGTGTTCCACACGAGAAAACGCCGGTAGGGCATGTGCGCGGTCCCCGCAGCGACGGGTACGTACGTGCGGACGATTGGTACGAATCGTCCGAGCACCAGCGACCCGCCGCCGTATCTTTCGAAGAACCGTTCCGCGTCTCGCAGTCGTTCGGGGCGCAGAACACGCGCGCCTTCTCGGAACATACGTCTGCCGAATCGTCGGCCGAGCCAGTAGCCCGTCTGGTCGCCGAGGATCGCGGCGGGGATGCCAACGAGGAGAACCTGCCACGGCTGGATCCCGAGGGGGCCGGCGAGGACAGCCGCCGTCACGAGAAGCGAATCACCCGGGAGAAACGGGAACAGGACCCCGGACTCGATGAAGATGAGGACGGCGATCCCCGCGAGCACCCACGGCCCGAACGCGTGGAGGATGGATGCCGCGTCGGGAAGCAGACCCGCGGATGCGGCGACAAGGTGGGTACTGGTCATGACGAGAGGGTGTTCATCAGGGTCTGAAGGGCGTCCGTCTCCGCGGTGGGGTCTGGCGCGGAGGCTCGTACGGCCTTCAGCACCGCGTCGATGCGTCCGTCGATCACTGCCCATGCCGCGGCATCCCGTGGCTCGAGTGTGGGCTGGTCCTGATCCCAGGCCGTTTCGAGGTCGGTGATACGCGTCTTCGCGCCTGCTTGGTCGTTGCTGCGCACCATCGACAGGGTTTCCTGCACGATGTTCCGGTAGCCGGCGACGGTGCTGGCGGGGAAGCTGGCGGTGGCCGACTGCCCGGGAGCCAGCGTGGCGTGGGTGCTCGGACCCTCTTCGCTCGCCGCTGCCGTGGTGTGGGGCTGCGCATGCGCCCAGCTGAGTACTGCCACGGCGACGACCCCGACGATCGCGAAGTACGCGAGCATCCAACGTTCCCGTCTGGTGGCTTTCGGACGCGGATCGGGGGTTGGCGCCAGTTTCGCCTGATCGGCGCGGGTCACCGTGAGGAAAACGACCGTTCCGAGGATCGCGATGAGAAAGATGACGCTGGTCCATCCGACGCCCAGGCCGAGACCCCCTTCCGAGGGGTCGAACCCGAGCCAGTCGCCGAGGTTGGCCCCGAGCGGACGCGTCAGGACGTAGGCCAGCCAGAAGGACAGCACGGCATTCGCGCCGAGCCTCCACCCGACGAACACAGCAGCGATCAGACCTGCCGGCAATAGCACCGACACTCCGGGGCTCCACCCGGTGAGTTCGAGGATGCCGTCGCCAGCCGCGGTCCCGAGGGCGAAGGTGACGAGGATGGCGAGCCAGTAGTACAGCTCGCGTCGCGTCGTCGTGATGCTGTGGATCGACAGCGTGCGTTGGCTTAGCCACCACACCGCAAACACAACGGCGAGCAGACCAGCGAAAACGGCCGCGCTGACGGCGAGGGGCACGCCCAGATCGTCGGTGAGGATGTCGGTGTAGAGCGTGCCGGTGACGCTGACGACGACGACCGTGAGCCAGTACACGAGCGGGACGTACCGCCGCTGCGCCAGCTGCCAGGTCAGGACCGCCGCCAGCACGACGGTGAAGATCACGGATGTGGCTTCCAGCCCGACGCCGAGAGTCACATTGATCCAGTCGGCGAAGCTCTCCCCCACCGTCGTGCAGAGAACCTTGATGATCCAGAACCAGATGGTGATCTGGGGCACCTTGCTGGACATGATGCGTCTCGACGCGCGGGCCGAGGGCAGGGAGATCGTCATGGGGGCACGGTAGGAGGGCCGCCCTAAGATGCGACTCAGAAAGAAGCGGATTCCGGTGCGGGGACCTCCTACCGGGACACCGGGATGCGAAGAGTCATCGTCGTGCCGGCATCCGAGGTAGTCGAGACGATCGCGGATCCGCCGTATCGCGTGACAGCATCCTGAACGAGCGCCAGCCCGATGCCGAACCCGCTTCGCGATGACCCGCCGCCCCCGACGGCATGGGCCGATCGAGCGAATCTGTCGAAGACTCGATCGGGGCTGATTCCTCGGATGCCGGGGCCTTCATCGGTGACATCGATGCGGACGTGACGCCCCTCGCGTCTCACGGAGACGACGACTTTCCCTGCCGCGGGTGAGTGCTTGACCGCATTGTCGACCAGCGCGACGACGCAGCGCTGGAGGCTAGATGCGGGCATTGAGACCCGAAGATCGTCGCTGGAAAGTCGGCTTACGAGCGTCACTTCTCGTTGACGCGCGAGGAGCCGCATCGCGGCAATGGACGACTCCACCACCGGTGCGACCGGCGCGGGTTCAGACACAGCGTCCTTCGGAATTTCGACGGATTCGAGAAGATCTGCCATCACGCCGATGAGGGCGCGCGAGTCGGCACGGAGGTCCGCGACGACGGACGCATGGGGATCCGACGGCGTCAAGGACCTCTGCAGCACCTGGATCCTGGCATCCAGAACCGCCAGAGGCGTGCGCAATTCATGCGAGGCGTCGGCCACGAATTCACGTTGGCGTCGGAGGGCGTCCACGAGGGGGCGCACCGCCCGGCGGGTGACGAGCCACCCGAGCAGCCCCGCCGAGGCGATGGCCGCCACGCCGATCAGCGTGCCCGCCAACAGGATGTCGACTCCGTCGATGTCGACGACCGTCTCACGAGGTCCGGGATGCAGGAGGTCGCCGAGCGGGATCTGCGTGAGCACCACCGAGAAGGCCGCCACGAGGACCGCCACGACGAGCAGCGACACGGCGACAGTGATGGTGAGAGCGACCCGCCGGGCGGCGGCGCGAACGAGGAGGGCGTCAGCGTCGAGAGGGTACTTTTGGGTGCTCACATCAGTCCCAGACGGTATCCCCGCCCGCGCACGGTCTGCACGATGGCTGGGTCGGTCTTCTTGCGGAGGTAGTGCACGTAGGTGTCGACGGCTCCCGGGGTGTCATCGGGCGAGAAAACGGAGCGGAGGATGTCGTCGCGCGAGAACGTCCGCTGGGGGTTGACCGCGAAAAGGGTGAGCAGAGAGCTCTCCCGCTCCGTGAGGATGATGCGTCCGTCGTACGGCGAGTAGACCGCTCGGGAATCGGGATAGAACTCCCACTCGCCGACGCGGACAAAGGGCCCCTCTCCTCCGCTTACGCGACGGATGGCGCGGAGACGAGCGAACAGTTCGTCGAACTCAAACGGCTTCACGAGGTAGTCGTTGGCCCCGGCGTCGAGGCCGCGCACCTTGTCCTGGACCGTGCCCAGCGCGGTGAGGATGAGCAGTGGAACTCCCGCCCCCGCCCGTCGCAGCGTCTCGACGATCGTGAGCCCGTCCACAGACGGAAGACGCCGATCGACGACCATCACGTCGAACGTCCGAGAAGTTGCCACCTCGAGAGCCTCCCCGCCGTCGGCGACGAGCGTCACGTCGTACACCTCGTCGAGCACCTTCGCCATCAGCGGGCCGAGTTGGTCGTCGTCCTCGACGAGCAACAGCCGAGGGCGATGCGTCAGGGGAGCGACCATGTTCAACCTCCGCTGGAATTCGTTACGTTCGGTCCCAGCTTGGACCCCTGCATCTCAGAAAGCACTGATGTGCGCCACAGTTCTGCCGTCGGGGAATCACTCGATTCATCTTCGTCGTTTCTTACAATCCCCGAGCGAGTCTTCTCTCAACGGCTCATCCGAGCCGAAGAAAGGACGGACCATGAACACCCCGCAACGTCGATGGATCAGCCTGAGTCTCGCCGCTGGCGTGATCGCGCTGGCCGGAATCGGTGGCGTCGCCGCGATGTCCCTGCCCGCGAACGCGAACGCGACCACCGCCGTGTCCACACCCGCACCTCACGTCAGGGGTTCGGATGCGACGGACACCGGTGGCGACGGCGAGACAGCCGACGACCAGGTCGGGGAGACGCCCGATCAGGAAAGCGCCGACGACCCCGGTCACGAAGACGGCACCGCCGACGGCGAGACGGGCGACGACGCGCCGACCGGTTGAGCCGCGGGATGCGGGTGGTCGACGTCATCGGAGGCCGCCCGCATCCGTCTCACGTTCCGGTTCGACCGCAGCGGGTACACGCCAACTCGCCTGCATGACAGAGACGAGCATGATCATCACGACGGCCAGGCCAAGGGACACCCAGCCGGATCCGATTCCCACACCGCCCTCCGCACCGGGCTTTCCGAGCCAGTCTGCAACGGATGCGCCGAGGGGACGGGTCAGAACGTACGCGAACCAGAACGACAGCACCGCATCCCACCGCGCGAAGCGCCATCCTAGGAAGGGGACCGCGATCAGAACAGCGAAGAGCGCGATCGACGCGACGTACCCGAGCCCGAGAGTGACGGCAGTCAGGTCACCGACTGCGGTGCCGAGCGCGAACGTACCGACGACGGCTGCCCAGTATAAGAGCTCGCGGCGCGTCGTAGTCACATCGTGGACCGACAGGGTGCCCTCGGTGCGTCGCCACAGCACGAAGACGCCGGCCAGCAGAACGGCGTAGAGCATCGCCGATGCAGCGTACGGCAGCCCGACGACGACGTGCATCACGTCGGCCGCCATCGTTCCGAACACCCCGACCGCCGCCACGGCCAGCCAATAGACGCCCGGCACGTATCGCCGACGTGTCAGCTGCCACGCCAGAGCGACGACGAAGAAGGTGAACCCGAGGAGGACGGCGACGACGGGATCGAGGGCCCGGATCGAGAAGTCCGAGACCGCCTCGCCGAGCGCGGTGGAAGCGGCTTTCGCCACCCAGAAGACAACCGATGGATCGGGGACCCGTGACGGCCGAACGGCACGACGACTCGAACGCATGCCGCCAGCGTGGCCGGACGTCACTAAGAAAACTCTCAAAACCCGGCCACTGTGCAGACCACTTTGAGGAGAGATGAGCGCGAGAGAGCGACACCGAAGAATTGTTCGAGTAAGGCAGCTAGCCCCTCTGAGAAGTAGAGCCGGTACACCGCTACTCGGATAAATCCGCGCTACTACCGCCACCTCTTGTGGAACTGCAGAAACTGGCTGATCTGGCGCCAAATTCGCCTTTCTCCGCTACCCCAGGAGAGCAGGTGAGTCGATCACTGCGCCGACGTCTCGAACCGGCACAGATCAAGCGAAT
>JAQZBG010000187.1 GCA_029239165.1 Microbacterium sp. | reverse complement strand
CTGACGTGCCCAGTGGTGCACGCGCACCGAGGCGCCGTTCACACCGATCTCGTCTGCGCCCTCGGCGATCTCGATCGTCTGCTTCAACATGTCGCCCGCCGTGCGGGTCGCCGATCCTGGCACGTCGGCATAGTGACCGAAAGAGAGGAATCCGAAAGCCTTCATGATCTATTCCAACGCATGAATCGGAGGACTATTCCCCCGGGAGCAGGATGCCGTCGAGGAGGAGGGAACGGACGCGGGGCTCGAGCTCGGCCCACAGGTCGGCGAACGGCACCTCGAAGAGGTCCGCGAGTGCGGCCGCGATCTGCATCACGGTGAGCTCGCCGTCGCAGGCGCCGACGAAACCGGCGAGCGCAGAGTCGACCGCGATCGTGCGACCGAAGCCGCCGCCCTGGCGTAGCTCGATCACGCTCGGGTCGTCCTCGCCCGGCATCAGGTGCCGTGCCTCGGTGACATCGGCAGCCACCACCAGCGTGGCCGGCAGGCCATCGGCAAGCACATCCTGCGCCGCGAGACCGGTGGCCAGGGCAGCTCCGACGTTCGAGATGTGCTGCGCGATGCGCTCCGTGCGCCGCAGCGGCTCGGCCGAAGTGCCGCGACGCATCAGCACATAGCCGAAGCCGATCGAGGTCACTCCGCGGGCGGCGAAGTCGTCCAGCCACGCGGTCAGAAGCGGCGTGAAGCTCGGGTCGCGC
This sequence comes from Microbacterium sp., assembly GCA_029239165.1. Taxonomy (GTDB): domain Bacteria; phylum Actinomycetota; class Actinomycetes; order Actinomycetales; family Microbacteriaceae; genus Microbacterium. Next base: position 6,205 of record JAQZBG010000187.1, on the reverse strand, counting down.
GGGGTGGTGCCCCCATCGCGGATCCACAGCTCCGCGTAGCCCAGAGGCGAGAGCTCCTCCCTCTCGATCACCCACAGGTCGAGTTCGGCCGGCACCCAGGCTTCGAGACGCGCGAGCCCCGTCACGGCGGTCTTCGACTCCCAGTTGCCGAGCAGCTGCGCGATGCCGTTCCGGGTCAGGTGCGCGGGGGCGCTGCGGACGAACTGCTCCACCAGCGCATCCCCCACGAGGCGACCGGTTCGAACATGCTGCCGTGGCGGAACTCGATGTTGGTCACCCCGTTGAGGCGGGCGTTGAGTTCGGCGAATGCGAGGGCGCGCATGGAGATGTCGGTGGCGACGACCGTGCGGGCCCGTCGGGCGACGAGAAGGGCCTGGATGCCGCATCCGGTGCCCAGATCCAGCGCGCGATCCACCTCGATCGGGACGATGGTCTCGGCGAGCGTGCGCGATGCCCCGCCGACGCCGAGTACGTGGTCGGCGGGCAGCGGCGCATCGAGGGCGACTTCATCGAGGTCGCTGGCGATCCACCATTCCCCCACGCCGTCGGCATCGACGAACGACTGCGGTCGTAGCAGGGCCGTCGGCGTCACGGTCTCCCCGTCGGTCTCCGCCAGACCCAGCGCGACGAGCCCGTCCACTCCCAGCCGGGGCAGGGCCTCGATGACGGACGTACGCGGTTGCGGCATTCCCAGCACGAGCAGGCGTCCGAGCGTCGCGAGCGGACCCGAGTTCCCCTCGATGGCCCGCAGGATCGGCTCCCGCATCCCCCGGGCGAGCGCGTCGTCCGCCTCCTCTCCCCACAGGCGTCGCAGGGGCTCCGAGCGGAGGTCCGCGGCATCGAGATCCGCGGCGAGCGCGGCCGTGCGGAGCGGGTCGGGGACGGGTGCTGGGGTGTCGGACACGGCCGTCACTCTACGCGTCTTCAGGGTTCTCTTTCGCGGAGCCTCCTAGAATCACTAGGTCAGTACTCACGAGCCGCCTCTTCCCGGGCGTTCGAGGAAGACCTTCATGACCGCGATCACCCCCGACATCGGCCTCCGTGCGCGCCTGCGACGGCTCGCAGGCAGGACCGCTGTACTCGCGATCGCACTGGGCAGCTGCGCGTTCGTCGCACCGAGCGTCGCCGTCGCCGCCGATCAGGCGCAGACCGACGAGCAGAGCGTGGAGTTGCATGTCTCGGCGGGCCTGCGCGGGATCGTCGCCCCTGGCTCGTCCACGTCGGCCATCCTCACCGTGGAGAACGGCTCCGAGGCGGCGCTCGCCCCCGGTCAGGTCGAGGTCGAACTCAGCCGGACACCGCTGACCGACGCCGCGGCGGTCTCGACGTGGCTCGACGACGGTGAGGCGACAGGTGACTTCGCGCCCATCGGCGCCGATGACACCGAGTCGATCGATGCGGGCGCGTCGGCGACGACGACGATCTTCGTGTCCGAGGCCACTCTGGGGGCCCTCGCACCGGGCGTCTACCCGCTGCGCGCGGAGCTCACCGCGTCGTCAGGGAACGACGGGGACGAGAACGCCGAGTCCGTCGACGCGACCGCGACGAGCGTGGTGGTGGTCTCCGGCGCCCGGACCGCGCAGGTCGGGGTACTCGTGCCCATCACGGCGACGCCGGAAGGCGGCGCGCTGCTGACGACCGAGGAGCTCTCGGAGCTCACCGGTCCCGAAGGAGCTCTGACGGCACAGCTCGACGGCGTCGCCGGGACGACCGCCGTGCTCGCTGTCGATCCATCGATCCCCGCCGCGATCCGGGTGCTCGGCACTGCCGCTCCGGAGAGCGCACGCGACTGGCTCACGCGGCTCGACGACCTTCCGAATGCGCGTTTCGCCCTGCAGTTCGGTGATGCGGATGCGACGGCGCAGGCGCAGGCGGGTCTGCCCGAGCTGCTTCAGCCCCAGAGTTTCGCTCCGTTCCTCGATCCCGCGAACTTTCCGCGGGTTCCGGCCACGGTGGCACCGACCGATGCGCCCGACGCGACGCCCGGTCCGACTCCGGGTGCGACCGAGTCGCCCGAATTCCCGACCGACGAGGAACTGACGGAGATCGAGGGAGCGCTGCCGAACATCGTGTGGCCGCAGGCGCCCCTCACCCCCGCCAACCTCACCGCCTTCGCCGGCTACCTGGGCGACGACACGACGACGATCGTCTCCTCGTCGACGGTCGGCGGAAAGAGCGCTGCCCACGCGACGGCGGCCGGCAGGGACCTCCTGGTCACGGATGCGGCAGCGTCCGACGTGTTCTCGCAGGTGGCTGCCGAGCGGGATCCCGACGACCGCCAGCGTCTTCTCGCCGAAGCGGCTGCGCTCCTCCAGTTGGCACAGCGCAGCGCGCCTTCCGCTCCGCTGCTCATCGGGCTCGAGCGCGACGACGACCGCTCCTCGGATGCGCTGCGCGACGCGATCTCCGCCGCCGACTCGCTCGGCTTCGAGCTCTCGACCGTCCGGGCGACGGCACCCGTCCCGGTGACTGTCGTGGGCACGCCCGACGCTGCTCGATCCGCCGCGGTCTCCACGCTGCTCGCCGATGAGACCAGGCTCGACGCGTTCTCGTCGGTCCTCACCGATCCGCAGGTGCTGCTGAGCCCCGAGCGCATCCGGATCCTGCGTACGCTGTCCGTGGGAAAGTCGGCCACGACCTTCGCCGAGGGCTTGGCGGATCATCAGGCGCAGACGAGGGCCACGCTCGACGCGGTGAGCATCCCCCCGTCCAGCACGATCCAGTTGCTCACCGCGAACGCCGATCTGCCGATCGCAGTGCGGAACGATCTCCCGTGGCCGGTGACGGTTCAGCTCTTCGTCGCGCCGACGGATCCTCGACTCGAGATCAAGTCCCCGGACCAGACGATCGTGCAGGCCGAGTCCACGACCCGCATCAAGGTTCCGGTGTCGGCTCGTGTCGGCAGCGGTGAAGTGAACCTCCGACTCAGCCTCTACAGCCCCACGGGCGTGCAGATCCAGGGAGATCAGACGCTCCGGGTCGCGGTGCGCGCGGAGTGGGAGACGATCGGCCTCGTCGTGCTCGGCGGCATCATCGTGCTCCTGATCGCGCTCGGCGTGATCCGCACCGTGCGTCGGAAGCGCCGTGAGGCAGCCGAGGCATCCGCCGTCGAAGCGCAGATCGAAGCCCTGGAGGAAGAGGAAGCCGTGGAAGCCCGACCGGATGCCGCCACGACAGAAGACACGCGTGAGTAGCCTCGGCCGTGCGAGCGCCGTCATCGGCGCCGGCACCCTCGTCTCCCGCCTCACCGGGCTCCTGCGCAGCATCGTCCTCGTCGGCGTGATCGGCTCCTACAAGTCGGGTCCTGCCGATGCGTTCACGTACGCCAATCAGTTGCCCAACAGCGTCTTCTCCTTGATCTCGGTCGGCATCCTGACGGCCGTCATCGTTCCCCAGATCGTGAAGGCGACAGCGGATGCCGATGGCGGCAACGCCTTCATCTCGAAGCTCTTCACGCTGGGAACCGTCGTCCTCGTCGTGGTCACCGGAATAGCCACCGCCTGCGCGCCGTGGCTCGTCCACCTGGTGGCGGGTAAAGCGAGCCCGGACATTGTGGCGCTCGCGACTGCACTTGCCTACTGGTGTCTACCCCAGATCCTGCTCTACGGGCTCTACGCGCTGCTCGGTGAGGCACTGAACGCCCGCCGCATCTTCGGCCCGTTCACCTGGGCTCCCGTCGTGAACAACGTCGTCTCGATCATCGGCTTCCTGATCCTGGGAGCGGTCTTCGCGCCCGTGTCGACCGACGCGGCGTATTGGACGCCTGCGATGATCAACACGCTTGGAGGAACGGCAACGCTGGGTATCGCCTTGCAGGCCGTCGTGCTTCTTGTGTTCTGGCGTCGTACGGGTCTCGCCCTCAAGCCCGACTTCCGGTGGCGCGGCGTGGGGCTCGGTGCCGTGGGACGCCTCGCCGGATGGACGTTCCTCATGGCGTTCGCCAGTCTCGCCGCCGGGTTCCTGCAGGGGTTCATCGTCAGCGAGGCAGCAGGAGCGGGAGCTTCGGCAACCGTCACGGCGAACGCCTGGTTGATCTTCATGCTCCCGTACTCGGTGATCGTGCTGTCGATCGGCACGCCTTACTTCACACAGATCAGCGAGCATGCAGCGGCTGGTCGCGATGGGGAGGTCCGCGAAGACATCGTCCGCAGCATCCGCACGCTCCTCTTCTTCATCGTGGCCGCCACCGCCGCCGTCGCCGCGGCCGCAGTCCCCGCCTCGCGCGTCTTCACGAAGGACGCCGAAGGTGTCACCGCGGAGAGCGCCGCCCAGTCGGCAGCCGTCGTCCTGCTCTGCTATCTCGTCAGCCTGATCCCGCTCACCATTCTCTTCATCGTCCAGCGCACGTTCTACGCCTACGACGACACACGCACGCCGTTCTGGTTCACAATCTTCCAGTGCGTCCTGATCGTGCTCACCGCTCTGGCGGCATGGGCACTGTATGAGGCCGGCGCAATCCCCCTCACGTCACTTGCCGCCGCCGTCGCGCTCGGCCAGTCGATCGCGAGCATCCTGCAGACCCTCGTTGCCACCTGGCTGCTGCACCGCAAGATCGGCGGACTGCAGATCGGTTCCTGGATGGCCGCCATCGGCCGCTTCGCGGTCGCCGCAGTGCCCGCTGGCCTCGCGGGATGGGGCGTCCTCGTGCTCGCGGGCGGCGCCGATGGATGGATGGTCGCGAGTCCCGTTCTCGGAGCCATCGGCACCGCCATCATCGGCCTCGTGGTCGTGGTCGTCTACGTCGCGATCCTCGCCCTCATGCGCGCCCCCGAGCTCAAGGCGGCCGGCGGCCTCGTCCGGCGTTTCCTGCCCGGTCGTTGATCCCCGCACGGAGGCGCTTCCCAGCCCGGTGGCGCACACTGCTGAGGGAATGCCTCGCGGTTACCATGGGTTGAAGCAGTCGAAGGTCATTCGACCGCAGTTTCTAAGACGGAGAGCACATGCGTCAGGTCATCATCATCGGCTCCGGCCCCGCCGGATTCACGGCTGCCATCTACGCGGCCCGGGCGAACCTCAAGCCGCTGCTCATCGCGAGTTCGGTCGAGGTCGGCGGCGAGCTCATGAACACCACCGAGGTCGAGAACTACCCGGGCTTCCCTGAGGGCATCCAGGGCCCCGAGCTGATGGCGAAGTTCCAGGAGCAGGCCGAGAAGTTCGGTACCGAGGTCCTCTACGACGACGTCACCGAGCTCGACCTGGCCGGCCCCGTCAAGACGGTCACGCTCGGATCCGGGGCAGTGCACGAGGCGCAGTCGCTGATCTACGCGACCGGTTCGGCCTACCGCAAGCTCGACATCGCCGGCGAGGAGCGTCTTTCCGGCTACGGCGTCTCCTGGTGCGCGACGTGCGACGGCTTCTTCTTCCGCGAGAAGACGATCGCCGTCGTCGGCGGTGGCGACTCCGCGATGGAAGAGGCCACGTTCCTCACCCGTTTCGCCTCGAAGGTCTACGTCATCCACCGCAAGGACACCCTGCGGGCGTCGAAGATCATGCAGGAGCGCGCTTTCGCGAATGAGAAGATCGAGTTCGTGTGGAACAGCGAGGTCGCCGAAGTCCTCGGTGGCGACTCCGTCTCCGGTGTGCAGCTGCGCAACACGGTCGACGGCACGCTCAGCGATCTGCCCATCGACGGACTCTTCATCGCCATCGGCAACGACCCGCGCACGCACCTGGTGCACGACAAGCTCGAACTCACGCCCGAGGGAACCATCTGGGTCGACGGCCGCTCGTCGAAGACCTCGGTGCCCGGTGTGTTCGCCGCCGGTGACGTGATCGACCCGACCTACCGTCAGGCCATCACGGCTGCCGGCACCGGAACGATCGCGGCCCTCGACGCGGAGCACTTCCTCGCGGATCTCGAGGACGCCTCCGTCGAGGTTCCGGCCGCGGAAGCCGCCGAGATCATCGTCGCCTGAGGCGGCGGGAACACTTTTCCCTCGCCCGCTGTTGTAGCAGGCGAACCCCAATCAAGGAGAACTCTGATGAGTGCAAAGGCTACGAGCCAGGCGACCTGGGAGCAGGACGTTCTGCAGGCCGACGGTCCGGTGCTGGTGGACTTCTGGGCTGAGTGGTGTGGTCCGTGTCGCATGGTCGCGCCGGTTCTGGACGAGATCCAGGCCGACAACCCCGACAAGATCACCATCCTCAAGCTCAACGTCGACGAGAACCCCGAGCTGGCGATGAAGTATCAGATCACGTCGATCCC
>JAQZBG010000186.1 GCA_029239165.1 Microbacterium sp. | reverse complement strand
TGGCGCCTCATCAAGGAGGGCATCCAGTGACGCAGGAGTGATGCGGGGCGCGGGGCGGCCGGAGAGACCGGCCGCCCCGCGGCTCTGCCCGACGCAGGTCAGTCGGCCGGGACTGCGGATTCGCGGACGACCACCTCGAAGTCGACCAGCACCTCGCGGGGTTCCGATGGCCGACCGCCGCCGTCACGGATACGGGCGAGAAGCAGTTCCACGGCGAGAGCGGCGATCTGCTCCCGACCGGGGTTGATCGTCGACAGGCTCGGAAGCGTGTACTGCGCTTCATCGATGTCGTCGAAGCCGACGACCGAGACGTCGTCGGGGATGCGCAGGCCCGCCTCCTGGAGGGCGCGCATCGCGCCCAGCGCCAGCGCGTCGTTGAGCCCGAACACGGCGTCGAACTCGACGCCGTCGTTCAGAAGGTCTCGGATCGCCGCAGCGCCGTTGGATCGATGCCAGAGCGTCGTGTACCGCACCAGCGACGGATCGACTTCGAGACCGGCGGCGGTGAGCGCCTGCTCGTAGCCCTGCGTGCGGAGGGCCGCCGATCCGACATCCTCATCGACGTGCGCGCCGACGAGAGCGATGCGTCGTCGTCCGGCTTTCAGGAGGAGTTCCGTCGCGGCCTGCGCCGCCTCGATGTTGCGCATCGTGACGTGGTCGACGGGACCGCCGAAGATGCGCTCGCCGAGGAGAACGACCGGAAAGTCGACTTCGAAGTGCCGGGCGTCCGCCTGGCCCATGCCGAGCGGGCTGAAGATGAGCCCGTCGGTGAGTTGCATGCGCGGGCTCGTCAGGACGGCGATCTCGCGGTCACGGTCGGCGCCCGTCTTCTCGATCAGCACCACGAGCCCGTGCTTCTCCGCCTCGGCGATGACCGCGTCAGCGAGTTCGCCGAAGTAGCTGAGGCTCAGCTCGGGCAGCACGAGCCCGATCACTCCGCTCCGCCCGGAGCGCAGCGAGCGTGCGGAGAGATTCGGCTGGTAGTTGAGCTCTTCGATCGCTTCGCGGACGCGCGTCCGCGTCGACTCCTTGACGTGCGGGTAGTCGTTGACCACGTTGGAGACGGTCTTGATCGAGACGCCGGCGAGATTCGCCACGTCGTGGAGGGTGGCTGCCATACGACCTCCCAGACGTCATCACCGTCCTTGATGATACAACGTCGTAATCACCTGGCTGCCGTAGGGGTGAGGGTAGCGAGTCGGCGACTCCACCGGTCCAGTACGCTCCGTCGCCGCCGTCAAAGCAGGATGTCGTCCGCAGTGTCCAGACTCCGCCATCCCGCTCCCCGGGCTCCGCGTCGCTCCCACACGTCCGCCGCCGGAAGCGATCCCAGGTCGAGGCCGGTCAGAGCGGCGATGTCGGCGATCGGCACCTGGAACGTGCGGAAGGCACCCAGGGACGGCACGGCGAACACGCCCTCGCGGGTGTCGACGAGCTCGGACTGGTCGAGCACGAAGCCGGCGGCCGCGAGGCCGTCGGTGCCCTGCCAGGCCGCGATCTTCCAGAACTGCAGCGGGATCCGGATGCCGCGGTACGCCGGGTCGTCCGCGGCGAGGACGGGCGCGGTGAAGACCGACACCCGCTGATCGGTCGCCTCGGCGTAGGAGAGCACGTGGTCTTCGAGGCCGAGCCACAACTCCTTCGACTGGTTGAAGCCGGCGGCCTGCGGAGCAGCGTTCGGGTAGAAGAAGGTGGCCTCGCTGGCGGCGCGGGCTGTCTCGACCGACCCCCATCCCGGATCGCGCCGCCGCACGAGGTGTCCGCGGTCGAGGTCGTTGCGCGCATACACCTCGGGGCCGGTCTGCTCGGCGGACGGCGCCCGTTCGTCGAGGCGCCACTCGCCGGTGCGCGGCAGATCCTGCAGAGACGCGCCGTCGATGTTCACCGCGGTCACCGCCGCGAGGCGCCGCTCAGGATCGAGCAGCACCGTGAAGCGCGGATAGGGGAGCGCGCGGACCGCCTGAGTCGGGCGCGGAAGGGGCACCCGCTCCGCGAGGAAGTCCGGATCGTAGCCGTCGGTCATGCCCCCATCGTGCCCGGTGCCACCGACGTGCGCACGTCACGCGCGACGACGCCGGTCAGGCCGACATCCCCGCGTAGGCCGCGGCCAGAGGCATGTACTCCGCGTCGAAGTCCGCGAGAGAGGGCAGCGGCTGGTCCGTGGCCGCGGCGACCAATCGGTCCAGGTACCATTCCCACCCCGGGCCGGTCTCACCGAGCATGCCGGGATCGACATCCTCCTGTCGAAGGGTGAGGGTGGTGCGCCCGTCTGCCTCGGCCAGTTCGGCGACCAGGCGCCAGGCGCCGTATTCGTCGACCGCGCTGACGTCGAGGCGATGCGGCGGCTCGCATGCGTGGATGTCGTAGGGGGCGGGCGGGATGGGCGCAGCCTCGGCATTCATCGTGACCAGGACCCGCCCCGTCGACGGGTCGCCCGTCCACGTGCCGAACCAGCGGGCGAGACGGTCGGATTCCGTGATGCTCGCCCAGACGTCTGTGGCGGGTGCAGAGAAGACCCGCTGCAGCGACAAGGTGCGCCGTTCGGCGTCGAAGACTCCGGTCGAATTCATGCGATGTTCTCCTCCGTGGTCGATGGGGTTGCGGCGCGGCGACGGTCGCGGCCCGCGCGATGGACCTCGGTGTCGAGCGCATCCAGGTGGCGGGCGGTCACGGGCGCCTGGCCGCCGGTCAGCTCGGCGAGAAAATCGCCCACCGCGGCGAGCGGTTCCGTCTCGAGCGAGTAGTGCCGCTCACGTCCGTGGTCTTCGGCGAGCGTCAGTCCCGACTCCGTGAGAATTCGCAGATGCTTGCTGATCGCCGGCCGCGACATGTCGTGTCGGTCGGCGAGGTCCACGACGCGTGCGGGGCCTGCGGCGAGTTGGCGCAGCAGATCGCGACGGGTCGGGTCGGCGATCGCCGCGAAGATGTCCATGAGCAGAATGGTAACCACACGGTTACTAAACGTCAAGGCTCCCACGGGCTGGTCGGCGACGAGCCGCGGCACGGTACCCGCTCGCACGGGGAGGTGCAAGCACCCTGCGATGCGGCGACGCGGTCCGCACACTGGGGTCCTTCAGGCATCCGTCATCGTGTTCAGGAGGAGATCCCATGCCCGGTTCGCATCGCCCCAGTCCGCTCGCTCCCGCCGGAGACAGCAAGGGTCTCTGGCTCGCTGCGCTCGAGAAGGGCGCCAAAGTCCTGCAGAGCGCCACTCCGCTGAAGAAGTTCGACGTCTACGTGTCGGGCTTCCACCCGGCCAAGGACGACCCTTCGATGCAGATGGAGGCGCACCACTACTGCCAGGTGGTCAACGACGACTTCATCCAGGCGGCGCTCTTCGACGGGAACACCGCGGATGCCAACCTCATCGGGGTGGAGTACATCATCTCGGAGAGCCTGTTCGAAGCGCTGCCCGAAGACGAGAAGGCCTACTGGCATCCGCACAATCACGAGGTGCTCTCCGGCTCCTTGGTCGCCCCGGGGCTCCCGGCCGCCGCGGAGAAGGCCCTCATGAAACGGCTCATCAACAGCTACGGCAAGACATGGCACACCTGGCACACGGGCCGACACGACATCGGCGGAGGCCACTCGCTGCCCCTCGGCGATCCGATGCTCATGTGGTCGTTCAACCGCGACGGAGAGTGCGATCCGTCGCTGGAGGCGAATCGGGAGGAGGCGATGTCTCTCGACACCCCGCGCACTCGCGAGGAGCGGGCGGACCTCGCCGAGATCGCACATCCGCAGGCCGGCGTCGACCTGCTGAAGGACCGGCTCCCCGGCACGCGCCTGCTGCCGGGAGTGGCCGATATCGACGCCGAGGCCGAATCGGGTGCCCTCTGACCTGACTCAGCCGACGATCACGTCGAGCGCGACGGTGGGGCACGCGACCCGGGGGAGGTCGGCGAGACCGCTGCCGCGCACCGAGTCGCCCGTCGCCCATCGCGGATCGGTCGACACCACCACGCGTCCCACGCCGTTCGTCAGCGTGACCTCGCACCCCAGCGCGGCGAAGCGGTGGGTCAGGTCCCTCTCGACCGCCGACACGAGCAGATCGAGGCCGGCGACGCCGATGCGCTGCCCGTCCACGTCGGCGGGCACGGCGATCGTGATCGTGTACTCGTCGCTGCAGAGGTAGTCGACATAGGGGCCGGCGACGTGCGGCTCACCGGTGGTCATCGGCACGCGGTACCACTCGAGCGCGCTGTAGTCGATGTTCTCCTTGTTGAGAGACTGCGAGGCGAGCACGAGCTGTCGTCGGTCGTCCCCCTGCCACCACGCCAGGTGGCTGTGGGCGTCGGAGAGCAGGTCGATCGCCGCGATGAACCCGGCGCCGTACACGGGCACGCCGTGCAGGTCGAGTGTCTGCAGCGCGTGCGGTCGCACCAGCGCATCGATCTTCGAGCGGGTGAGTGGGCCGGTGGCCCTGGCTGCCGCGACCTCGGCGGCGAACGGGTCCACCCAGTCGACCAGTGCGCGCACGGGTGCGGAGAAGTACTCCTCCACGATCGCGGCTGCGGCCTGGGTGGCGGTGTCGGTTGCTGTGTTCATCGCGTCCTCCTGTGCACGTCGATGCGGGTCTTCGGAACTAACCGGTTGCTGCCTGGAGCCGGATCAGCGCGTCGATGGTCTCGGCGGCCATGAGTTCGGTCCTCGCCCCGGCGGCGTCGGGATCTCCGGCCTCCACGGCGTCGATGACGGCAGCGAGGTGCGCGGCCTGCCGTCGAAGATTCTCGGTCTCGTGCGCGACGAGACGCAGGTAGGGCGAGAGTTCCGCCTGCAGCTTCATCTGTTCGCGGGTCAGTCGCGCGGACTGGCTCAGTGCGACGATCTCGATCTGCACGTCGTCGAGCAGTCGGCGCTGCGCCTCGGTGTCGAGCTCGTCGATCCGGTCCATCCGTCGGCGTACCCGCTGCGTCTCGCTGGGGTCGGCGCGCCTCGCGGCGAGTCGCACGCACGCGCCGGTGATGGCGGCGTAGTGCGCTCCGAGGTCACGCAGCGCGAGCCGCGACGTGCGCCGCACCGCCTCCCGCGCGAACGTCAGGGGGTCGGCGTGTGCGGCGACGAAACTGCCGCCGTTGCGCCCACGCCGGGTGACGACGAGACCGCGGCCGCGCAGGGCGAGCAGCGCCTCGCGCACGGTCACCGGAGCGACGCCGAAGCTCTTGCTGAGGTCGGCTTCCGAGGGGAGGCGCTCGCCGGCGCGGAGGTGGCCACGGGTGATCGCGTCGACCAGCCGGCGCTCGACGAGCTCGGCCCTGCCCTCGTCGCCGATGGGCTGGAACAGAGCGCCCTGCAGTCGGTGCGGCTGTTCGTGCTCCGTGTCGGGGGAGAGGTCGGCAGGGGCGTGCGTCGGATGCGTCGTCGTGCTCGATGCCATTCTGCGATTCTCCCTTCCGCGCTCACGATACCCAAGAAACCCACTGTTGACATATTACCTCTGGGTTTATATGTTTTGTGAATCTTCCGAGTTCGACGATGACCGAGGAGCGCGAGATGATCGCCACGGCACACGCAGCACCCGCAGCCCCCGCGGCCGCCCGCCCCGACGGGACGGTGACCCTGAGCGGCGTCACGAAGTCGTTCGGCGAGTTCACCGCCGTCCGCGACCTCGACCTCGAAGTCGCCTCGGGGGAGTTCCTGTCGATGCTCGGTCCGTCCGGTTCCGGCAAGACGACCGTGCTGCGCATGATCGCGGGATTCGAAGACGCCAGCTCCGGCAGCATCCGCCTCTCCGGCGTCGACGTCACGAAGACCCCTCCGCACGCGCGTCCGGTCAACACCGTCTTCCAGGACTACGCCCTGTTCCCGCACCTGACCATCGCCGACAACGTCGGCTACGGATTGCGCGTCCGCGGCGAGGGGAAGAGCGCCCGTGCCGCGCGGGTGCAGACTTCGCTGGAACAGGTGCGCCTCGACCACGTCGCCGACCGGCTGCCGCATCAGCTCTCCGGCGGTCAGCGACAGCGGATCGCCCTGGCCCGTGCCCTCATC
>JAQZBG010000185.1 GCA_029239165.1 Microbacterium sp. | reverse complement strand
GATCCGTCGGCTGCCGTCTGGATCGCGAAGCTCTTCACCGAGGCCGGTCTCCCCGACGGTGTGCTCAACGTCGTCAACGGCGACAAGGAGGCCGTCGACGCGCTGCTGGAGTCGCCTCGGGTGAACGCCATCAGCTTCGTGGGGTCCACGCCCATCGCCCGCTCGATCTATCAGCGGGCCGCGGCCGTGGGCAAACGCGTGCAGGCGTTGGGCGGAGCGAAGAACCACATGGTCGTCATGCCCGACGCCGACATCGATGCCGCCGCCGACGCCGCGGTCTCGGCCGCCTACGGGTCCGCCGGCGAGCGCTGCATGGCCGTCTCGGTGTTGGTCGCGGTCGGCGACATCGCCGACCACCTCGTGTCGGCGATCGCCTCGCGCATCGACGGTCTGATCATCGGGCCGGGGACGGACGCCGGGAGCGAGATGGGTCCGCTCATCACGCGCGACCACCGCGACCGGGTCGCCTCCTACGTGACGGGTGCCGAGTCGGAGGGTGCGACGGTCGTCGTCGACGGCACGCAGAAGGCGTTCGACTCGGACGGCTTCTTCCTCGGCGTGAGCCTGATCGACCGGGTCGCCCCGGGGATGAAGGTCTACGACGACGAGATCTTCGGCCCCGTGCTGTCGGTCGTGCGCGTGGAGACCTATGCCGAAGCGGTCGAGCTCGTGAATGCCAACGCCTACGGCAACGGCACCGCGATCTTCACGCGCGACGGCGGCACCGCCCGCCGGTACGAGTTCGACATCGAGGTGGGCATGGTCGGTGTGAACGTGCCGATCCCGGTGCCGATCGGCGCCTACTCGTTCGGCGGCTGGAAGGACTCGCTGTTCGGCGACTCCCACATCTACGGCCCGGAGTCCGTGCACTTCTACACTCGCTCCAAGGTGGTCACCACCCGCTGGCCCGACCACACCCCCTCCCAGATCGACCTGGGCTTCCCGAGCAACCACTGACCAGGAGCGACGACGATGACGAAGTTCACCGACCGACACGGCAGCTCCCGCCCGCTCCCCGCCCCCGAGGCAGAGGCGCAGGTGCGGGCGGACGACCGCGGCCACGTGTTCCACTCCTGGAGCGCGCAGGCGCTCATCGACCCGCTGCCTGTCGCCGCGGGCGAGGGCTCGACGTTCTGGGACTACGAGGGCAACGCCTACCTCGACTTCTCCAGCCAGCTCGTGAACCTGAACCTCGGCCACCAGCATCCTGACCTGGTGTCCGCGATCCAGCAGCAGGCCGGGCGACTCGCGACGATCCAGCCGTCGATGGCGAACGATGTGCGCGGCGAGCTCGCCCGCCTGATCTCCGAGGTCGCACCCGAGGGCCTGGAGAAGGTCTTCTTCACGAACGGCGGCGCCGAGGCCAACGAGTACGCGGTGCGGATGGCGCGGCAGTTCACCGGTCGCCGCAAGGTGCTGTCGATGTATCGCAGCTACCACGGCTCCACGTCGACCGCGATCTCACTGACCGGCGACCCGCGCCGCTGGGCCAACGACACCGTCGACTCCGGTGCCGTGCGCTTCTTCGGTCCCTACCTGTATCGCTCGCCGTTCCACGCCGAGACCCCGGAGCAGGAAGCGGAGCGCGCTCTCGCGCACCTGGAGCAGACCATTCAGCTCGAGGGGCCGCAGACCATCGCGGCGATCATCGTCGAGACGGTCGTCGGCACGAACGGCGTGCTGGTGCCGCCGCCCGGTTACCTCCCGGGCGTGCGCGAGCTGTGCGACCGCTACGGCATCGTGTACGTCGCCGATGAGGTCATGGTCGGGTTCGGCCGGCTCGGTGAGTGGTTCGGCATCGACGCGTTCGGCGCCCTCCCCGACCTGATCACCTTCGCGAAGGGCGTGAACTCCGGATACGTGCCGCTGGGCGGTGTCGTGATCTCCGACCGCATCGCGAGCGCGTTCGACACGATGCCGTTCGCCGGAGGACTCACCTACTCAGGCCACCCGCTGGCCTGCGCGGCCGGTGTCGCGACGTTCGAGGTGTTCCGCCGCGACGGCATCCTGGAGCGCGTGCGCGATCTCGGCGAGCGCGTCGTCGAGCCGACCCTGCGATCCTGGGCCGAGAAGCATCCCAGCGTCGGCGATGTGCGCGGCCTCGGGCTGTTCTGGGCGGTCGAGCTGGTGCGCGACGGGGAGACCCGAGAGCCGCTCGTGCCGTTCAACGCCTCGGGAGCGGACGCAGCACCCATGGGTGCCTTCGCTGCAGCTGCCAAGAAGGCGGGCGTCTGGCCGTTCACGCACTTCAACCGCCTCCACGTGGCCCCGCCGCTGGTGATCGGCGAAGACGATCTCGTTCGCGGGCTGACCGTGCTCGACGAAGCCCTGAACGTGGCGGACGAGGTCGCCCGCGGCTGACGCGCAGGGAGAGCCGCGAACGGAGAGCCGCGACTACTTGGAGTCGAAGTCGAACGCCTTGAGCAGCTCGACCACGGCCTTGTCGCGTTCCTCTCCGCCCGCATCGAACATGTCGGTGACGTGCGTGCGGAGGTGGTTCTCCAGCAGCAGCCTGTTCAAGGACTCGAGAGATCGCTGGATCGCGCGGGACTGCGTGATGATGTCCATGCAGTACTCCTCGTTCTCGATCATCCGCGCGACGCCGCGCATCTGGCCTTCGAGGATGCTGGTGCGGTGCAGGGCGCGCTTCTTGATGTCGTCGATCACGTCTCGAGGCTACCGCCCGTGAAAGGATGACGTCATGCCGCGAACACCGATGACGCAGCTCTCGCCCGCCGACCAGGAGCGCCTCCGCGCGCTCCGCCGGATGAAGGCCGTCGCCCTCGGCGCGCTGGTGTTCATGGCCGTCGTGTTCGTGTTCGCCTTCGCCTTCCAGCAGCGGTTCGACTGGCTCGCCTATGTCCGTGCCGCGGCGGAAGGCGGCATGGTGGGCGCTCTCGCCGACTGGTTCGCCGTGACCGCGCTGTTCCGCCGCCCGTTGGGACTGCCGATCCCGCACACCGCGATCATCCCCAGCCGCAAAGACGAGATCGGCCGGAGCCTCGGCGAGTTCGTCGAGACGAACTTCCTGGCCGGCGATGTCGTGCGTACCAAGCTGTCGAGCACGCGGATCGCCTTCCGCGCGGGCGAGTGGCTGCGCGAGGCTCCGCACGCCGAGCGTGTCGGCGCCGAGGGGGCGACCATCGCGACAGCGGTGCTCAACGCGCTGAGCGATGACGACGTGCGCGACCTCATCACCGATCTCGCACGCGAGCACCTCGTGGCCCCGGAGTGGGGCCCGCCTGCCGGAGCCTGGCTCGAGAAGATCGTCGAGGCCGAGGCGCATCACGGCGCCGTCGATCTCGCGGTCGACAGCATCGGGCGCTGGCTCGAGGCCAACGCCGAGTCGCACCCGGCCCGCATCGCCATCGACGGCTACCTCGGCCGCCTCGCCGACAACCTGCAGAACGACCCGGCCACGCGCGCCAAGCTCGAGAACGCGAAGGCGTCGCTGTTCGACAGCCCTCGGGTCGGCGCTCTGGCCGCCGAGGCGTGGAACACCGCGAAGAACGGGCTGCTCGCGGCTCTCGCCGATCCGGAGAGCGGCCTGCGCCGGCGCGCGGTGCAGGCGCTGCAGGAGGTCGGCGAGCGCCTGACGACGGATGCCGCGCTGCAGACCCGTGTGGACACCTGGGTCTCCGACGCGGCAGTTTTCCTCGTCGACCGCTACCGCCATGACATCGCCTCGATCATCACCGACACCGTCGAGCGCTGGGACCCGGCCGAGACCACGGAGAAGATCGAGCTCATGGTCGGCCGCGACCTGCAGTACATCCGCCTGAACGGCACGTTCGTCGGCGCCCTCGCCGGCCTCGTCATCTTCTCGATCGCTCACGCCCTGATCCCCGGAGTCTGACATGGCACCCGCATCCCGACAGCTCAGCCACGACCCGCTCTGGCCACGCGCCGGATCCTGGCCGGCGTTCATCGGCACGGCAGATGCAGCATTGCTCGGCGTTCCCACCTGGCGCACATCACTCTCGCCGACGGGCGCGCATGCGACGCCGGCCGCGATCCGCGAGGCTCTCCCCCGGTTTGGGACCGCCCTGATGGGCCCGCCCGCCGTCGAACTCGATGACGTGCTGCGCATCGCCGACGCCGGCGACGTGACCGACCCCGATGGATCGGCAGGCGAGGCGAGGGTCATCTCCCGCGTGCGCGAACTGGCCGGCACGACGGATCTCGTGATCGCGCTCGGCGGCGACAACTCTCTCACGTACCCCGTGGCGCTCGGAGCCGAGGCGACCGGGCTGATCACCTTCGACGCACACTTCGACCTTCGCGACGGGATCTCGAACGGCACGCCGGTCCGTCGCCTCGTCGAAGACGTCCCTGCCGGGTCGTCCCTGCACACCGCACGCATCGATCCGTCCCGGATCGTGCAGATCGGCATCGCCGACTTCGCGAACTCCGCCGCCTACGCGCAGCGCGCCGCCGAGTGGGGTGTCCGGGTGATCACCCTCGACGAGCTGCGCCGTCGCGGCATCGCTGACGTGGTCGCGGAGGCCGTCGAGGTCGCCGGCGTCGGAGAAGGCTCTCGTGTCCACCTCGACATCGACGTCGACGTGTGCGATCGCTCGGTGGCGCCCGGCTGCCCGGCGAGCGTGCCCGGCGGGCTTCAGGCATGGGAGCTGCGTGCGCTGACCCGCGCCGTCGCCGCGGATCGCCGCATCGTGAGCGCCGACATCGCCGAGGTCGACGCGACGGCCGATGCCGACGATGCCCGCACGGTCAGGCTCGCGGCGCTCTGCGTGCTCGAGCTGCTCGCCGGTCTCGCCGCCCGCCGATGAGGATCGTCATCTCCGGCACTCAGCCGGCGGCGACGCCGTCCTTCCACACCTGACGCACCAGCGGCACGCCCGGGCGGTACGCGAGATGAACGCGCGTGGGCGCCTCCAGCAGCACGAGGTCGGCTCGAGCCCCCGGGGCGATGATTCCCACGTCGTCGCGGCGCAGCGCTCGCGCGCCTCCCGCCGTCGACGCCCAGACGGCCTCGGCAGGAGTCATCCCCATGTCGCGCACGGCGATCGCGATGCAGAACGGCATCGACGAGGTGAAGCTCGATCCCGGATTCGTGTCGCACGCGAGGGCCACGGTCACGCCGGCATCGATCAGCCGTCGTGCGTCCGGGTACGGCTGCCTGGTCGAGAACTCGACCCCAGGAAGCAGCGTGAGCACGGTCGAGCTCCGGGCGAGTGCACCGATGTCGTCATCCGTGAGATAGGTACCGTGGTCGATGGACGCCGCTCCCAGCTCGACCGCGAGGCGCACGCCCTCCCCCGGCCCGAGCTGGCTCGCGTGGACGCGGGGGGTCAGTCCTCGCGCGGCCCCCGCCTCCAGCACGCGTCGTGACTGCGCCACCGTGAACGCGCCGGTCTCGCAGAACACGTCGATCCACTTCGCGTAGGGCGCGCACGCGTCGAGCATGGGGCCCGTGACCAGGTCGACGTATGCGTCGGGGCGGTCGGCGTACTCCGTCGGCACGACATGCGCGCCGAGGAACGTCACCTCCGGCGTGACCTCCGCGGCCAGCCGCACGAGGCGTTCCTCGTCGGCGACGCTCAGCCCGTAGCCGCTCTTGATCTCGACGGTGGTCGTCCCCTGCGCGAGCATCTCGTCGAGGAATCCGCGAAGGCGTGCGCGCAGCTCGTCGTCGCCGGCCGCGCGGGTCGCGGCGACGGTGGAGCGGATGCCGCCGGCGGCATACTTCTGTCCCGCCATCCGCGCTTCGAACTCCGCCGCGCGGTCGCCGGCGAACGCGAGGTGGCTGTGGCTGTCGACGAATCCGGGGATCATGGCTCGGCCACCGGCATCCACCGTCTCGTCGGCCGCCGGTGCGTCCGACGCCGCACCCACCCAGGCGAGCCTGCCGTCTTCGATCAGGACGGCCGCGTCGACCAGAGTGCCACACGGGTCGCCGTCGAGGGCGACGTTGGTGGTCAGTTCGGCGATGCGGGTGATCAGGGTGCGCAAAGCGGTCCTCCCGGTCGAGTTCCTTCGAGTGTGTCAGAGCATCGGGATGTTCAGTCCGCGCTCGCGTGCGACCTCGCGGGCGCGGTCGTAACCGGCATCCACGTGGCGCATCACTCCCGTGCCGGGATCGTTCGTGAGCACGCGTTCGAGCTTCTCTGCAGCGAGGTCGGAGCCGTCGGCGACCGTGACCTGGCCGGCGTGGATCGACCGGCCGATGCCGACGCCGCCCCCGTGATGGAGGGAGACCCAGGACGCGCCGGATGCCGTGTTCAGCAGCGCGTTCAGCAGGGGCCAGTCGGCGATCGCATCGGAGCCGTCCTTCATCGCCTCGGTCTCGCGGTACGGCGAGGCAACGGAGCCGGAGTCCAGATGGTCGCGTCCGATCACGATGGGTGCCGAGAGTTCACCCGAGGCGACCATCTCGTTGAACTTGAGCCCCGCGAGGTGCCGCTCCTTGTAGCCCAGCCAGCAGATGCGGGCGGGCAGCCCTTCGAAGTGCACCTGGTCGGCGGCCTTCGCCAGCCAACGGTGCAGCGCCGCGTCCTCCGGGA
Source organism: Microbacterium sp. (assembly GCA_029239165.1). Classification (GTDB taxonomy): domain Bacteria; phylum Actinomycetota; class Actinomycetes; order Actinomycetales; family Microbacteriaceae; genus Microbacterium. Next base: position 2,823 of record JAQZBG010000185.1, on the reverse strand, counting down.
AGAGCTCTGCGATCGCCCGGTCGGTCTTGTAGATGTCTTCCGGGTCTCCGGAGAGGGCCGCCCAGCGGAACGGCCCGCGTCCCTCCTCGAACTGGGGACGGATGTAAGCCGGCACGAAGCCGGGAAACTCGAAGGCCCGCGCGCAGCCGCCCAGCTGTGCCTCCGCGCGAAGGGAGTTTCCGTAGTCGAACACGGCGGCCCCGGCGTCCTGGAACGCGACCATCGCCTCGACGTGCGTCGCCATGGACTCGCGTGACCTTCGGGTGAACTCCTCGGCGTCGCGCTCGGCCTCCGACTTCCACTCCTCGACGCCGATCCCGATCGGCAGATAAGCGAGCGGATCGTGCGCGCTGGTCTGATCGGTCACGATGTCGATCGGCACGCCCCGGCGACGCAGCTCGGGGAAAACCTCGGCCGCGTTCCCGACGACGCCGACCGAGAGCGCCTCGCCGGCCTCCTTCGCGGCGACGACCCGCGCGACAGCGGAGTCGAGGTCCGTGGTGTACTCGTCGAGGTAGCCGTGCGCCACCCGCCGAGCGAGACGCGACTCGTCGACGTCGACGATCAGCACCGCGCCGTCGTTCATGGTGACGGCCAGTGGCTGCGCTCCGCCCATACCGCCGGCGCCGCCGGTGAGGGTGAGGGTGCCGCGCAGGGAGTCCCGCCCGAGTGAACGTGCCACCGCGGCGAACGTCTCGTACGTCCCCTGCAGGATGCCCTGGGTGCCGATGTAGATCCACGATCCGGCGGTCATCTGTCCGTACATGATGAGGCCGAGCTCTTCGAGACGGCGGAACTCCGGCCAGTTCGCCCAGTCCCCGACGAGGTTGGAGTTGGCGATGAGCACGCGCGGTGCCCACTCGTGAGTGCGGAACACGCCGACGGGCTTGCCCGACTGCACGAGCAGCGTCTCGTCGGGTTCGAGCTCGTCCAAGGTGCGCACGATCGCGTCGTACGCCTCCCAGCTGCGGGCGGCCTTGCCCGTCCCGCCGTAGACGACGAGGTCTTCCGGGTGCTCGGCGACCTCGGGATCGAGGTTGTTCATCAACATGCGCTTGGCGGCTTCGGCGCCCCAGCTCTTCGCCGTGCGCACGTTGCCGCGCGCGGCGCGGACGGTGCGTGGCCCTGCGGCGGCGTTCTCCACCGCGGTGTTCTCAGCCATCGATGTGCTCCTTCGCGATGCGGGCGACGTCGCCCGACTGGACGAGTGCGGTGACTGCTTCCATCTCCGGGGAGAGGAAGCGGTCGGGGCCGGGACCTGCGGCGACCGTGCGGACGAGGTCGCGAACGGCTCCGGTCACGGGTCCCGCCTGGAGCGGAGCTCGCAGGTCGAGGGCACGCGCGGCGGTCAGTATCTCGATCGCGAGGACCCGTCCGAGGCCGTCGATCGCCCGGCGCAGCTTGCGGGCCGCTGCCCACCCCATCGACACGTGGTCCTCCTGCATCGCGGAGGAGGGGATCGAGTCGACGGATGCCGGCACCGCGAGCCGCTTCAGTTCGGAGACGATTCCGGCCGCCGCGTACTGCGCGATCATCAGGCCGGAGTCGACGCCGACCTCGTCCGCCAGGAACGGCGGGAGCCCGTGGCTGCGCGCGGGATCCAGCGCGCGGTCGGTTCGGCGTTCGGAGACCGAGGCGACGTCGGCGACGGAGATGGCGAGGAAGTCGAGGACCGCGGCGACGGGAGCACCGTGGAAGTTGCCGTTGGATTCGATGCGCCCGTCGAGGGTGATCACCGGGTTGTCGATGACGCTCGCGAGCTCGCGTCCGGCGATCATCGCCGCATGGGCCATCGTGTCGCGCGCGGCTCCGTGGACCTGAGGCGAACACCGGAGGGAGTAGGCGTCCTGCACTCGTCCGTCTTCGGGCCCCTTGTGGCTGGCGACCATCGGGGAATCCGCCAGGAACGCGCGCAGGTTGCCTGCCGATTCGGTCTGCCCTGTCTGCGGTCGCAACGCCATGAGGTCGGCGGCGAAGACTGCGTCGGTGCCGAGCTGGGACTCCACGGACATCGCCGCAGCCACGTCAGCGGTGAACAGGAGAGTCTCGAGGTCGTGCAGCGCGAGGACCAGCATGCCCAGCATGCCGTCGGTGCCGTTGATGAGCGCGAGTCCCTCCTTCTCCACGAGCACGAGCGGCTCGATCCCGGCGGTCGCGAGGGCTGCGGATGCGGGGACGAGTCCCCCGGATGCGTTGCGGACGTCGCCTTCGCCCATCGCGGCGAGGGCGATGTGCGCGAGGGGCGCGAGATCACCGGAGCACCCGAGCGATCCGTACTCGCGCACGACGGGGGTGATCCCGGAGCTGAGCATGGCCGCATAGGTCTCGGCGACGACGGGTCGCACGCCCGTACGCCCCGAGCTCAACGTCTGCAGGCGCAACAGTTGCAAGCCCCGCACGACCTCGCGCTCGACTTCGGCGCCGGTGCCCGCAGCGTGGGAGCGGATGAGACTGGCCTGCAGCTGCAGCCGACGGTCGGGGGCGATGAAGGTCGTCGCGAGGGCACCGAACCCCGTCGAGACGCCGTAGTGCGGGTGCGGATCGGCAGCGAGCCCATCGATCACCCGACGGGTCCCGCCCACACGACCGAGAGCGTCCGCATCGATCAGAACGGGGGCATCATGGCGGGCGACGGCGACGACTTCGGCGGGCGACAGGGGGGCCGCACCGACGACCACGGGGACAGGAACAGTCATGACTCGATTCCACACCCGGCACCTCGCGAACGGCACCCGTCCATGCGATGCTGTGTCTGTGATCCCAGACACCGCTGGCACCTCTCCGGCCCCAGCCGCGCAGGTGCCCGCCGCCGAGAACACCCTC
>JAQZBG010000184.1 GCA_029239165.1 Microbacterium sp. | reverse complement strand
GTCTTCTCGGCCAGGCCGAGACGGTCCGCGATCTGGCGGTTGGTCAGGGCGTCGGCGATGTGTGCGAGGATCTGCCGTTCGCGCATGCTGAGGGAGGCGAACCGCGGGTCGACCGATTCGGACGAGCCGGGAGTGACCTGCCCCGTCGCCCGTCGCACCGTCGCGGGATCGAGCAGGCGGCGACCGGCAGCGACGGCTCGCACCGCCTCGGGAAGGTCCGCAGCCCGCACAGTCTTGAGCAGATGACCATCCGCTCCCGCCATCACCGCCGCGATCACCGCGTCGTCATCGTCGTAGGCGGTGAGGATCAGGCACCTCATCTTCGGGTGCTTCTGGCGGATCGCACGGCACAGATCGATCCCGCTGCCGTCCGGGAGGTGCACATCGAGGACGACGACATCGGGAAGTGTGGCCGCGATCCGTCTCGTCGCTTCCCGGCAGCCCCCCGCCTCACCGACGACCTCGAGGTCCGGCGTGGCCTGGATGACGCCGGCCACACCCCTGCGCACCATCTCATGATCGTCTACGAGGAACACTGCGGTCATGGCTCACGCTCTCCAGTTTCTCCCCGCTCGCTCGTCCGGTCCGCCCCGGGCGCGTCTCCGGCACCCTAGCGAGCATCTCGCCGCGTCGAACGGGACCATAGTCCTCACTCGATCGGGAAGGCGGTCTCTCGGCGAGCGATACCGCCCCGCGACGCGCCTGCCATATACCGGCTGAGCGTTGCAGACCGGTCGGTCTCCGGGGAAGGTGGAGGGATGCAGGACAGATGCCGACGAACGCATATTACGCCCGGCCCTCAGCACGACGACAAGAACGACGCTCACGGGACGCACGCACCTCGGTCCCTCGCCACCCGCCGCCAGCTCCGCGGACTGCTCGATTCCTCCCCCGACGCCGCGGGCCGACTCGATGCCGACAGGATTCTCACGCGCATCGTGCGCGCTGCCGCCGACCTCATCCAAGCCCGGTACGGCGCGCTCATCGTGGTCGATGCGGACGGCGCTGTGGAGCGTTTCATCCACGTAGGCATCGACCGGCGAAGTGCAGACGCCATCGCCGATCTGCCGGAGCCGGGCACTCTGTTCCGCGCGGTGGTCGACACCGGGCGGACGATCCGTCTGAACGAGACGAGCGATGATCCCCGGTCCGCCGGCTTCCCCCCGCAGCACCCGGCCATGGAGGGCTTCCTCGGCGCCCCGGTCCGCATGCACGGCGACGAGGTGTGCGGTGTCCTCGTGCTGTCGAACCGCCGCACCGGCGTGTTCACCATCGAGGACGAAGAGCTCATCGAGTCGATGGCTGCGACAGCGGCAATCACTATCCACAACGCTCGAGAGGCCGAAGAGGCTCGTCGCCGGCAGCGCCTGAATCAGGCACTCTCGGAGGTGAACGCGGCGCTCCGGACCCCGCAGCGCGAAGACATCCTCGACATCTTGGCCGAACGTGTCACTCACATGGTCGCCTGCGACCTCGTGACCGTCGTCGTCCACGTGGATGCGGACAACCTCCGCATCGACGCCGCACAAGGCCCCCTGTCCGCCGCTTACGAGCACGGGGTCCTCCCTGCGGCGACCTCGATCGCCGCCGACGCCATCGCCGGCGGGACCATCATGAGCGGACCCCTCACCGACGAGGCGACCCACACCAGCCTCGCCGGAAACCAGGATGCCGCTGGGCCCAGTGTGGCCGTCCCGTTGGTGGCCGCCGGGCACGCGATCGGAGCACTGTGCGTCACACGGGCGACGTCCTGCAGCGACTTCTCTTCGAACGAGATCGACTCGATCTCCGACTTCGTCACCCAGGCGGGTCTTGCGACCTCGCTCGCCTGGGCGCGGGAGGATCGGCAGCACCTCGACATCATCGAAGAGCGCAACCGCATCGCCCGAGACCTCCACGACAACGTCATCCAGCGTCTTTTCGCGACGGGAATGAGCCTGCAGGCATTCGCTGCCAGCGATCCCGCCCACGCCGAAGAACTCGAGCAGCACGTCTCCGAGATCGATGCCGCCATCACCGACATCCGTTCGGGGATCTTCTCGCTCCGCACGCGCCGAGTGAAGAGCAAGGACCGTCCGGTGCGCCGTCGTGCGCTCGACGTGATCACAGAGCTCACCTCGGCGCTGCCGTCCGCACCGACGATCACTTTCGTGGGGCCGGTCGATCCCGTCGTCACCGGGAAACTCGCCGATGATGTGATCGCCGTCGTCCGCGAGGCGCTCGCCAATGTCGCCCATCATGCCCATGCCGGCAGTTGCGCCGTCACCGTCGCGGTCTCAGAGAAGGAGGTGGTCGTCACGGTGCAGGACGACGGCGACGGGATCACCGAAACGCTCGGCGATCCCGGAGGGACGGAGAACCTCGCCGAGCGCGCCGCGCTGCACGGCGGCACGTTCACGCTGGATCAACGCACGGAGCGCGGAACCACGGCCCGCTGGAGCGTCCCGCGCCCCGCGTGTCCCGACGAGGCAGGCCCTCCGACGGGCCGTCGGCGCAGCGAGGATGGCGCCCGACACGATCTGCCGTCCGGCACCTCGTCGGAGTAGCGGCCTTCGAGGTCCGATGCGACCGCTCACACGGTGCACGAGGGCCGGCAGTACGACTTCACGTAGGCCAGGAAGTCCGTCATGAATCCGAAGATCCCCTGACCGACCACGGCGGGGTCTGTGCTCCTGATCGCAGGCGCCCAGGTCGTGGAGAACGCGGGGTAGGCGGCGAGGAACTGCTCGGCGACGGGCGTCATCTCAGCCGCCTCGGCCTCGGTGGACACGGCGATGCCCCGTTCACCGATCAGCTCGGGATGCGCATCGGCGAGGACTCCACGTCCCGTCAGGAGCAGCATCACCAATTCCAGGTCGGTCGACGACGCGAGGCGAGGGTCAAGGCCTGCCTCGTCTCCCGCGGCCTGCAGACCGGCGCTCGCCGTGGCCGCGTCTTCCGGTGTCGCGTAGCCGGTGGCGCCATGGGCCACTGACGCACCTGTCAGCGACAGGGCGATGGCCACGAAGGCGGATGTGAAGAGAGTGGTCCTCTTGCGGGCGAGCATGGATGTTCCTCCGGATCGTCAGGATGCGGAGAAAGTACCACAGGAGTGAAATGTAAAATAGTACTCACGGTCCCTGGTCGCGATCGATCAGGAGCTGGCGACAGCGGCTGACATCGTCCTCGCTCTGCGAAACCAGCGCATCGACCCCCTCGAAGTGCAGCGTGGGTCGCAGGCGGGCGACAAGCGTCACCACCAGCGTTCGACCGTACAGATCGATGTCCACATCATGCAGATGCACCTCGAACCGCCTCTCCCGGTCGCCGGCAAAAGTGGGGTTCGTCCCGACACTGACGCTTGCCGGCCAGACTTCCCGGTCACCGTCGATTCGCGTCCACGCCGCGTAGACCCCGTCGGCGGGCAGCATGCTGCGGTCCAGCGCCAGGTTCGCCGTCGGGAAGCCGAGCTCGCGCCCCCGACCGTCACCGCGCACGACCACGCCGGTGATCGTCCCGAGCGATGGAGTGCTCACGCGCTCTCAGGAGCGGCGATCGACCGATAGCGACTCTGATGGAAGACGAGCGGCTCCACGTCGTCGAAGAGCGTGATGTCGGCGATCTCATAGAGGGCGATCTCGTGATCCCCTCCATCGAAGGTGCTGTGCAGGCGGCAGGTGAGCCAGAGCGCGGCATCCGAGATCAGCACCGCGCCGCCGTCGGTGCGCTGCCAGTCGTGCCCTCCGAAACGATCGCCCTCGCGCGCCGAGAGCGAGCGGCTGAGTGGCTCGTGATGCGCGGCCAGCACACTCATGCCGAGCTCGGGCACCTCGCGGAGCACCGGCCAGGTCTTCGAGGTGCGCGCCGCACTGATCGCGACGAGGGCGGGCTCGAGCGAGATCGACGTGAAGGAGTTGACCGCCATTCCGACCGCACGGCCATCGAGGTGCGCGGCGAGGGCGACGACACCGGTCGGGTAGACCGAGAACGCCCGGCGGAGGGCCAGGTCGCGGGGGAGGGCGTCGGTCGCGACAGACGTCATTTCGGCTTCCTTTCGTTAGTCAACTTTGACTAGTTGCAATAGTATGCAATTTTGATCATGCAAACAACCGGAATCTGAGATCACAGCCGTTAGCATGAGGGGCATGTCGACCACCCGCCTCGTCGTCCTCGGTGCCGTGAAGCAGTTCCAGCCCGTGCACGGGTACTTCCTCCGCCGTGAGCTCATGACCTGGCACGTCGACGAATGGGCGCACATCCAGCCGGGCTCGATCTACAACGCGCTGCGCGCCCTCGAGGTGGACGGCTACATCGCCGAGAGCGGCACCGAGACGGAAGGCAAGCGCCCGGCGCGCACGACCTACCGGATCACACCGTCCGGTGAGGTCGAGTTGCAGCGCATGCTGCGCGAGAACCTCTGGAACGTCGCGGCCTTCGACACCCAGGCGATCATGACGGTGGCCTCGTTCATGTTCGTGCTGAGTCGGCAGGAGGTCATCGCCGGCCTCGAGCACCGCCTCATCAAGAGCGACGCGATCATCACTCAGAACGGCTTCGACGTGCAGGACACTCTGCGCTCCGAGACGACGCCGAAATACGTCCGGGAGATCTTCGACCTCTCCACCGCTCGCCTCACCGCCGAGAAGCAATGGCTGCTCGATCTGCTGGAGCGTCTGCGCGGCGGGGAGTACACGTTCGCCGGCGAGGCGGAAGAGGCCGCACCGCCCGCTGCGCCCCCGGCGGGGTAGCGACTCAGCGCGAAGCGAGGAACGCCGCGATCGACTCGGGGGAGAGCTCCGGCGTCGTCGCACCGTGATGCTGAGCCACGACGGCTCCTGCCGCGCAGGCCCTGACCAGAGCATGCTCGACTGCCTCTCCCTGGGAGAGCGCCGCAGCGAGCGCTCCGCAGAAGGCATCGCCTGCTCCCGTCGTGTCCACCGGATCGATCCGGAAGGCGGCGACGTGCACGGGAACGCCTCCCGAGCGATGAAGCGTCACGCCCCCGGCCCCCTGGGTGAGAACGACCGTCTGCGCACCGGATGCGTGGAGCCGGTCGAGGCCGCCGAGTTCGGCGCACTCCGTCTCGTTCACGACCAGCACATCGACATCGTCGAGCATCCCGATCGTCGCGGCATGAGCGGGCGCTGCGTTGAGGATCGTCAGGGCTCCGGCCGTCCGCCCCGCCCGCAGCGCCGCGGCCACGCTGGCGACCGGCACCTCCAGCTGCGCGAGCACCACCGCCGCCCCCGCGACTCCGGCGACCGCGTCTTCCCGCGCGAGCTCGGCGTTGGCACCGGCCGCGACGATGATGCTGTTGTCTCCGCCATCGAGGGCGAGCACGTAGGCCACCCCGGTCGGAGCATCGTCGCTACGGCGTACGGCCGCTTCCACCCCGGCCTCCGCCAGCGTCTGCTGCAGCACGTCGGCGGCCTCATCGTCGCCGACGACCGCGCAGAACCGCGTGGGTGCCCCGCTGCGGGCGGATGCCACAGCCTGATTCAGCCCCTTGCCGCCGGAGAAGCGCCCGCCGGCACGCCCGAGAAGGGTCTCACCGACGCGTGGGGGGCGCGAGACCTCGACCACGAGGTCGAGGTTCGCGCTCCCCACGACGGCGACACCGGTGAGGATGTCAGACACGCGACATCGTCCGCCGATACTGCGATCCGGTGTGCGAGTCGGCGAGCGCCGGCGTCGGCGTGCCGATCAGGCGCTCGCGCAGCGACTGCGGCTCCGACGACGGCTCGACGATCGCGCCACGCTCCTTGAGGATCGGCAGCACGTGCTCGATGAAGTCGACCGTCGACGCCGGCGGGATCACCGGGGCGAAGAGGAATCCGTCGAGGTCGGCGCCGTCGGCGAGCTCGATCATGCGATCCGCCACCTGCTCGGGCGTGCCCACGATCGGACGGGCGCCGACACCGTGCGCGTGCCAATCACCGAGCACATCTCCGACGGTCTTGTCGGCGAAGCGGGCGACCTGCGTCTGCGAGAGCTCGGTGCTGAGCTCCGACATCGGCGTGCTCGGCGCGTACGCCGACAGGTCGAGGCCCGTGAACCAGGCG
>JAQZBG010000183.1 GCA_029239165.1 Microbacterium sp. | reverse complement strand
CCGCCGTACGCGGACTTCGGGCGACGCCTGCCGACGCATCTGCGCCGTCTCCGCGCTGCGGGGGTGCGGTATCGTCCACTGGACGGCCCCGCACCCGATCAGCGTCGTCCTGGGGTGCCGGGTAAACCCCTCACGGTCGAGGCGCGCGAGCGCATCGTCTCCGGACTTGTCGCGCGGCTGCTGGAGCGTGCGGAGGGCACCTCCGTAGAGTTTCGAAAATAATGTAACGTTTCGGTAACCCTCCCCGCGCGTCTGCGGGGAGAGGTTGCACAAATTTTGTTCGTAAGGTCTACTAACAAACATGTCCGTTTCGGATGAACAGCGCCCTGCGCCGCCGGCAGAGTACTCCGGCGCGAACACGCACGCCTTCGGCCCGGGGCGTCACCTGCGCTCGCGCTCGAAAGTGCTCCCCGAGCATGCGCGCGGGCACAACCGCGCACTCGTCCTGCAGACGCTTTATCACGCCGGGGCCATGAGTCGCGCCGATCTCTCGCGCGAGACCGGGCTGACGAGAGTCACGATCTCCGACCTGGTCGCCGAGTTCATCGCCGACGGCATCGTCATCGAGATGGGCGTCCGCGAGGCCGTCGGTCCGGGCAAGCCGCCGATCCTGATCGACATCGACCGCATCGGCCACCAGATCCTCGGTCTCGATCTCTCGGGCCCCAGTGCTTTCACCGGCGCCGTGCTGAGCCTGGACGGTGACGTGCTCGAACGGCGTGAGGTGCCTCGGCCGGACTCGCCCGACGGGGAAGCGGCCTACGCAGCCCTGCACGAATTGGCCAAGACCCTCGTCGCCGCCTCGACGCAGCCGCTGCTGGGCGTCGGCATCGGCACTCCCGGTGTCGTGCGGCCGGACGGGCTCGTCCTGAGCTCGCCGAACCTCGGCTGGACGAACTTCCCTCTCGAGGCGAAGCTCGGCATCGACCTCGATCTGCCCGTCCTCGCCCGGAACGATGCCAACGCGGCCGTGCTCGCCGAATACACGTTCGGGGATGCGAAGGCCGATTTCATGCTGATCAAGATCGGCAAGGGCGTCGGAGCCGGACTCATAACCGGCAGCCAGCCACTGCTGGGCAGCCGCTTCGCGGCGGGGGAGATCGGCCACGTCGTCGTCGGCACCGACGGCGGTCCCCGATGCGCCTGCGGCAAGGACGGCTGTCTCGAGGCCTGGCTCAGTGTCAGCCGCCTGCGGGCAGCGCTCGACTCCGACGCCGACGCTCGCGACGAGATCCTCCGTGATGCCGGAACGCGCATGGCGATCGCCATCGCTCCGATCGTCGCCGCCCTGGACCTCTCCGAGGTGGTGCTCTCCGGGCCCGCAGACCTGCTCGACGGCATCCTGATCGACGCCGCCATCGAGACCCTGCACGCCCGTACGCTCGAGGGCGTGTTCGAGGACGTCGTCGTGCGCCGGACGCATCAGGAGGACATCGTCCTGCGCGGTGCCGCAGTGATGGTGCTCTCCGGTCAGCTGGGCGTGTCGTGACGCTCCTCATCACCGCTGCGGAGACCGCCGGGAGCACCATCCGATGAGCGGTGCGCGTGCTGCCGACCCCACCGGTCGGCGGATTCGAGTGGGCCTGGACGTCGGCGGAACCAAGATCGACGCGGTGGCCGTCGACGCCGCCGGAGAGATCATCGGACGGCTCCGCCGGGTCACCGGCTGGGGAGACGACGCCGTCGTCGAGAGCATCGTGACGGCGGTCAGCGGACTGGCCGAGGAAGTCGGCCTGACGCTGTCCCACATCGGGTCCGTGGGAATCGGCATCCCCGGGCTGGTCGATGCCGAAGCCGGGCGCGTCGATCATGCGGTCAACCTCGGCGTGGAGTCCCTGGATCTCGCCGAGCATGCCGAGCAGGCGCTCGGCATGCCGTTCCGGGTGGAGAACGACGTGAAGGCGGCAGCCCTCGGGGCGGCGGCGCTGAGCGGGGTCACCGGATCGATGGCCTATCTCAATCTCGGCACCGGTGTCGCCGCGGGGATCGTGATCGACGGCCGGATCTGGCGCGGTTCCCGCGGCACAGCCGGAGAGGTGGGACACCTCTCGGTGGACCCGAACGGACGCCTGTGCGGGTGCGGCCAGCGCGGTTGCGTCGAGACCTTCTGCGGCGGCGGAGCGCTCGCCAAGGCATGGGGCCGCCCGGGTGCGCTCCCGATCAGAGACATCTTCGATGCCGCGGACGCCGGAGATCCGCTCGCGCTCGCTCTCCGTGACGACCTCTTCCACGGCGCCGCCGCCGCGGTCCGTGTGCTCGTACTCTCTGCCGATGTGGAGACGGTCGTCATCGGGGGAGGGCTCACCGCGCTCGGCGACCGCCTGGACGCCGGCATCCGTGCGGCGCTCCATGCCGGCGCCGAGGCATCGCCGTTCATGCGGTCCCTCCGCCTGGATGAGAGAATCGAACTGCTTCCGGCCGGGTCTCCCGCTGCCGCTTTCGGCGCCGCACTGGTCGGCGCATCCATCACCGAGAAGGAGATCGTCCCGCATGGCTGAGGTCGTCATCGTCGAGAATGCCGAGGCCGCAGGCGCCCTGGTCGCCACCGAGATCGTCGAGCTGATCGAACGTCGCGCGGACGCCGTGCTGGGGTTGGCGACCGGATCCACTCCGCTCCCCGTCTACCAGGCGCTCCGTACGCAGCTCGCCGGTCGGGACGTCTCGCAGGTGCGCGGCTTCGCGCTCGACGAGTACGTGGGCATCGACCCGGCGCACCCGGAGAGCTACCGCTCCGTCATCACGCGTGAGGTCGTCGAACCGCTCGGACTCGACCCGCAGCGTATCCATGTACCCAACGGAGCTCTCGCGACGATCCAGCATGCCGGCGACGACTACGAGGCGGCCATCGACGCCGCGGGCGGCGTCGACCTGCAGATCCTCGGGATCGGCACCGACGGGCACATCGGGTTCAACGAGCCGGGGTCGTCCTTCGCCTCCCGTACACGCGTCAAGACGCTCACGGAGCAGACCCGCGAGGACAACGCGCGCTTCTTCGACTCGATCGACGACGTCCCCATGCACTGCATCACGCAGGGACTCGGCACCATCCTGAAGGCGCGGCACCTCGTGCTGCTCGCTTTCGGCGAGGGCAAGGCCGAGGCGGTGGCCGGCGCCGTCGAGGGGCCGCTCACGGCGCTTCTTCCGGGTTCCGCGATCCAGCTGCACCCGCATGCGACCATCGTCGTCGACGAGGCCGCCGCCTCGCGTCTCGCGCTCGCCGACTACTACCGCTACACGTTCGCGAACAAGCCGGCCTGGCAGGGCATCTGACGCCTGGTCGGTCGTTCAGCCCGCGAGCGCGGGCCAGGCGATCGGCAGCAGGTGCTCGACGCTCAGGGGCGCCAGGGGGAGCGTCGCGACGTCTGCCGGAGTGATCCAGCGCAGCTCGGCGAGCTCCGCCTGCACAGTGACGGCTCCGGGATCGACCGATGTCGCGAAGGCCGCGGCGACGACACGGTGCCCCGGCTCGTTCGCGGCCTCGGAGATGAACGTCCCGAGCGGGTGGAGCTCACTCTCGTCGAGCGTGATTCCCAGCTCCTCGTGGAGCTCGCGGATCAATGTCTGCACAGCGGATTCGCCGGGCTCGGGCTTACCGCCCGGCTGCATGAACCGTGTGGTGCCGTGCTTCCGGACGACCAGCACTCGGCCTTCGGCATCGACGATCACGGCTGCGCTCACATGGATGTCAGGCATCGGGGCTGAACACCTTTCCGGGGTTGAGGATGCCGAGGGGATCGAACACCGCCGCGATCTGCCGCTGCAGCTGCCACTGATCGTCCCCGAGCTCGTCGGCGAGCCAACGGCGCTTCAGGACGCCGATGCCATGCTCTCCGGTCAGTGTCCCGCCGAGGCGGATCGCGGCGCGGAACAGCTCATCGGCCGCCGCCCACACCTCCGGCGGCACCTCCGGGCCATCGAAGAGGAAGTTGGGGTGCAGATTGCCGTCACCCGCGTGGGCGACCGTCGGGATGGTGAGGCCGTATTCGCGTTCGATGCGTGCGATCTCGTCGAACATCGCAGGCATCGCACTCCGCGGCACGGCGACGTCTTCGATGAGCGTCGTGCCCAGCGACGCCATCGCCGCGTGCATCGATCGGCGGATCGCCAGCAGCTGTTCGCCCTCCGCACGATCGTGGGAGACCACGGTCGCTCCCTGATGGGCACGCAGGATCTCCGTGATGGCCTCGGCTTCGGCACGGGCGGCGGGGCCGTCGGTCTGGATGGTGAGCTGGGCCGCTCCCGGGGTCGGTGCGGGAAGCTTGAGGAGTGCGTGCACGGCCGTGAGGCTCGCGGCATCCATCAACTCCATGATCGCCGGCTGCATGCCCGCAGCGGTCACGGCGGCGGAGCCGGCAGCGGCGGCACGCACGCCGGGGAAAGTGGCGACGACCGTGCAGGTCTCGCCCGGCACGAGTCTGCGCAGCTTGAGGGTCGCTCCGACCACGACGCCGAGCGTGCCTTCGGAGCCGACGACCAGGGCCGTGAGGTCGAGGCCGGTGACGCCTTTGACGCTCCGATGCCCGAGGTGCAGGAGTCGCCCGTCGGCGAGGACCAGGTCGAGGCCGAGCACGGCATCGCGGACCACCCCGTATTTGGCGCAGAGCAGTCCGCCGGCACCGGTGGCGATGTTGCCGCCCACCGTGGAGATGTCGCGGCTGGCCGGGTCCGGTGCCCACCACAGCCCGTGCCGAGCGAGCTCTGCGTTGAGGTCGGCGTTCAGTATGCCCGGCTCGACGACTGCGAGCAGATCGTCCGGCCGCACTTCGCGGATGGCGGTCATCCGGCGGAGGGAAAGCACGATATCTCCCGTGCCGGCATTGGCCGCACCCGCGAGGCCTGTGCCAGCTCCGCGGATGACGACCGGGGTGCGCGTGGCTGACGCGATCCGCATCGTCTGCTGAACATGCTCGACGCGTTCCGCGTGGACCACGGCGATCGGGCGGCCTGCCGCAGCGTGACCGGAGCGATCGGCTCTGGCCAGCTCGAGAACAGCCTCATCCGTGTCGACGAGCTCGCCGAGCGACTCCTTGAGCTGAGTCAGGACGCTCATGGTCGCGCGCTCACGACGGGAAGCTCACGACAGGGCGCGCCGACCGCTGAGGACACCCGCGACGACGGCCACCAGCGCGAAAGCGGTGCCGATCAGCGCCTGGCCCATCGACCACCAGGCGATCGTGACGCCGACGTAGATCAGCAGCTCGACGGCAGCGCGGAGGAACGGGTGCACACGCAGAACCGGGCGCGGCGACAGGAAGAGCGCCCAGATGAGGATCACGATCACCGGCGCCCCGATGCCGAGGATGATGTTCCAGGGAAGGTCCCAGCTGGCGAAGCCCCACAGGGCGAGGGAGGCGACCGCGGCGACCAGGACGACGGTGCGGACGACGTCGAGGGCGGAGATGGTCGGGCGCTCGACGCCGGGAACGGGTGCGGGATCCGAGGACATGCATCCAGTCTATTCGGCGACCGGAGCGTCCTCTGCCGGTGCGGGAGTGGCCGTTCCGGTGGCCGAAGCGTCGGCAGCAGGTGCGGTGTCGGCCGGCTCTTCGGGAGCAGGGGCGACCGGTGCCGGTGCAGCTGGTGCGGGCTCGACGGGTGCCGGCGCGGGAGCGACGGGCGCCGGTGCAGGTGCGGGCTCGACGGGCGCGGGCTCGACAGGTGCGGGCTCGGGCTCCACCGGGGCCTGTCGCGTCTCGGCCGCGACGTCCGTCGTCGTGTAGTCGACCCCGAGTGCCTCTTCCGCCTGCAGCAGGACGATCTCCACGGCGGCACCGGATTCGAGCGCCATCAGAGTCGTGTCGGCGGACGGTCCGACCTTGTCGGCGAGGACGTACCGGAACGTGACGACAGTGGTGTCGGAATCGAGAACCTGCCAGAAGCTGGGACGAAGATCGATCGTTCCCGCGCCCGCTTCATCGAGGACGATGCTGTCCCCACCGCCGCCACTGCCGTCGAGGAGGGCTTCGACTGTCGTTCCCGGTGCGCCGGTGATCGGCACGCTGTAGTGGATCGTGAGGGTCGACCGGCTCCGCCGGGTCGACGGGTTCGACGTCATCCGCGGGAGCAGCAGGCGGAGCGACGACCGGACCGGCGTCTTCCAGGGGCTGCTCCAACGAGGAATCCTCCACCGGAGGGACGACGGGCGTCTCGTCCGGCAGGGTCTCCGGCTCATCGACGACGATCGGCTCGTCGAGGTTCAACGAAGCGTCGGGCCCGACCTGCGAAGTGATCGAAGACGGGTCGGTGTCTCCGGCGCTGGGCTGCGATGTGGCCGGGTCCGCCCCGGCGAGTCCCGGAATGATGGCGGCCGCGGCGACGACCCCTGCGACGACCAGTGCCGCGGATCCTGCGCCGACGAGCGCACCGATTCCCGTGAAGGCACCACCGGTCGACCCCGCGCCTGCGGTCGCACCGGCACCGCCGGCAGCGCCGCCGGACCCGGTCCCGCCAGTCGAGGTCGCGATGCTCGTTGCCGCGCGCCCCGTCGGGTCGCCGGCGAACACGGCTCCCGGGATGCTGGACGGCATGGCAGCCAGAGCGACGACGGGAGTGCCTGCGCCCTGGAGAGTGGCGAGGTATCCCGCCGCGCCGGTGACTCCCAGCACGAGAGGAAGCAGCACGAGGGCGAGGCGCTTGGAGACGTCTTTCGCCTCGGCTGCGACGATCATGCATCGGGCGCACTCGTCGAGGTGCAGTTCGAGCCGCTTGTGGTCGCGCGTGCTGAGGTTTCCCCGCGAGTAGGCGCCGAGGTGCTCGATGGTCCACTGGCATTCGGAACCTTCGGCAGCGCTCCGCAGATGCGCCTGGATCCAGGCTTCGCGGAGGCCTTCGCGTGCACGGAAGGCCAGCTGCGACACCGCTCCGGACTTCATGCCCAGCAGATGCCCGACTTCCTGCGGCTTCATCTGCTCGATCTCGGTGTACCAGAGCACTTCCTGCCAGCGTGTGGGCAGGCT
The DNA here is from genome assembly GCA_029239165.1 of Microbacterium sp. Lineage (GTDB taxonomy): Bacteria > Actinomycetota > Actinomycetes > Actinomycetales > Microbacteriaceae > Microbacterium. The sequence goes on along the minus strand of JAQZBG010000183.1, from coordinate 3,837 downwards.
GCGGAACGCCTGCGCCGTGAGGCTCCGATCGAGGGCCTCGTTCGCGGCCTGGTCGGTGGTGTCGGGGTCGGCAACCGTGTCGAGCTCATCGATCGCGGTCTCCCTGCGGGCACGGCCCCAGCCTGCGGCTGTGTTGCGGATGCTCGTGAAGAGGTAGGCACGGAAGGAGCCGTTGGGGCCGCCGCCTTTGAGGATCGCCTGGTAGATGCGGGTGTACGCCTCCTGGACCAGGTCGTCCGGGTCGATCGACGAGGTGACCGAGCGGGCGACGGCGAGACCGGACGGGTAATGGCGGCGCCAGAGTTCGCCGAACGCGCCTGTGTCGCCCGAGCGGGCGCGCAGGATCAGGTCGGCGTCGCCGATCGGTTCGTCGTGAGTCGTGTTCTCTTCGTGCACAATCATCCATCTGTCGCGGGGCGCAGGTGCGTCTCTACAAGGTGAGACGCGTGAGGGCGCCGCTCATCACGCGACTTCATCATTCTCTCGCGAATCTCCCAGCTAAGCCACCCTTCCCTGCGAATTCTGAACCGATATGCGGGTTCTGACCAGGTCCCGCAGGTGCTCCCCCGTACGTGAGGGTGCGGCTCCACGAAGTTCTTCCGGCGTTCGCGTAATGAATCCGCGGGGTGCCCGTCTCATCCCATAGAGACAGCCGTACGAACTCCACCGGGGGGCGGAGTTCGGGTGCTGGTGCGAAGGATATGCACCGGTCGGGTGGCCGGGATCCTCGGGGGAGGAGAGCCCGGCCGCCCATCTCTGCACACGAGGAAGAGACCGTCGATCTGGGGATCGGCGGCCTCGCGCAGGTCTCGGTCCTCGGGCCGAGGGACTTCTCGAAGATTTTCGAGAAGTCGCGTAATGAATCGGTGGGGATGCCGTCTCATCCCATAGAGACAGCCGTACGAATTCCTCCGGGGGGCGGGATTCAGGCACCGGTCGGTCGGGATCCTCGGGGGAGGAGAGCCCGGCCACCGGCTCTGAGAAGGGAAACGGGGCCGTCGATCTGGGGAACGGCGGCCCCCCACCCCGCACAGGAACGACCGGAGAGCGCAGAGTTGCGCGTCGCGCGATGCTCTGCTGCCTCTAGGTGAGCAGCCGTGGTCCTGACCACACTCGTGCGACGCGCAGCTCCGCATCCAGCCCGCGGCCACCGCACGCCGCAGTGCCACATCCTGGGTCAGGGTCGAACCCGCGATGGAGCCGGTGTCATCCGCTCGGGCGACGCCGTTCTCGACGGTGACGCTGACTGCTCCGAGGTCGTAGTGACCGTCGGCGCTTCCGGCCGCGGCCATGGCGTCGGTGATCAGAGCCACGCGACCGGGGGCGGAGTCGAACACGAGCTTGACGACGTGCGGGTCCAGGTGCACGTCGTCGGCGATCGCCTCCAGCACCACACGATGATCGGCGGCAGCTGCCAGCACCGGCCCGGGAGCGCGATGGTGGATGCCGGGCATGGCGTTGAACGCGTGGGTGAGGATGGAGGCGCCGGCCTCGAACGCGGCGACGGCCATCGCGGCGTCCGCATCCGTGTGCCCCACGGCTGCCGCGGATCCGGCGGCCACGATCTGCCGGATGGCGTCGAGCCCGCCGGGGAGCTCGGGGGCGATGGTCACCTGGCGGACCGTGCCGCGGCCGGCGTCGAGCAGCCGCGCGACGTCGGCCGAGGCGGGGTGGCGCAGAAGCGTGGGCTCGTGCGCTCCGTGGTGGCCCGGGTCGAGGAACGGTCCTTCGAGGTGCGAGCCGAGGATGTCCGCATCGGTCTCGGTCAGGTCCGCGATCGTGGCGACGTTGCGGGCGAGCGCGTCGATCGACGCTGTCACGAGCGAGATGACCGCCCGGGTGGTGCCGTGCGCGCGATGCAGGTCACGCCCGGTGCGGATCGCCTCCACTCCGTCGTCGAACGATGCCCCGGCGCCGCCGTGTCCGTGGATGTCGATGAAGCCGGGGGTGAGGACAGCGCCGGGGCCGGCATCCGTCGCTGCATCGACGACCTCGTCGGCGGGCGACCAGTCGGTACCGGTGCCGCGCGCGGTGACGGTGCCGTTCTCGATGCGTACCCAGCCGTCCTCGGTGATCTCGCCGCGATCGACGATCCTGGCCGAATGGACGACCAATGAGCCGGTCACGGAGGAATGGGTGCTCAACGTTCGCTCCAGGGGATCTCGTCTGCGGGGTGGAAATCGACCCCCTCAGCCTTCCACAGCGGTGCGAGCGCTCCGACCCGCACGCGGAACGATTCCCAGACGCGCTCGGGAGCTTCCTTCGCCGACCACGCCACCTCGGCCTGAGCGGCCACGCGGGGGAAGACCAGCTGCTCCACGTCACCGAACGTGCGCGTGGTCTCGGACCACAGCGGCGCCTCGACGCCGAGGATCGCGGTATCCGGCACGTCGAGCACGGCGGTCGGCTCCCACTCGTAAGCGGAGCGGACGTCGATGATCGCAGCCCAAGTGAGCCCCAGGGGGAAGTCCTCGGTGTACTTCATGTCGAGGTAGGTGACATCCGCCGCGGACATGATCAGCGCGCCGCCGCGTTCGACGAAGTGCGCGGCTTCTTCGGCGTGCGTGCCCTCCGGGGTGGTCTTGCCCCAGTACTGGCCGACGGTTCCCTCGGCGATGTTCTCCGCCGAACCCATCTCGTGCCAGGCGACCGGGGTCTTGCCTGCTTCGACCACGATCGCGGTGGCCCGCTCGGCGAACAGGTCGAAATCGGCTTGCGGAGTGCCGAGCGATTCGTCGCCGCCGATGTGGATGTATGGTCCCGGTGTCATCTCCGCCAGCTCGCGGACGACGTCACGCACGAAGTCGTACGTGCGTTCCTCGTGGATGCGCACGCTGGAGTGCCCCACGCCCCAGCCCAGATAGCTCTCGCCGGCGACCGGCAGCGCCTGACCGAGGCGTTCCGAATCCGCGACGAGGTTGTCGTTCATGACCGGTGCCTCGACCAGTTCCGGGTACGCGACGCCGATCGCGTGCGTGTGACCGGGGAGGTCGATCTCGGGGATCACGATCATGTGGCGCGAGGCGGCGTACTCGACGATCTCGCGGTAGTCGTCCTTCGAGTAGAAGCCGCCCGGATCGCCGTTCGCCGAGGTGCCGGCCGAGAGCTCGGTGAGCCGGGGCCAGGAGTCGATGTGCACGCGCCACCCCTGATCGTCACTGAGGTGGAGATGCAGATGGTTGAGCTTGAGCGCACTCGTGCTGTCGATGAACTTCTTGACATCGTCGACGCCGAAGAAGTGCCGCGCCACGTCGAGCATGACACCGCGTCGGGCGAAGCGCGGGGAGTCCGCGATGTCGGCGCCCTGGACCGCCCAGCCGGAGTCGTCCTGGCGGAGCAGCTGCAGGAGGGTCTGAACGCCGTAGAAGAGTCCGGCCTCGTCGGCGCCGACGATCACTGCGCGATCGCCGATCTCGAGCGTGTAGCCCTCGTGCGCCGAGGAGGCGGGGTCGACGAACAACTCGATCTCCGCGGGTGCCGCGTCCACGTGGGTGAGGCGAATGCGGGTGCGGCGCTCGACCGCGTCGATCAGCTGGGCGGCGGCAGGGGAGGAGCCGAGCACGCGCGTCGTCGCGCTGACCGGCATCCGCCCTTCTCGTGCGACGGCGGAAACGGGCGCGGGCACGAGGGGAAGAGGATGAGGAAGGACCATGAACAAAACCTACCCGTCGTGGTCGTTCAGCGGAATGGGGAAGTCGAATCGATTCTGTGACCGCCGGAAAAGCCGCCTGCACCAGCCGGGGTATCCGCTATGCTCGTAACCGTCGCGACTGGCGTCTGGGTGGACTACCACCGGGGAGCGACTGACCACGGAATTCGACCGCGCGCCTGGGCCGA
>JAQZBG010000182.1 GCA_029239165.1 Microbacterium sp. | reverse complement strand
GGCGAGCGCTGTGTCATCGTCGACCACGAGAATGCGTGAGGTCATAACTGTTACCTTATGGCACCGAGTCCCGCCGACCCCAGGTCTGCGCACCACGTGCGCGGTGTGACACGATGGAGCCACCATGGAGGGAGTGCCTTTGAGTGGCCAGATGTGGACGCCCGCGCCGAAGAAGGGGATCATCCCCCTTCATCCGCTGACGTTCGGGATGCTGCTGGGCAGGGCCTTCGCGGCGCTGCGACACAACCCGAAGGTGCTGTTCGGCTTCGCGGTCGTGATTCAACTCATCGCGACCGTCGTCACGGCGTCCGTGATGGGGGTCGTCCTGTTCACGACCTTCTCGCGGTTGGAGACCGTGTCCCCCTCCTCCCCCGACTTCGAGGCGGTGCTCGCCGGGACCATCGGGATCAACCTCATCGCCGGACTCGGTGTCGGGTTGGCCTCGATCGCGTTCACCGCGACGATGCAGGGTGTGGTCGCTGCGGAGATCGGCTACGCCGCCGTCGGGGTGAAGGCCACGCTGCGGATGCTGTGGCGTCGGATGGCACCGGCGTTCTGGCGGCTCGCGGGTTTCGCGTCGCTCTCGGTGATCGCGCTGTTCGGTCTCCTCGCGATCATCACGACCATCATCGCGGCGTTCGTCGCCGGTGGCATGGGCGGGAGCGTCGAACTCATCGGAGTCGTCGTCCTCGTCGTCCTCTTCTTCGGACTCGCCGCCGTCCCTCTATCGGTCTGGTTGACGACGAAACTGCTGCTGGTGCCGTCGATCCTCGTCCTCGAGCGCGCACGGTTCCGCGAAGCCTTCGTGCGATCCTGGCGACTCACCCGGGGCCGTTTCTGGGTCGCCTTCGGGGTCAGCTTCCTCATCAGCGCCATCATGGGCGTCGCGGCGCAGGTAGTGAGTATCCCGGCCACGCTGCTGAGCAGCCTTCTCGGCTCGGTCGTCGCCCCCACGGGTGCAGAGGACCCGAGCGCCATCGTCGGCTTCGTCCTCACCTTCCTCGCGCCGCAGATCCTGCTCCTCGTCATCCAGGCGATCGCTCTCGTCGTCCAGAGCACCGGGTCCGCACTCGTCTATCTCGACTGCCGAATGCGCTACGAGGGACTGGACCAGACGCTCATCGCGTACGTCGAGCACCGCGATCTCGGCTGGTCGGACGAGCAGCTGGGCGATCCGTTCAGCGTCGATCCCACGCGAGCCGTCACCTCCGCTCCACCGCCCAGGCAGGTGCCCGACCACGTGATGATGTCCCAGGGCACCGCCTATCCGCAGCCCTACCCCGGCCAGCCGTACCCCGCCCAGCCGTCCGTGCCACAGCCGTACGGTCAGCAGCAGTACACGCCACAGCCGTACGGTCAGCAGCAGTACACGCCACAGCCGTACGGTCAGCAGCAGAACGCCGTGCCGGCCACGGGGCCAGGGTCTGTCGCGGATGCCGCCCGGGCATTCGCTCCGCCGCCCCCTCCTCATGCGGCGAGCGCCCCCGCGTCATCTCCCACTCCCCCATCCGGACCGGCTGACGGCGGCTGGGCCGCCCCCGGAGGCGACGACACGGCATGATCGCCCGGTACGACGACCTGTTCGTCCCCGACGGCGACGACGCACGGCGGTGGGCGGAGCAGGAGCTCGCCAATCCGAAGTATGCGGATGCGAAGCCGACGTGGTTCGATCTCGTCGCGCGTGACGTCGGCCGGTTCCTCGCCGACCTGTTCAGCTCGGACAACGGCGCGAACATCGGGCCCTCCGCTCTCATCATCGTGACGGTGCTCATCGCCGCGGCGCTCATCGCCGCTCTCGTCATCTGGGGCCGGCCACGCGGCTCCCGTGCCGTACGACGTGCCCGCGCCGATCTCCTCGGCGAGTCCGATGACCGCACGGCGGCGCAGCTCCGCTCCGATTCCGAGCGGAGTGCACGCGCCGGCGACTGGAGCACCGCGACGATCCTCCGCTATCGCGCGATCGCGCGCAGCCTGGTGGAGCGCGATCTGATCGATCCTGCTCCCGGCGCCACCGCGCAGTCGATCGCCCGCGACGCCGGCTCCGTCTTCACCGACGAGGCCTCAGCCGTGCGCCGCGCGGCCGAGGCGTTCGACGATGTCCGCTATCTCGGGCACGCGGCGACGGCGGAGAGCTACCAGGAGCTCGCGGCGACCGATGAACGTCTCCGCGCCCGTCGCCTCGAGGCGGTGCCGACATGACCACGACAGCGCAGAACGAGCCGGTCCCGGCAACGGCGGAGCGCCGGCCGCGAAGAACGAAGACGATCCTCGGCTGGGCCGTCATCGTCGCCCTCGTCCTGATAGCCGCGTTCGTGGCCATCCGCGTGAGTGCGACCCCGCCGGGCGAACACGGCGCCCTCGATCCCGAAGGGCGTGATGATACCGGCGCCCTCGCCCTGGCGGAGATCCTGCGCGACCAGGGGGTCGAGGTCGACGTGCGCCGCTCGCGAGTGGAGGCGCGCGCTGCCGTCGACGAACGAACCACTCTGGTGATGTCGAACCCCTACACGCTGACCGACGGCGCGCTGGAGACACTGATCGAGCCGGCGGACCGCGTCGTCTTCCTTTCGACGAGCACCCACCTGCTGAACACGCTGCGCATCGGCGAGAACGCGCCGGGGACCCGCTCAGCCGTGGATGCCGCATGCGATGTCCCCGAGTTCGCGGATGTCGGCACGATCCGGGCAGACCGGCTCTTCGCGCCCGCGGGCGACGTCGAAGGGTGCTTCGGCGACGCCGAGAGCGCTGCCGTGCTGGTCGATGACCGCAGCGGCGACCGTCACGTCGTCGTGGAGGGGACCAGGCTCTTCAGCAACGCCTATCTGGCGGAGAACGGCAACGCCGCGCTCGCGCTCGCGCTGCTCGGACAGACCGAGCGGGTCGTCTGGTACGTGCCGAGCTTCGGCGACTCCGATATCGAGGGCAAATCCATCGACACGTTGGGGAGCCTCACCCCGGTATGGGTCACACCGGCGATCCTGCTGCTGCTGCTCGCCGGAGTCGCCGCCGCGATCTGGCGCGGTCAGCGTTTCGGACCTCTGGTCGCCGAGACGCTACCGGTGACCGTGCGCGCGTCCGAGACGATGCATGGCCGCGCACGTCTGACCGCCAGGGCCGCCGACGCCGCGCACGCTGCCGAGGCTCTGCGCGACGGCGCGCAGCGACGCCTCGCCCGCCGACTGGGCCTCGCCGTGCACTCCGGCGCGGAGGAAGTCGCCGATGCCGCCTCAGACCGGCTCCGAATCCCGCGGGGAAGCCTGCAGACGCTGCTGGCAGGGCCTCTCCCGACCGACGACGCCGCCCTGGTCGACCTCGCTCGGCGACTCGACGAGCTCGAGGCAGCCGTGGAGAGAAGCACCCGCCGACCGACCGACCATTCCACAGAAGCCGAGGGAACCACGTGACCGTTGAGAACCACTCCACCGACGACGCCGCGCTTCGTCAGGCCATGCACCGGGTACGCACCGAAGTCGACAAGGCGGTCGTCGGCCAGGCGGGCACTGTCACGGGACTCCTCGTCTCGCTGCTCGCGCGCGGCCATGTGCTGCTGGAAGGAGTGCCCGGTGTCGCGAAGACTCTGGTCGTGCGGTCCTTCGCGAAGGCCCTCGGGCTCGACACGAAACGCGTCCAGTTCACGCCCGATCTGATGCCCGGAGACGTCACGGGCTCCCTCGTGTACGACGCGCGCACCGGCGAGTTCGACTTCCGCGCCGGTCCGGTCTTCACGAACATCCTGCTCGCCGACGAGATCAACCGTACGCCGCCGAAGACACAGGCCGCCCTCCTCGAGGCGATGGAGGAGCGTCAGGTCTCAGCCGATGGCGTCAGCCGTCCGCTGCCGGACCCCTTCCTCGTCGCCGCGACACAGAACCCCATCGAGCACGAGGGCACCTACTCGCTCCCGGAAGCGCAGCTGGACCGCTTCCTGATGAAGCTCGTCGTCGGCATGCCCGAGCGCGACGCCGAGGTATCGGTGCTGCGCCGACACGCCGAGGGCTTCTCCCCGCGCGAGCTGACCGGCATCGAGGCCGTCGTCACCGCAGAAGAGATCCGGGCCGCGCAGAAGGCCTCCGCCGCGGTCGAGGTCACCGACGACGTGCTCGGCTACGTCGTCGATCTGGCGCGCGCGACGCGGCAATCCCCCTCTGTCGAACTGGGCGCCAGCCCTCGCGCCTCGACGGGCCTCCTCGCCGCCGCCAAGGCGTGGGCGTGGTTGAACGCCTCTCCTGCCGTCACCCCCGACCATGTGCAGACGATGCTCGTGCCGGTGTGGCGTCATCGCCTCCAGCTGCGGCCGGACGCGCAGATGGAGGGTGTCTCCGCTGACGCGGTGCTCACCTCCGTCGTGCAGCAGACCAGGGTGCCGATCTAGGTGTTCATCACCGGTCGTCTCGCCGTCGCTCTGGCCGTCGGCGTCGTCCCGCTGGTCCTTGCCGGACTCGCGGGCTATCCGGCGTACGCGGTCCTCGGCGCCTGGGTCGGCCTGTGCATCCTGCTGATCGTGGTGGATGTCGCCCTCGCCGCCAGCGCCCGGTCGGTGACGGTGAGTCGCCGTGTGCCGAAGCGCGTCCGTCTGGGCGAGCAGGTTCCGGTGAGCGTCGCCGTCCACAATCACGGCACCAGGACGCTGCACGCCCTGGTGCGCGACGCCTGGCAGCCCACGGCCGGTGCGCCCGCATCGAGACAGCAGCTGCACGTCGCCGCCGGCGAGCGAGGACGCGTGGCCATCCCCCTCACTCCGCGCCGACGCGGAGAGCTGGTGAGCGAGTTCGTGATGATCCGCTCGCGCGGGCCTCTCGGTCTCGCCGGTCGGCAGGCACGGCATCCGGTCCGGGACGCGATCCGGGTGCTTCCCGCCTTCACCTCGCGAAAGCACCTGCCGTCGCGCCTGGCACGGCTGCGCGAGCTCGACGGGAACACGAGCATCCAGGTCCGCGGTCAGGGAACCGAGTTCGATTCGTTGCGGGAGTACGTCCGCGGCGACGACGTGCGCTCGATCGACTGGCGCGCGACCGCTCGTGCCGGCACGACGATGCTGCGCACCTGGCGCCCCGAACGCGACCGGCACGTCGTCATCATCATCGACACCGGTCGGACGGCGGCGGCGCGCGTGGGCGACGGCACCCGTGTCGACGCCGCACTCGAAGCGGCACTGCTGCTCGCCGCGCTCGCCTCCCGGGCGGGCGACCACGTGCACCTCCTGCTGTACGACCGCGTGGTGCGCGGCCGGGTGACCGGCGTGGACGGAGCGGCACTCCTGCCCGCGATGACCGATGCCATGGCCCCCGTGCACGCACGTCTCGTGGACACCGACTGGCATGGTGCGTTCGCCGCCGTGCGCACGCTCACCACGCGGCCTTCGCTCATCGTCGTCCTCACCGCGCAGGACGCGGCCGAATCCGCGCGCGGCTTCCTCGGCGCCTTCCCGACCGCTTCCCGCGCGACCACCGTGCTCGTCGGGTCGGTCACCGACGACGGCATCGCTGCTCTCGCGCGTGAACGCGGTTCCCGCGAGGAGGTCTATCTCGCCGCAGCTGCGGAGCGGACACTGCGCGACGCCGAGAACGTCGCGGATGCCATCCGCCGAGCCGGTGGAGAGGCGATCGCCGCAGACCCAGAGGAGCTTCCGCCCCGAATCGCCGACCGCTACCTCGAGCTCAAGGCAGCCGGCCGGCTCTGATCGCCGGAGCCTCGGACCCCTCGCGATCAGCCGGAGACGAGGCGCGGCGTCCCGGCTTCGTACTCGACCAGGTCGCCCGTCTCGCCCCGTCGGTGCGCCCGGCCGCCGATGACCAGCATGTAGATGAGGAACACCGCCAACGCCGCGGCGCCGATGCCGATCTTGATCGGCCACGGCAGTCCCCAGCCGGTGACGAAACCCTCGACGAGTCCCGCGAGGAACAGGGCGAACACGAGCCCCAGGGCGACGGTCGCGAGTGAGCGCCCTTCTTCGGCCAGCGCCTCCCCGCGGGTACGATGCCCCGGAGCAACCCAGGCCCAGAAGACGTGAAGACCGGCGGCGGCCGCGACGAAGATGCAGGTCATCTCGAGCATGCCGTGCGGAAGGATGTAGAGCACCATCAGGTCGGCCTTGTCGTGC
>JAQZBG010000181.1 GCA_029239165.1 Microbacterium sp. | reverse complement strand
GCGGGCACGACCTGCTGGTTCTCGAACGGCACCTTCTCGGGGTCGAAGTTCTGCGCCTCTTCGGGAAGGCCGACCATGACCTCGGGCCCGGCGTACATCGCGTGCATCGCCTGCATGGTGACCGGCTTCTCCAGCGCACCCCACATGGCCTCGCAGGTGCGAGGGGCGAGGTCCTCGAACAGGGTGGCGACGGCGCGGACGCCGTTCTCGTACTCGAGGAAGACCTGCTTGGTCATCGTGTTCCTTTCTCTGCAGCGGGGTGTTCCGCTGCTCGTTCACGGGCGGCCGAGACGAACGCCGCGAACAGCGGCATCTCCTCTGCGGCCTCATCGGGGTCGATCATCTTCTCGGGGTGCCACTGCACCGCCCAGAAGGGCCAGTCGCCGTCGGCCTCGACGGCTTCGACGATGCCGTCGGATGCCCAGGCGACGGGGCGGAGGCCGGGCGCGGGGACGTCGATCGACTGGTGGTGGATGGTGTTCACGACCCGCTGTCGGGTGCCGTACAGCGCCGCGAGTCGGCTGCCCTCGGCGAGCGTGATCGCATGCCGGGCCGCGAGCTGCTGGTCGGCGCCGCGCACCGGCTGGTGGTCGTCCGTGGCGGGGATGTCGACGATCAGCGATCCGCCGAAGGCGATGTTGCTGACCTGCAGGCCACGGCAGATCGCCAGCACCGGCAGTCCGCGCTGGCGGGCTCCGAGGGCGAGCGCGATCTCGTAACCGTCGCGTGACGGGTCGTAGTTCTTTCCCTCCTGCGGCTCGGCACCGTAGCGGGAGGGATGCACGTCTTCGCCACCGGAGAGGACGAGTCCGTCGAGGCGGTCGAGCACTTCGTCGACGCCGGCGGTCGGCGGCAGCAGCACGACGGCGCCACCCGCGGCCTCGACGGGTGACGCGTACTCCGTTCCCAGGCTGTGGGCGGGACGACCGCTGCCGAGGTCGGTGTCGATGAACCGGCGCCAGGTGGTGATGCCGATGAACGGGCGGGTCATGACAGCTCGATCCAGGTGGTCTTCAGATCGGTGAACTTCTCCAAGGCGTGCAGGCTCTTGTCGCGACCGAAGCCTGATCCCTTGACACCGCCGAAGGGGATGGTCATGTCACCCTCCTCGAAGCAGTTGACCCAGACGACACCGGCGCGCAGGCGTCGCGACAGCGTGTGGACGGCGTTGAGGTCGGTGCTCCAGAGCGCGGCGGCGAGGCCGAACTCCGTGCCGTTCGCGATCGAGAGCGCGTCTTCCACGTCGTCGTATGCGATGACCGACAGCACGGGTCCGAAGACCTCGCGCTGGGCGACCTCGTGCTGAGGGGTCACACCGAGCACGACCGGGGCGAAGTAGCTGCCGCCGTCGACGGCTCGGAAGCGCTCGGCACCGCCGGCGGCGAGCTCAGCGCCCTCGGCCTGGGCGCGCTCGACGAATCCGGCGATGCCCGCGAGCTGCCGCTCGCTGACGATCGCGCCCATCGAGGTGCCGACGTCGAACGGGTCGGCGGGGAGGCTCGTGCGCGCCACCTCGGCGGCGATCTCGAGGGCACGGTCGCGCTGGGCGCGCGGCACCAGCAGGCGGGAGGATGCCGTGCACATCTGGCCCTGGTTGTAGAAGCAGCCGTCGGCGGTGGCGCGCACGGCCCGCTCCAGGTCGGCATCCGGCAGCACCAGGCTCGCCGTCTTGCCGCCCAGCTCGGGCCAGACCCGCTTGCCGTTGGAGGCGGCCGAGTAGCCGAGGAACTTCCGGCCGACCTCGGGCGATCCGGTGAAGGTGACCACATCGACGTCGGGGTGCTCGCCGAGAGCGCGGCCGGCGACCTGGCCGGTGCCCGGGGTGACGTTGAGAACGCCCGCGGGGATGCCGGCATCGAACGCGAGCTCGGCCAGGCGCAGGGCGGAGAACGTGGTGTGCTCGGCGGGCTTGAGCACGACGCTGTTGCCGACCGCGAGCGCAGGGGCGAGTTTCCAGGCGGTCATCGTGAGGGGGAAGTTCCACGGCACGACGGCTGCCACCACTCCGGCCGGTTCGCGGGTCACGAGGGCGAGGCTGTTCGGCGCGGTGACCGGCATCTCGTCGAGCACCTTGTCGGCGGCCTCGCCGTACCAGCGGAAGCAGTTGACGACGGCGCGGAGTTCGGTCTGCAGTGCCTCGCGGATGGGCTTGCCCATCTCGAGCGAGATCGTGAGCGCGAGTTCCTCGGCGTTGTCGTGGATCTTCTGCGCGAAGGCGATGAGCCGCTGTCCACGCTCCCGGGGGGCGATCCGCGACCAGACGCCGGAATCGAACGCCGTGCGGGCCGAACGGACTGCGCGGTCGACGTCGGCGGCCGAGGCAGCCGTGATCGGCGGGAGCACGCGACCGTCTCGGGGGCTCAGGGGAGTGAGGGGCTCGGCCGAGCCCGCCTCCCACGCGCCGTCGATGAACATGCGCGTGTGCAGGGGCAGCGTCGCGGCGCGATCCGCCCAGTCATCTCCAGTAGCCGTGAACACGGTCGTCCTCTCCAGGGGTGATGGCCCTGGTGAGGATACTCGCCCTATTTCGCCACTAGGTCAAGCTGTTAAGAACGATCTCGCCATTTCGTTACATGCCAGTAACAGAATCAGCCTAAAGGCGGATGGCCCCCGTTGGCATGTCATTGGCGAGCGCCTCGGGTGCTTCGTCGACGATCAGCGATCCGCGCAGCACCGGGGTGATCACCACGAGCGACTCCACGACCTCGAGACCCTCGTGCCCCGCGACCGCCGGGCCGGTGAGGAAGCGATAGAACTCGTCGGCATCCTTCACGAGCACATTGGCGAGCAGTTGCGAGGTACCCGTGGTGGCCGCGATGAACTTCACCTCGGGAGCTGCGGCGAGGGCCGCGCCCACCTTCTCGAGTCGGGCCATCGGCACGCGCAGCCACACGAGCGCCTCCAACCCCAGACCGAACAGGCTCGGGACGACCTCGGTGCGCGGGTGCATCAGACCTCGGCGGCTCAGGGACTCCATCCGTCGACGCGTGGTCGTGACGTTCAGGCCGAGGGCGCGGGCGAGCTGGGCCACCGGCATCCGCCCGTCTTTCAGGAGCAGCTGGATCAGGGCTTCTTCGTCGTCGCTGAGGGAGTCGGCGGGGTCGACCTCGGAGCCGGACGACTCATCGAGCATGCGTGCCTGCTCGTCGGTCAGCACGCCGGCACGCCAATCGTGCCCCGAGCGGAAGAACTTCAGCACCGTGGTGACGTTGATCGAGTCGATGCCCTCGAGCTCGGGGAAGTCGGTGAACAGCAGCTCGCGGATGGAGGCGTCGTCGCGGGGGAGCAGCATGCCGGCGATGTCGCTGCTGCCCTCGAGCACCGAGACCGATGAGGCGTCGGCGCGGCGGGCCAGCGTGCGCGCGACGTGCCACAGCGCGTGCGGCTCGGTGGTGATGCGGAACAGCACGGCGCGGGCATGCAGCACGCGGGCGGGGTCGACGTAGGTGGAGACGCGGACCAGCCCGCGATCGAGCAGCCGCTGCCCCCGCCGGGCGACGGTGCGCTCCGGAAGGTCGACCACGCGGGCGATCTCTCCCCACGACGCACGGCCGTTCACCTGCAGGGCCGCGGCGACGATCCGATCGGTCTCGTCGGCCATCACATCGTTCGCGGGCACGGGCTCTCCTTCAGCGGGACGGACTCGGTGGAAGGTTATCCCAGTCCGGGCGTGGGCTGAGGCGTCGGCCGTCTCTTCGGTCCCGCAGGGTGGAGTGTCCCCGATGACTCATACTGAACCGATGAACCTTCCCGGACATGCCTTCAGCACCACCACCTGGGCAGAGATCGAATCCACGATCCACCCCGGGATCACGGGGCAGGCGGTCTGGCGATCGCAGCAGATCGGAGACACCCGCATCCGCATGGTCGAATACTCGCCGAGCTACGTCGCCGACCACTGGTGTTCGCGCGGCCACGTGCTGTTCGTCGTGGAGGGCAGCCTCGAGACGGAGCTCGAAGACGGTCGGACCTTCACTCTGCACGCCGGCGAGAGCTATCAGGTCGGCACGGACATGGAGCCGCATCGCTCGAGCACCGAGACCGGTGCGCGGTTGTTCATCGTCGACTGACGGTGCATGGCACGAGCTTAGCGTGAGCGCGGGGGAGGAGAGCGCCCCGCCAGCGAGCGGAATCTGCATCGATGCCGCTCGGAGATCTGTGCGTGGAAAAGGGCGCCGCCGAGGCCGAAGCCCCGACGGCGCCCACAGGATGCGGCGGACTACTCCGCGTCGATGACCTCCACTGCGGCGTGCTGCCGGCGGCGGCGCATCGCGAACAGACCGAGACCGGCTGCGAGGAGCACCACGGCCGCGACGATGTACGGCACGCTGTCGGCGCCGGTCGTCGCGAGGTCGCCGTCTGTGACTCCGCCGGAGCCGCCGGAGCCGTCGCCCGGAGTGACCGCTCCGCCGCCGGACACCGCGGTGACGGTGACGGAGGCCGTGACCTCGGTGCCGTCCGGCAGGATCGCGGCGAGCGTGTGCGCACCGGCCGGAGTGTTCGCCGGGATCGTCACCGTGCGCTGGAAGGTGCCGTCCGCACCGGCGGTGGCCGTGCCCAGCTGCACCGGGTCGGAACGCAGCTCGAGTCGAAGCTCAGCACCCTCCGCGAAACCGCTGCCCGATACCGCGAGGGTGCCGCCCGCCTTCACGGATGCCGCGCCCAGCTCGATCTCGGCCGGAACCTCGGGCTCGGGGGTGACGGGAGGCGTGACGCCCTTCTCGGTGACCCACTTCTCGCCGGCATCCGACTTCGTCACCGTGAACGTGTCGTACACGGCGCCGACGGGGAGGTCGGTGGTCGCGTCCGGCTGCTTCTCCGCCAGGTAGGAGCGGTAGACGAGCTGGTTCTTCGAGACGTCGATCACCTGGTAGGTGGTGACGCCCTGACCGCGCAGCACCTGGGTGGCGCCGTTGTTGGTCCAGACGTTCTTCTCCGGGGTCTCGAGGTCGTAGTGCTTCGCACCCGAGTTCGACACGACGTAGACCGGGCCGGTGGTGATGCCGGGCGTCTCGGTCGCGTCGGTGTTCACGTAGCCGCGTGCGTATGTGTGGTCGTGGCCCATGAGCACCAGGTCGATGTCGTTGCGCTGGAAGACCGGAACCCAGTCCGCACGCAGCTTCGGCTCGTCGCGACCCTCGGATGCCGAGAAGACCGGCTGGTGGAAGGTGACGACGTTCCACTTCGACGGGCTGTTCTGCAGCAGCAGGTCGAGCCAGGCGCCCTGGAAGCGGATCCACAGCTCCTCGCCCTTCGCGATCGGGCAGTCGTCGCCCGTGCACGACGGCAGCGCCGGCGGGGTGAGGAAGGTCGCGTCGCGCGTCGCATTGAGCGTGATGAAGCGCACGCCCTGGTAGTCGGTGTAGTAGGCGGTCTCGGCGGCGAAGGCGCTCCAATGCTCGAACAGCGAGCGGTACTGGGCCGCGACCTCGGTGTCGCCCTTGGCGAGATCGGCCAGTTCGCCGATGGAGCTCATCGAAGGATTGTTGTGCGGGTACTCGAACGCGGCCTTCCAGGCGGTGAGCAGCTTGTCACCCGAGTACTCGTGGTTGCCGGGAGCGGCCATCACGTTGGTGCGCACGGCCGAGTCCTTCATCCCCTTGAACCAGTTGACCCACTCGTCCTCGTTGTTGGACTTGTTGATCAGGTCGCCCGCATGCACGGAGCCGATCGAGCGGGGAGCGTTGGCCTCGGCCTGCTTCACGACGCTCGGCCATGTGGTGTCGAGGCCGATCTGCGCGTCACCGTAGTAGATGAACTGGAAGTCCGTCGCCGACGGGTCGGCGGTACGGAACTCGTACCAGTCGCTCCAGCTGCCGGGCAGGCCGACGCGGTAGCGGTACTCGGTCGCCGCGGTGAGGCCGGTGACGGTCGCCGAGAAGTGCTTGTTCGGGTTGCCGTTGACCACACCGGCGTCATACGCGTCGACCGTGCGGACGTCGCCACCCGCGGTCGGGGCGATCTCGACCTGTCCGACCGTGTGCGAGGCATCGCCGGCGAGCCACGAGAACGCCTGCGAGATCGCGGGCTTCTCCGTGGGCGTCAGGATGACGCGGGTCGGCGGTGCGATCACGGGGGTGCCGGGATCCGATGCCTCCACCAGGGTCAGCGACGA
>JAQZBG010000180.1 GCA_029239165.1 Microbacterium sp. | reverse complement strand
CGGCGACGTCGTGCCGCGCGGCACCGTCGGCGAGATCGAGATCTCGGGCCCCAACGTCTTCCTCGGCTATCACGGCCAGCCCGAGGCGACGGCGGCCGCCTTCACCGAAGACCGCTGGTTCCGCTCGGGAGACCTCGGATACCTGGATGCCGACGGCTACCTCTTCATCGCCGACCGGCTGAAGGACATGATCATCTCCGGCGGCGAGAACATCTATCCCGCCGAGGTCGAGAACCTCATCTCCGACATCGAGGGCATCTCGGGCGTGGCGGTCGTCGGCGTGCCCGATGACCGCTGGGGCGAGGTGCCGTGGGCCGTCGTGACGCTCAAGGAGGGCGCCGAGGTCGACACCCAGATCGTGCGCTCCCACCTGGACGGCGTGCTCGCCCGCTACAAGCTGCCGAAGAACGTCGTGGTGGTGGAAGAGCTGCCGCGCACCGCGTCCGGCAAGGTGCGCAAGGCCGACCTGCGGGCGCGGTTCGGCGAGAGCCGATGACGCGCGTACCACCGGTGCCGTCCCTCGTGCCGGCGTTCGAGGTGGTCGCGGAGCTCGGCCCGCTCGAGGACCACGGCATGACGCGCGCCGGCCATCGGCGCATCATCCCGGTGGTCGGCGGCACGGTCACGGGCGATTTCACCGGCACGATCCTCGCCGGCGGCGCCGATTGGCAGACCGTGCGGGCGGACGGTTCGATCGAGATCGACGGCCGCTACAGCGCCCGGGGCGACGACGGATCACTGCTCTACGTCCGCGCCCGCGGCGTGCGCAGCGGCGACCCCGCCGTGCTCGAGGCGCTGCTGCGCGGCGAGGACGTCGACCCGGGCGCCTACTACTTCCGCGCGGCGCTCACGCTGGAGTCCGCGTCGCACCCCGAGTTCGAGCGCGCGGTCTACGTGGCGTCGTACATCCGTGAGGCGAGCCGCGTCCGGTACGTCGCCTACCGCGTGACCTGACGGCTCTGTCCCGGCAGGAATCGCGAAAGGGTAGATCTCCGCACGGTGGAGTGCCGAGACCTACCCTTTCGCGACGAGTGCGTTCGGCGACGCGGAGGGCCAGCGACTTCGGCGATGGTGCCGCGCTGCAGCAGCCATTCCGCCGATGCGAACTCCGCGGTGCAACGCCCCGGCACCACGACGAGCGATCCGTTCTATTCGCCGGGAGTGATGGCGGTGTAGGCCGCACCGTCCGGAAGTGCACCCGTGCGCGTCACGCGGTCGTCAGGGCGTGGTCGCGAAGACGTCCGGTTCGCGCTCGGGTCGCAGCAGCGAGCCCGGCTGATGGCGGGCGAACGTGCCCCCTCGCTCCAGGCCTCCGCTCTCGGCAATGGCGTCGGCGCGGTCGTTGAGGGCGCCGGGGGTCGCGAGGTTCTGCCACCGGCCGGAATCGAGCCGGTCCTGCAGAGCGGTGACCAGCGCCGCCACCTCCGCATCGGCATAAGCACAGTGACCTGGGCGGTCGACGAAAGCCTGCTCGACGAGCGCTGCCTGCCCGTGGGCTTGCACGCGATCCGCGTACGTTCCCGCTTGGGCGACGACCGGTGCGGCATCACCGGTCTCATGAAGCGACAGGACAGGGCCGTGGATGTCGCCGGTCGGCGTGGCGTTCTGCTGCATGTACGCGACGGCCTGTTCATCTGCGGCGACCCGGACCCCGGCATCCAGCGCCGTGAGATCGTCGTCGAGCGAGAGTCCGGCGTCGCGATAGAGCTGGCGGACGAGCTGGAGATTGCCCGACTTGCGGAGAGCGTCGGCGTAATCCACTCCGGTGTTCCACGAGAAGTTTCCGCCCGCCCGCTGTTCCAGCGGCTGCCGGGGCGAGACCGTGCCCCACATGAAGATGCGGTAGAGCTGCTCCTGCTGCGCGTCGATGTCCTGCCTATCCGGTTGCTCGGTGCCGGTCTGCGACCACGTCGGCATCTGGGCAAGGCTTGCAGCGAGGGCTATCCGTGCCCGCCCCTCGGTCGTCTGCTGAGCGGCATCGAGCACCTCCTTGAACGCGGCCTGCCGTGCCGGCTCATTCGTCACATTGACGAGCTCCAGCCGCGCATCCTCGGGGGCGACAAGGGTCTTCAGCGCGTATGTCCCGTCGAGCGAGCCATTGAGCATCGGAATGGCTCCCGCGATCGACCCGCACAGCGGCAGCGCGGCGTCGAAGGTGCTGGACTGCTGCTCCAGGAGGGCGACCGAGACCTGACCTCCCATCGAAGCACCCCACGCCACGACGTGCTCCGGCTCACCGAGCACAGCTGTCGCGGCATCCACAACCTGCGGCTGCGCCACGAGGAGGTCCTCGACCGCCCATCCCGTCCCGGCCGCGGCGCCGGCGAGCGCGTAGCCCTGACCTGTGAGCCACGACACGACCTCTCTCGAGGGGCCGGCGGACGCTGTTCCTCCGCCGCCGCCATACCCCGGGCTCCACGTCAGCAGAGTTCCGTTCCATCGCTCCGGCTCGTGAAGGACGTACTGGCCGCCACTGGGCAACGAGCCGCGGAGCTCCGTCGGCTGCGATGGCGGCGCCGCAGCTGCCGGAACGGCAGCGAATGCGAGAGCGGCGGACGCGGCAATGCCGACTCCGACGCGGATCAAGCGTGATGACATGGTTCCCTTCCCGCGACGCACGAGCGGGGCTCGCCGTCGAGCGTCGCACCATCAGGTCTTCGTTGACCGAGCGCACGACACTTGTGGTGACGTGCGCAGCGGGATGTGTAGCGGTTTGACCTTTACATGATCGATTGACGCTGTCAACGGTTGCGAAACTTATCCGTTGACAACCGCAACGATGCGTGGTGTGGTTTATAGACCACACCTCCAACGACGGACGTTGTTCAATGTGTCTCCTGCCAGTGTCGGCCGGAAACCGCGCGGCCGTCTTCCCGAAGCCGAAAGGTGCCCGACATGAAGAAGACGATGGCTCTTGCTGCGAGCGTGATGGCAACCGGACTGCTCCTCGCGGGGTGCGGGGGGAGCCCGAACGCCCGACCGGATGACGGCGACTCGGCGTCGGATGCGCCCGCCGAGCTCGTCTTCGCGGTCGTGCCGACGGATGACAGCGAAGAACTCGAGAACAGCTTCTTGCCTATCGTCGCCGCCATCGAGGAGACCACCGGGATCCCGACGCGCATCGAGGCCGTCAGCAGCAACGCGGGCGTCATCGAGGCCCAGGTGGCGGAGCGTGTCGACATCGCGACATACGGCGCCTTCTCGTACTATCTGGCGGCGGCTGTCGCGGACGTGGCACCCATCGCGAAGGACCAGCGCACCCCCGAAGCCGGTTCAGGCGCGGTGAACTCGGTCGGCGTCGTCGCCCCCGGGTCGGCCATCTCCTCGATCGAGGACGTCGCGGGAAAGAACGTCTGCTTCACCGACCCGGCTTCCACGACCGGCTACCTCACGGCCGCGGCCGCGATGACCGAGGCCGGAATCGACCCCGAGGCCGACATCAATCCCTTGTTCGTCGGCTCTCACGACGTCGCGGTGACGCAGATGCTGGCCGGCGACTGCGACATCGCCTTCGTGGCAGAGACCTTCGTGACGACGATCCTGCCCGCTCGCGGCATCATCGCCGAAGGTGACACCGAGACGGTGTGGACATCTGATCCGATCCCCGGCACCCCGATCGTGATCGGCAACTGGCTGGACGAGGACCTCCAGGACAAGATCGTGCAGGCCGTGACGGAGTACGACGCCGTGACGGCGTTCGAGGCCGGACTGTGCGAAGAGCAGAACCGTGAAGCACCTGCCGAGTGGGGCGAGGAGTTCGCGGGGGCGACGGCGTGCAAGTGGGGCGGAACGGGAGCCTTCGCGTTCGAGCCGGCGACCGCATCCGACTACGACATGATCAACAGCATCTGCCAGACGCTGGAGACGGACGTCTGCCGCGGCGAGGAATGACCCGGTGACCGCCCAACTGACGCAGAAGGCGCCGCACATGGCCGACAAGACAACCGCCCCGACCGACGCGCGGACCGTAACTGTCGCACTCCGTGACGTCAGCATGCGATTCGGCGACAAGACGGTCCTGAAGGGGGTCGATCTCGAGGTCACCGCCGGCCAGTTCGTGGCCCTCGTCGGACCATCCGGCGCCGGGAAGTCGACGCTGCTGCGCCTCATCAACGGCAGCCACCGGCCCACCGGCGGGGCATTGTCGGTGCTCGGCGTGAACCCGGCGACGTGCGGCCGAGGCGCCCTCCAGCGGCTTCGCACCCGCGTGGGATTCGTCTTCCAGCAGTTCGGGCTCGTCGGGCGACTGAGCGCGATGGAGAACGTGCTCATGGGTGCGCTCGGCTCGCTGCGCATGCCGCGCTACGGCATCTCGAGCTACCCCAGGGAGCTGCGCGAGCGGGCGGTCGCGAATCTGGAGCGGGTAGGACTCGTCGACCAGCGCTACCAGCGGTGCGACACCCTCTCCGGCGGCCAGCAGCAGCGGGTGGCCATCGCGCGCACGCTCATGCAGCAGGCCGAGCTCGTGCTCGCGGACGAGCCGGTCGCTTCGCTGGACCCCAACGCGAGCGTCTCGGTGCTTCAGACCCTCAAGAAGCTGAGCGCCGAGGACGGCTTCACCGTCATCTGCTCTCTCCACCAGGTCGAACTCGCTCTGGCCGTGTCGGATCGCGTAGTTGCGGTGAGGGATGGCTCGTTCATCCTCGACGCGCTGACAGCGGACACCACCGATGAGCAGATCCGCGCTGTCTACGAGCAGGCGAAGAAGGCCTGACATGTCGCTCACCGTCGACCGGCCTCCAGCGAAAGCTTCTCCGCCTTCGGAACCCCGTCGCCCACGCGCGTCGGCCGCGACGGTGGGAATCCCCCTCGCCTACCTCGCCATCACACTCTTCGGCATGTGGTGGCTCGACATCCGTCCGGGCGCCCTCGTCGACGGGTTCGAAGACATCGCAGCCCTCTTGCAGCGCATGGTGCCGCCCACCGTGGGCGACCCCGCGAACCTCGTCACACTCGCTCTCGAGACGCTGTGGATCGCGATCGCGGGAACGGGCCTGGCCACCATCGCCTCGATCTTCCTGGGCGCGGCCGCCTCCCGGCACTTCACTGGACCCCGCGTCATCGGCTGGCTGGCGCGCGGCATCATCATCGTGACCCGGGCCATTCCGTCGCTGGTGTTCGCCCTGATCCTCGTGCGCATCGTCGGGCTGGGACCATTAGCCGGCGGGCTCGCGATCGCCTTTCACTCCGTCGGAATGATCGGCAAGATGTTCGCAGACGTCTTCGAGGAGCAGGACTCCGCCCCACGCGAGGCGGTGGCCGCGGTGGGAGCGAGCCGGGCGCAGAACTTCGTGGCGACGACGCTCAGCCGGGCACTGCCGAGCATGACGGCGATCGTGCTGTACCGCCTCGACATCAACATCCGCGCCTCCGCCGTGCTCGGCCTCGTCGGCGCAGGGGGCATCGGGGTGGCGCTCCAGACCGCCATCGGATCGCTC
Source organism: Microbacterium sp. (assembly GCA_029239165.1). GTDB lineage: Bacteria > Actinomycetota > Actinomycetes > Actinomycetales > Microbacteriaceae > Microbacterium. The sequence continues at coordinate 770 of JAQZBG010000180.1, read as the reverse complement.
GATTACCAGCGTGCGCTGGGGATCATCCTCGTCATCGTCGTGATGCTGCTCCTGCTCGAGTCCGTGGCCTACCTCGCCCAGCGCGCCCTGGCGGAGCACGCCGAAGAGCACACCACTGCCGAGCTGTACGGAGCCGGACGCACGCCGGCAACGCCGGGATGGAACCGCTCGCGCATCCTGCGCGTGGGCTCCGGTGTCGCGGCGCTCGCCCTTTTCCTCTTCTCACTCGCCCAGCTGTTCGCCGACGCCCCGCGACTGGCGCGGATCTGGGAGAACTCGCTCGCCGTGATCTCAGGGTTCTTTCCGCCCGTCTTCACGATCGACATCGCCTACGGGATCTTCGAAAGCGTCATCATGGCGATCTCTGCGACCACCTTCGGCGTGATCTTCGGCCTCGTGATCGCCGTCCTGTCGACTCGTCATCTGATCCGCTTCGAGCCGTTGTCCCTCGCACTGCGCGGGCTGATGGTGCTCGTGCGCGGCGTCCCCGACATCATCTACGCCCTTCTGTTCGTCGCCGCACTCGGCCTCGGACCGTTCGCGGGCTTCCTCGCCCTCGCAATCTCGTGCACCGCGCTCGCCGCGAAGTTCTTCACGGACTCGCTCGTCAAGGTCGATCCCGCGCCTCTGCGGAGCCTCGAGGCGACGGGCGCCAACCGCGTGCAGGTGTTCGTCAGCGGTGTGTGGCCTCAGTTCGTGCCGAGCTTCATCGGGAACAGCCTGTTCACCTCCGATCTCGCGCTGCGCGAGTCCGCGGTGCTCGGCATCGT
>JAQZBG010000179.1 GCA_029239165.1 Microbacterium sp. | reverse complement strand
TCGTGACCACGATGTCGGGGTGGTGGTAGTGGACGTTCACTCGAAGTCGCCTTGCGCCTGCCGCCACAGCATGTAGAAGACCCACCCGATGATCAGCAGGCCCACCGCGAGGGCGATGCCGCCGAGGACGCTCAGTCCGATGAGGACGAGCAGCATCCCAGGCATGTCATGACCTGCGTGCTCGGCGGGCTGTACGGTTCGCGTCGTGGACGATGTCGAACCAGGAGGGGTCAGGCGTCCGCAGTCCGCGGCCGCACCCGGCGAGGAGTGCGCATGAGACGGCGCCGAGCATCAGGATCACCACGCCGGCGCCGATCACGGCTCCACATCCTGATCCTGGTCGTCGTCGGCGTCGTCCGGGTCGTCGCCGTCGAACGCGGCCGGGTCAGCGACCGGAGGGCGGTCAGCACGAATCGCGGCGACCTCGTCGCGCACCTGGTCGTCGTCCCAGTCAGGGTTCGCGCGGCGCACCTTCTGCTCGGTGGAGATCGCCCCGGCGGCATCCAGCAGGGAGAGCGTCTGCGCCAGCTGCAGCGGCGACTCCTGCGACGTGTCCGGGAACTCGACGGTGATGTCGTCGTACCGGCCGCCACCCTTACCAGGGAACAGGATCCCGTCGAGCTCCATCGCGACCGACGCCTGCCGTGCGATCGCCGAACGGTCGCGGAGGATCTTCTTGTCGCGCGTGCGCTCCGACGCGGACTTCCGGTCCGACACCTCGGTCGCGGTCATCGCACCGTCGCCGCCGCCGGCGTAGTCGCCCCATGCGGACGGGGAGAACCCGGCCTTGCGGAGGATCTCGCGGTACACGGCCGCCGCTGTACGCTCGTGCTCCTCGACACGGATGTCGAACTGCACCTTGTCGATCGTCATCTGCGAAGGGTCACCGGGCGTGTTCAGGCCGGCGAAGATCTCGCGGCCAGCGTCGAACGATGCGCCCACGCCGACCGCGTTGATGTCGAGCATCGCGTCGGGCACGAGGATCTTGCCGGCGCCGAGGCGAAGGTCACGCATCCACGAGGAGAACGTCTCGTCGAGCCAGTCGAACAACGGGTGCAGCTGCGCGAAGTCGGAGCGCCCCGTGTACGCGAGCGGGCCCATCTTCCGCCATGCCGCGGTGGGCATGTTCGGGTTGTACGACGCGGTCAGCCGGTCCAGGCTCGTCTCGATGAGCGACTGGTCGTTCACGAGGGTGGCGAAGACCGCGGTCTCGGGACGGTCGTTCAGCGACACCCGGCGGCCGAGGTTCTTCTCAGTCCCCTGGAACAGGGCGTGCTCGATGTAGCCGATGCCGTGGTGCTCGAGGTGCCGCCAGTACGTGGAGCCGTCCCGGTACTCGGTCCACATCGTGAGCTCGACCATGCGGCCACTGCGGAACGTGGGGATGACCACGTCGGCGGCGACGGTCTCCAACCAGACGTGATCCTCGACAGCGACATCCCAGCGGGTGACGAGCACCGCGGCACCGAGCGCCGACTTCTGCTCACCCATCTGGTTGTACGTGGCGTGCGCGTCGTCGGAGTTCGCGATCTTGTCGAGACGAGCCTGCGCCTGCTTCGACGCGTCCTTCGTCTGCCCGTCCTGCTTCTCCGGCAGGCCGACTGCGGGCGGCTCCGCGAACACCAGGTCGGATGCGAGGGTCGCGAGGTCGGCGGCGGCCGGCACGTGAATGCGGGAGCGGTTCTCACCGGCCGGGACGGGGCGACCCCAGAACATGCGGGATGCGGCGCCGACGATCCCGCCACGCATCGGCACACCACGGCGCTGATGCGTCGCGTCGCCCTGCGCCTCACGCCGGTACAGCTTCTCGAGCCGGTCGGTGTCACCCGTCCACCAGGCTTCGTTCTCGTCGAACGCGCGGTACGCGAAGCCCCACGGCTCAGGGAGCCACGGTGTGTTCTGTTCGGGGATCGGCACGGGGGTCCCCTCTCAGGCGGCGAGTTCGAGCATCGGCTGCCAGTAGCCGACGGTGGAGTGTGTGATGTAGCGGCCGCCGTCGAGGTAGTGGTCGTCTTCTTTCACGACTTCGTCTTCGCCCTCGGCGGTGGCTTTCTCGTCCCACCGGTACTCGGTGACCTCGGACTGCCAGCCCTCGCAGCGGTCGGTGACGACCATGCGGGGTTCGTCGCCGTCGAGGAGGTTCGCGATCGTCGCGATCCCCTTCAGCACGTCGTTGTCCGCCGGCCACGGTGCGAGCCCCGTGCCGCGGAGATCCTGGTGCAACTGCGTACGGAACGACGCGGCCGCAGGGTCGAGCATCAGGAAGCGGGGACGGAGGCCGTCAGGTTCCGGGTGGTGCTGCTCACCCAGCCAGCCACGGAAGCGGCGGGAGAGCTCGGAGTCGGTGAGGCGGAGGCCGTTGTTCTTCTCGTCCTTCGAGTTGTAGCCCCACTCGTCCATCAGGATCAGACGCGGCTTCTCTTCGGCGGTGACACCGAGCATGAGCGCCGTGGTTGCGTTCGTGGTGCCGTAGTCCATGCCGATGCCCATGATCTCCTGCATGCGCGGCAGCGACGCCCAGGGGATGACGTGCTTCTCGGGGTCCCACATGGGGTAGACGGCGCCCTCAGCGTTCGTCCACTCGCCCTTGATGAACCGGTCGTAGAAGACGCCGCTGTACGAGCGTTTCATGCGGTCGATGTACGACTGCTCGAGCGTGGGGTTGTCGAGCATCGTGAAGTGGAAGTGGATCAGGTCGACCGCGTCGGCCTTGAGGATCCAGGACTTCCGCATCCAGTGGTTCCGGGATGCGGGGTTCATCGTCGCGAGGAGCCGCGAGCCCTTCACCCGGAGGCGGGTGATCAGCATGTTCCAGAACACCTCGGGCAGCAGGGTCGCCTCGTCGACGTACGCCAGCGCCACCGTCGCACCCTGAATGCGGCCGACGGATTCCGCGTTGTGCGCGCCGACGACCATGACCTCACGGCCGAGGATGATCGCCTTCGTCGCCCCCGGCGTGTACACGATGGATGCGGCGACGAGCGAGCCGAACAGGCCAGGATCCTGCAGCGGAACGAACACGTTCTGGTACACCGTCTGCAGCGTGCGCCCGACGATCAGGATCAGCCCGTTCCTCGGCGCGACGCGCACAGCGAGGAGGAACGCGATCAGCGACGCGATCGTCTTCCCCGCCGACACCGACCCAGACCACAGCGCGAGCGTGCGCTGCTTCGACGCGGACACCGACAGGATCTGCTTCCGCGACAGCAGCCGCTCAGCGTTACCCAGCATCCGCCGGCGTCTCATCCTCAGCGCGAATCGCGTCCGCCGCGAGCTCGAGCGCCGCCGCGAACGTGTCGAGCACGCCAGCAGCACCATCCACAGGACTCGCGTCCTTCTCGACGATGCGGGTCAGCTTGTCGAACACGATCGCCGCAGACGTGATGATCGTTCGTCGAGCGTCCACGGGCACGCTGTCGAGCTCCTGCGAGTTGAACGTGTTGTCCTTGCCGCCGAAGTTGTACACCGTGAACGGCCCATCGAGCATGTCGAGCATGTCGTTCGCCGCGACGTCGAGGCGCTCCGCGAGCCGCTGCCGGCGCTCGGTCAGATCGACGCTGCGAGCCTCTTGTGCGCTTTTTGTCGCTGACCGGTCAAAGGCGCGGTCGTTGTCGGCGCAGATGTTGGAGACGGATCCGGCGCTGATGCCGGTCTGTCGGGCGATCTCGTTGCGGGCGAGTCCCTCGGCGTGGAGACGGAGGACTTCGTCGCGCTGTGCGTCGGTGAGCTTGCCAGCCATGGCGGTTCACCTCGCTCGTGGGCCTCTTGCCCGATGGCGGTTGCCGCGTTCGCACCTGGATGTCTAGGGCGGCTGGGAGCATCGATGGTGTGCCGCCATGGTGGCGGGACAGAGAGGGGGTCCTCATGGTCGAGTGTCCGCAGTGTGGCGGGTCGGCTGAGGTGACGCGGAACCCGGACAGGTTGACGCTGCCGAAGAACCACGGGAAGTGCAGTGCGTGTGGTCACGAGTGGAACTTCAACTCGGTGACGCCGCGGGATAGCCGGCTGGGGATGTAGTCGGACGACGAGAGCCCCGGCTGTGCGGGCCGGGGCTTCTCGGGCGGAGTTCTCCACCATCTACGATTCAGTCTGCGGGTATTGCGGCTTTTGCGTATTTTCTTCGGCCAGATTCGTCATCGGCGTGTCGGGATGCCGCGGGGCCGGCCGCGGCGCACGGTCGGTTCGATTCGGATGACAGCCTTGGACAGCACCTCGGTGACGCCGTCGCTGTTCAGGCGGGTGGCGAGGCGGTCGTTCTCGATCCACTCGTAAATCGTGCGGGGGGCTTTGCCGACGAGCAGGGCGGCTTCCTTCACGGTCACCCATTCCTTCGGCTGCGCGGTGCTCACGCGGTCTTCCTCTCGTCGGTCTGCGGTCGGAAAGTCTCCCCGTCCCACACCCACAGGGTGCGGTCGCGCCATCCGGTGACGGCGGCGAGGTCGGCGTCCCACAGCGCGGGGATGCCTTGGGGGCGGGAGCGGGCGCCGATGTCGTGGCAGACGCATCCGCATGCGAGTTCGGTGCACGCGAGGTGGTGTTCGTCGCGGCAGGGGTCTGAGCCGATCCATCGGGGGGAGTCGTCGCGGATCCGGTCGAGCAGCTCGCCACAGTTGCCGCAGGTGACCACTGTGGCGCCGTGCACCTTGCGGGTCTGGTTGCCGCCGGCCCAGAGTGCGAACTGGTCGCACTTCGGGCAGCGGACCCGTTCCAGCTGGAGCTCGCGTTCTTCGACCTCGAGGGACCGGTAGGCGCGTTCGGCGGCGTGGGCGAACATGATGGCGTCGCGGGCGCCGGCTTCGGTGTGCACCCAGGCGTCGAGGGTGAGCCCAGCTTGGGAGCGGAGGAGGCGGGTGCATTCGTCGAGGGCGAGGACCGTGAGGGGCAGGTTCGTGTACCCGTCGGGGGTGGAGCCTTTGATGCCGCCGCCGTCGGCTGAGACGGCGCGGCCGTCGGTTTCGAGGACGAGCTGCGCGAAGGTGCGCCATTTCAGGTGTGCGGCGTCGAGCTTCTCGTAGCACCACTGGCAGAGGTAGCCGCGGTCGGCGGAGCGGGGGAGGCAGCCGTTGCATTCGCCGGGGCGGATGCTGGCGGCCCATCCTTCGTGGTCGAGGCAGGTGACGCGGTGCTGGCCGCGGTGCGTGCAGGGGCGGATGCCGGGGAGGCCCGACGTCGTGATGCAGAGGATCGTCACACCCACTCCTTTCGGACCACGACGGCGACGTCGTCCTGGCTGCGGAGGCCACCCCCGGCCGGGTGCGGGTCGTGGAGGATCTGGCCAGTCCGCGCGCTCGCAATCACGCAGTGCTGCCAGTCACCGCGAGGGCTCTTGCCGGTGAGGATCGCCCACTGCGGCGCGTCTTCGGGTTCGATCCCGTCCCACTGGATGATCGGCCAGCGCGGGTCCCATGCGGCGAGGGTGTATCCGGGCCGCTGATGCTCGACCCAGGCGACCGACGACAGCCACCACTCGCCCGGCTCGTTGTTGTGCGCGTGGATGAAGTGCGGGACCTCGTCGCGGGGCACCTCCAGGAGGCAGGCGAGCGCGGTCCGCCAGCAGTCACCCGGGACGGGCCCGTTCGCGTCGAGGATCGCCTGGTGCTGGCGGCGGAGGTCGGTGGTCGTCGTGCTCATGCGGGGTCTCCGTCCTTCGGCTGGAACGCGATGCACGCGGGCCAGCGTTTCGTCATGTCGCGGCCATCGCCGCGGTGGTTCTTCGATCGGGGGTCAGGGGTGCCGCACTTCCACCACTTGCCGGCGCCCGCGAACTTCTCACGGAGGAGGGCGCAGTCGCCGCACGTCTTGCCGTTGTCGGCGAGCGGCATCTTCGTCGCGGGGTGGATGCCACCCTCGATGAGCGCGGCATCGAGGAGACGGCGCTGGATGCGCGGCGGCTTGTGCTCAGGCTCTGTCTCGACCAGAGGCGGGGGCGGGTCGAACCCGGGGAGGACGTCGTCAGCGCTCATCAGAACAGCTCCTCTGTGATCGGCGGGTAGTGGGAGAGGGCCTCGTCCCATTGGGCGAAGCCACGCTCGAGGTGGTTGCCTTCGTGGCCGGCGTCGAGCTGGCAGCGGGTGGTGCTGGCGTGGAAGTGCGCGGCGCACCGGCGCTTCAACTCGGACATGCGCACGCTCCGTTCAGGGCGGTCTCGGTGAAACACTCAGGGCAGGTGGGGCGGGGTGCCCGCTCCACGACGGGAGCGGGCGTGCAGCCCTCGTGCACCAGCTGG
>JAQZBG010000178.1 GCA_029239165.1 Microbacterium sp. | reverse complement strand
TAGGCGCCGTCGAGCGCGTGCAGCGACTTGCGCGTCGAGTGGATGAAGAGCTTGCTCTTCACCTGCGTGATCAGGCTGGCCATCGGAGGGGTCAGGGCGTGGGGACCGAAGCGAAGATCTGGTCGATGATCTCCTCGCTGCGCACGCCCTCGGCATCCGCCTCGAAGGTCAGCAGCACGCGGTGGCGGAGCACCAGGTGGCGCAGCTCGCGGATGTCCTCCGGCAGCACGTGCGAGCGGCCCTTGAGCAGGGCCAGCGCCCGGGAGGCCTGCAGGAACGCGATACTCGCGCGCGGGCTCGCGCCGTACTTGATGAAGCGGGCACGCTCCTCGCCGATGTACGGAGCGGGGTTCCGGGTGACGTAGGCGATCGACACGATGTAGTTGCGGATCGCGGGGTCGACGTAGATGCGGCTCGCGACGTCTTGCAGCAGGTGCACGTCGTCGAGGCTCACGGCGCTGGTCACGTGCCGATCCGGGTCGAGCACGCCGGAGTCGATGCGGCTGAGGACCTCGAGCTCCTCGGCGGGGCTCGGGTACTCGACGATCTCCTTGAGCAGGAAGCGGTCCATCTGCGCTTCGGGCAGTTCGTATGTGCCCTCCTGCTCGATCGGGTTCTGCGTCGCGATCACGAGGAACGGCTTCGGCAGGTGGTGGATCTCCCCGCCGATCGTGGTCTGGTGCTCCTGCATCGCCTCGAGCATCGCGCTCTGCGTCTTGGCGCTGGAGCGGTTGATCTCATCCAGCAGCACGAAGTTCGCGTGCACCGGGCCGAGCACGGTGCGGAACGAGCCCGTCGCGGCGTCGTAGATCTGGTTGCCGGTGATGTCGCTGGGCAACAGGTCGGGGGTGCATTGGATGCGCTTGAACTGCGCTTTCACGGTGTCGGCGAGCGTGCTGGCTGCGGTGGTCTTGGCGAGCCCGGGGACGCTCTCGAGCAGGATGTGACCGCCGGCGATGAGCGAGACGAGCAGGCTCGTGCGCAGCCGCTCCTGGCCGACCATCTTCGCGGAGTACGAGGTGGAGATGATGCGGAGGATCTCGGTCGCCCTGGCCATTTCGGCATCCGTCGGGGCGCCGTTCGTCGGGGCGCCGTTCGCCGGTGTCGATGTCGCCGCGGGGGCGGGAGTGCGCGCGGGCGCGGGCGGGGGCGGAGGTGCGGCCGGATGCGGGGATGCGGCGTTCAGGTCATGCATGCTCTCTCCTCCTGAGGAGCGCGGCGCGTGCCCCCGCCGACCAGCGTAATAGCTGTGCCTGTGGGGCGTCGCGGGCTGGCGGGGGTGCCCGAGCTTCGGGAGCCGAGGACCGACACTGATAGCTTCGAAGGGCAGCCGCTTTCCGGGCAGGTCGAGCTTTTCGCTCCCACCGGGACAGAACTGTTCCTCGCTCGGATGCGGCCGCTGACCGATACATGACTGAAGAGTATGAGGACGATACGTGACGAGTAGAGAACGAGTAGCAATCATCGGCGCCGGCCCCTCGGGGATGGCACAGCTGCGGGCCTTCGAATCCGCGGCCCGCGCGGGGGCGGAGATCCCCGACCTGGTCTGCTTCGAGAAGCAGGCCGACTGGGGTGGGCAGTGGAACTTCACCTGGCGCACGGGCCTCGACGAGTTCGGCGAACCGGTGCACTCCAGCATGTACCGCAATCTGTGGTCGAACGGCCCGAAGGAGGCGCTGGAGTTCGCGGACTACAGCTTCGACGAGCACTTCGGCCGACCCATCTCCTCTTATCCGCCGCGGCCGGTGCTGTGGGACTACATCGCCGGTCGCCTGGAGAAGAGCGATGTGCGCGACCTGATCCGCTTCCAGACCGTGGTCCGCTGGATCGAGTTCGATGATGAGCGCGAGGTGTTCACGCTCACCAGCGAGAACCTGCCGACGGGGGAATCGACGGTGGAGGAGTTCGACCGCGTCATCGTCGCCAGCGGGCACTTCTCCTTCCCGAACATGCCCGATTTCGCCGGAATCGAGACCTTCCCGGGCTACATCAGCCACGCCCACGACTTCCGCGGCGCCGAGGCTTTCGCCGACCAGGACGTGCTGGTGATCGGTGCGAGCTACTCGGCGGAGGACATCGGCAGCCAGGCGTTCAAGATGGGCGCGCGCTCGGTGACCGCGAGCTTCCGCTCGGCGCCGATGGGCTACGACTGGCCGGAGGGCATCGAGGAGCGCCCGGTCGTCGAGCGGTTCGAGGGCAACACGGCGTTCTTCGCCGACGGCAGCTCGAAGCACGTCGATGCGGTGATCATGTGCACGGGCTACCTGCACAAGTACCCGTTCCTGCCCGACGACCTCTCGCTGTCGTCGCCGAACAACGTCTACCCCGACGGTCTCTACCGGGGCGTGGTCTGGCAGAGGAACCCGCGCCTGACCTACCTCGGCGCGCAGGACCAGTGGTTCACCTTCAACATGTTCGACGTGCAGGCCTGGTACGTGCGCGACCTGATCCTGGGTCGCATCGCGCTGCCGGATGCCGGCGAGCGCGCGGCATCCATCGCGGAATGGCGTGCGCGGTTCGGGCAGATCGACTCGGCTGCGTCGGAGATCCGGTTCCAGGCGGACTACATCCGCGACCTGCTCGAGTTGACCGACTACCCGGAGTTCGACATCGACCGGGTCGTCGAGATCTTCCTCGCGTGGAAGCACGACAAGCAAGACGACATCATGGGCTACCGCGATCGCGTCTACGAGTCGGTCATGACGGGCACGCTCGCGGTCGTGCACCACACGCCGTGGCTCGACGAGCTCGACGACTCCCTCGAGCGCTACCTCGATGTGGATCCGGACTCGGTCGAGACGGAGCGGATCGTCGCAGGGCTCCCCCGCGACGACGACCGTGAGGCGCTCGCGGCGGTCTGATCGCCGCATTCCGTCCCTCCCGCCCTCAGCGGCGCGAGGGACGGAGTCGTTACAGCGCGATGTCGGCGGGCGGCACGGCGGCGTCGGCCGTCGAGTCCGACACGACGGCCCGACGGCGACCCACCCACACCACGAGGGCGGCGGCGCCGACGATGATCGCGGCGATCAGGATCACGTAGAGCGCGACGGCTCCGTATCCTCCGGTCTGCGTCGGGTCGAGGAACGGGTACGGATACCAGTACGGCTTCCCGGACGACGGGGCGATCACCAGGTTCGCGCGGATCAGGGTGTAGATCACCCAGACGATCGGGAAGATCGCGGCGATGCCGACGGCGCCCCAGCCGAGGGAGCGGCGACGCGGGGCGAAGAGGACGTCGGCCAGCATGATGATCGGGATGACGACGTGCAGCACCTCGTTGGACCAGCCGACCGTGGCACCCTGTGGCAGTTCGATGCCGCGCAGCAGCAGGTTGTAGACGACGCCCGTGACGATCATGTAGGTGCTCGCGCACATCAGCAGGATCGCCAGCCAGCGGGGCTCGGCGGTGGTCGTGCTCCGGTTGACGAGCGCCCAGATCCCGCCGCACGCCAGCGCGACCGCGGCCAGGACGTTGGACTCGATCGTGAAGAAGCTGAAGAAGTTCGCGAAGACGGTGGGCAGGTGACCTCCCCATTCCGTGGTCGCCGCCCCGGCGATCTCGAGGGAGCGCATGAGCTGCGCCACGATCGCGGCGACAGCCAGAACGGCTGCGGCGATACGCAGGTAGGGCCACCAGGTCGTCGTCATGTTCGCCTCCGTCGGTAACTGTAGCGGCAGAAAACCGTGGACCGTGGGACCGATATATCGATATCGTCGGACCGTTCACGCAGAGCGCGCATGGCGGAGGGGCAGATGAGCGACAGCGGTAGTGGCACGGTCGATGCGGACGTCGTGAAGAAGAAGCGCCTCTTCCAGAGGGCGGGCCTCAGCATCCAGTCGAAACTGCTCATCATGTTGCTGGCGGTGAGTCTCGTGTCGTCCGTGATCGTGGGCGCCATCGGGTTCATCAACGGCAGGCAGTCGCTGCACGATTCGGCGGTGGACCAGCTCATCACCATCCGCTCGATGCGTGCGGCCGAGATCACGACCGCGATCGAGAGCGTCCGTCGCGATGCCTCACTGAACTCGCGCAACCTGAGCGCGCAGAACATGTCGACGGCGGTGAATGCCGGTTTCGCGGAGCTCACCGATGTGGAGCTCGACGACACCCAGCGGGCGGACCTCGAGGCGTACTACGCGAACGTGTTCATCCCGGAGCTCGAAGCGCGATCCGGTGAGGAGTACGGTGACACGGCCTTCATCCCCGAGTCGTCTGCCGGCCAGTACGTCCAGTCGCAGTACGTCACCGGCAACGAGGACTTCGACGCCGACTTCGACGCCCAGCTGGCGCTCAACGACAGCGGCGACGGGACGAGCTACTCGGCGGCGACCGGGCGATACGGCGACTACTTCACCCGTCTCGTGCAGGAGGCCGGATATGAGGATGCGCTGCTGCTCAATCTCGACGGCGACGTCACCTACTCCGCCTACAAAGGCGTGGAGTTGGGGACCAACCTCCTCACCGGTCCGTACCGGGAGTCCGCGCTGGCCCGCGCCTACTCCGAGGCGATGGCGACGAACTCCGTCAACACGGTGGTGCTCACGGACTTCGACAGATGGATCCCATCCCTCAACGTCCCCGGCATGTGGATCGTCTCGCCGGTCGGCAACGACAACGGTGTGACCGGCGCCATGGCGTTCCAGATCTCGATCGACACGATCAACGATGTGATGACGGGCGATGAGAACTGGAAGGAGCAGGGGCTGGGCGACACCGGCGAGGTGTATCTCGTCGGACGCGACGACCTCATGCGCAGCACCGCTCGCCGGCTCGTGGAGGACCCCGAGGACTACGTGGAGCGTCTGACAGCCGGCGGGATGGCACCGACCATCGTCGAGCGCATCGGGCAGATCAAGGGCACCGTGCTGTTGCAGCCGGTCAGCACCAATGCCGTGGAAGAGGCACAGGCCGGACGCAGCGGCACGATCGTCGGCCGCGACTTCATCGGCGGTGAGAGTGTCACGGCGTATGCGCCGCTCGAGATCGAAGGACTCGACTGGGTGGTGATCGCGCGGATCGATACCGCGGAGGCCTTCGAGCCGGTCAACGTCTTCACCCGGAATGTGCTGCTGTCGCTGCTCGGCATCATGCTCGGGGTGTCGCTGCTCTCGCTGCTGCTCGCCCAGGTGTTCACGCGGCCGATCCACCGTCTCGTCGGCGCCGTGCACCGCGTGGCGGAGGGCGACCTCGACGTGCAGGTGCCGCAGAGTTCGCGTGACGAGTTCGGCGACCTCGGCAGCGCCTTCAACGACATGGCTTCGAGCCTGCGCATCAAGCAGGATCTGATCGAGGAGCAGCAGAAGGAGAACGAGAAGCTGCTGCACACGCTCATGCCCGCCAGCGTCGCGACGAAGTACAAACAGGGCGACGAGGCCATCACCGAGGCGCACGAGAACGTCTCGGTCGTGTTCGCCGAGCTGGTCGGTTTCGACGATCTCGCCCGCGACATGAGTGCGGAGCAGGAGATCGGTCTGCTCAACACGCTGATGCGCGGCTTCGACGAGGCGGCGGAGAAGGCGGGCGTCGAGAAGGTGCGCACCCTGCGCGGCGGGTACCTCGCCTCGTCGGGACTCATCGTGCCGCGGGTCGACAACATCCGGCGGACCGTCGACTTCGCGCGCAATCTGGTCGGGGTGCTCGAGCGCTTCAACGCGCAGCACGGCACCCAGATCTCCCTGCGCGCCGGCGTCGACACCGGGACGGTCACCAGCGGCCTCGTCGCCCGGACCAGCCTCGCCTATGACCTGTGGGGTGACGCCGTGAACCTCGCCTACCGGGTGCGTTCGGTCAGCGGCGAGCCCGGCATCTACGTGAGCCAGACGGTGCGCGACCGCACACAGGAGCTGGTCACCTACGTCGAGGCGGGGACGGTGGAGACGCAGGGCAGGACCGAGACCGTGTGGAAGGTGGTGGTCTGATCATGGGCGACGTGTTCACGGGCGGTTGGGCGTGGTGGGTGCTCGCGCTCGCCGTCGGCGTGCCCGTGCTCCTGGTACTCCTCACCGAGCTGATCGGCGCCCTGACCCGTCGCGGCAACCCGGTCGCGAAGCCGCTGCGGATGCTGCGCAACTGGGTCATCCCGGTCGGGGCGCTGTTCGCGCTGCTGGTGTTCGCGATCCAGTCGCCTGCGGATCAGGTGTGGACGCGCGTCGTGGCGACCGTGTTCGGGTTCCTCGTGATCCTGCTCGTGCTGTCGGCGTTCAACGTGGCGCTGTTCGCCAACGCGAAGCCGGGCTCGTGGCGGGAGCGCATCCCCTCGATCTTCGTGGAGATCGGGCG
>JAQZBG010000177.1 GCA_029239165.1 Microbacterium sp. | reverse complement strand
GATGGTTGACGGCTCTCCGCGTGGCGGCATCCAGGCCAATTCCCCCAGGGCGGAAACGCAGCAAGGGTAACCGGGCTCTGCTGGGTGCGCGGAGAGTCATTTTTTTGCCCGCGCACGGCACGGGGGCCCTGCGCCCAGCTGATCGTCGGCGGCACCTGCGACAATCGTCCGGTGACCGTCACCCAGCCGCCCCACGCGCAGCATCCGCTCGGCCGGTTCGCCTCGCCGGTGCTCCTCCTCGTCGCGATGTGGGTCGTGCAGTTCGCCGATGCGATCCTGCCCGGCTCGTTCACCGGGTTCGGTCTGCGGTCGTGGGACGTGTCCGGCCTCGGCGGCATCGTGCTGGCTCCGCTGCTGCATGCGAATTGGCAGCATCTCATCGCGAATTCGGTGCCGTTCCTGGTTCTCGGCTGCCTGGTCGCGGTCGAAGGCGCTCGCCGGTTCTGGGCGGTCACCGCGATCGTCGCGATCGTCGGCGGCATCGGAACCTGGGTGTTCAACGCGCCGGGAACTTTGACCGTCGGCGCCTCCGGGCTGGTGTTCGGGTACTTCGGGTACGTCGTGATGCGCGTGTTCGCGCCGGGACGGGTGGCCCACCGCATCCTCTACGCCGTCATCGCGCTGATCGTGCTCGCCCTGTACGGCGCCACGATGCTGGCCGGTGTGTTCGGCGTCGCCGAAGGGATCTCCTGGCAGGGGCACCTGTTCGGCGCGATCGGCGGGGGGATCGCCGCGCTCATCGGCCGCCGACCACGAACGGATCGCGGAGCCCCGGCCCCATGACTGCGCGGCGTGCGGCACCGCGCGCGAAGCGCAAGCCCGCAGCGAAGAGGCCGACGACGAGGCGCCCGAACGCACGGCGACGTCGGAAGCCGGGCGCGCGACGGCGGGCCGCGATCCGATTGCGGCGTCGGAAGATCCTGCAGCGCATCCTCCTGTCGGCCGGAGCCGTCGTGGTCATCGTCGGAGTGTTCGTGCTCATCCCGCTCGGCCTCGCACGCGACCCCGCGCCGATCTGCATCGACGAGCCCCGAACCTTCCCCGAGGCAGGCATCGAGGGGTGGAGTGGCGAGCAGCTCGAGAACGCCGCTGTCATCGTGCGCACGGCGGCGGGGCTCGGCTTCCCCCGTGAGGGGCAGATCCTCGGCGTGATGACGGCGATGGGCGAGAGCAGCCTCCGCAACATCGACTACGGCGACTGGGAGACGAGCGGGTTCACCAACCCCGACGGCTCGCGCACGTCGAGCATCGGGCTGTTCCAGCAGCAGGACTGGTGGGGGAGCGTCGAGCAGCGGATGGACCCCGCAACCGCCGCGACTCTCTTCTTCGACCGTCTCGGCCGTCTCCCGGATTGGCAGAGCATGGAGCCGTCGCACGCGATCCACCGTGTGCAGATCAACATGGATCGCGACTACTACTCCCGCTTCCAGGCGGATGCCACGGCGGTCGTCGATGCGCTGTCGAGGCCGTGCGAGTGATGCCGTCGCATTAGTCCCGGGACGATGCCGGGCGGGTTCACGGATGCCGCACCTAAGCTGGGCTGCGTGGCGCAGAGCATCTACATCACCTCGGCCGAAGGCCATACCGGAAAATCGACGATCGCCCTCGGGGCGCTCGACGCCCTGATGCGCGTGTCTCCGCGGGTGGGGGTTTTCCGCCCGATCACCCGATCCGTCACCGAACGCGACGACATCCTCGAGCTCATGCTCGCGCATGACGGCGTGCAGCTCGACTACGACGACTGCATCGGCGTCACCTACGACGACGTGCGCAGCGATCCGGAAGCAGCGCTGTCGACGATCGTCGCCCGGTTCAAGGCGGTGGAGGCGCAGTGCGACTCCGTGGTGATCATCGGCAGCGACTACACGGATGTCGCGAGTCCCGCCGAACTCGGGTTCAACGCGCGGGTCGCCGCCAACCTCGCAGCGCCGGTCCTGCTCGTCCTCAGCGGCCGCGATCAGCAGCGCCAGGCCGAGCAACTCGGCACCACGACACCGCGCGCCGCAGCCGCCGTCGGACAGATCGCCGCGCTCGCGCTCTCCGAGCTGACCGCCGAGCGGGCCGAGCTGTTCGCGGTCGCCGTGAATCGCGCCGACCCCGAGGCTCTCGACGCCGTGATCGCCGCGGTGCGCTCGGTGCTGCGCGACGACCGGACCCCGGTGTGGGCGATCCCGGAAGACCGTGCACTGGTCGCGCCGTCGATCCGCGCCATCCTCTCGGCCGTCGACGGGAAGCTCCTCCAGGGCGACGACGACCGGTTGGCCAGTGAGGCGCTGACGATCGTGGTCGCCGGGATGTCGATGGTCAACGTGCTGCCGCGCCTCACCGAGGAGGCGGTCGTCGTGATCCCGGCCGACCGCACCGAAGTCCTCCTCGCCGCGCTGCTCGCCGACTCGTCCGGCACATTCCCCCGCATCGCGGGCATCATCCTGAACGGCCCGTTCCCGCTGCCGGATCCGATCCTCCAGCTGCTCGACGGGTTCGCGTCCACGGTGCCGATCATCACGACCGATTTGGGGACGTACGACACCGCCGTACGGGTGATGGGTGCGCGCGGCCGCATCTCGGCCGATTCCCGCAGCCGGTACGACCGCGCGCTCGGTCTGTTCCAGACGCATGTGGACATCGCCGAGCTGACCGAGCAGCTCGGGCTCGCCGAGTCGCGCGTCGTGACGCCGCTGATGTTCCAGTACGGGCTCATCGAACGCGCCAGGTCCGACCGTCGGCGCATCGTGCTGCCCGAGGGGGGAGACGACCGCATCCTGCGCGCCGCCGCGACCCTGCTCGCGCGGGAGGTCGCCGACCTGACGATCCTCGGGGACGAGGCATCGGTGCGTGCGCGTGCCGTCGAACTCGGCGTCGACATCGCCGCGGCCCAGGTGCTCAGCCCCACCGATCCCGAGCTGGTCGAGCGCTTCGCCGCGGAGTACGCGCGGCTTCGCGCCCACAAGGGCATCACGCTCGCCCAGGCGGCGGACACCGTGACCGATGTGTCGTACTTCGGCACGATGATGGTGCACCTCGGCCTCGCCGACGGCATGGTCTCCGGGGCCGCTCACACGACCGCGCACACCATCCGCCCGTCTTTCGAGATCATCAAGACGAAGCCCGGCGTCACCGTGGTCTCCAGCGTCTTCCTGATGGCCCTCGCCGACCGGGTGCTCGTGTACGGCGACTGCGCCGTGATCCCCGATCCGACGAGCGAGCAACTCGCCGACATCGCGATCTCGTCGGCGGCGACCGCCCGTCAGTTCGGGATCGATCCTCGCGTCGCGATGCTGTCGTACTCGACGGGCGAGTCCGGCACCGGCGCCGACGTCGACAAGGTGCGCGCGGCGACCGCCCTGGTACGCGAGCGGGCGCCGGAGCTGCCGGTCGAGGGTCCGATCCAGTACGACGCGGCGGCGGATGCGGCGGTGGCGAAGGCCAAGCTCCCGGACTCGGACGTGGCCGGGCGGGCGACGGTGTTCGTGTTCCCCGACCTCAACACCGGCAACAACACGTACAAGGCGGTGCAGCGCTCGGCCGGTGCCGTCGCCATCGGCCCGGTGCTGCAGGGGCTCAACAAGCCGATCAACGACCTGTCGCGGGGCGCGCTGGTCGCCGACATCGTCAACACCGTCGCGATCACCGCGATCCAGGCGCAGGGGGAGCAGGCATGAGCGCGATCCTGGTCATCAACAGCGGTTCTTCGTCGCTGAAGTACAGCCTGATCGACATCGAGCAGGAGAACCTGCTGGCCAGCGGGCTCATCGAGCGCATCGGTCAGGACGCCAGTCCAGTGGCGCACACCGTCCGTCCCGAGACCGGCGGCGCCGCGGTGCCGACGATGCTCGATGCGACCTATCGCGACGAGCGCCCGATCGATGATCATGCGGCCGCCTTCGAGATCATGCGCGAGCAGTTCGCGGCGCACGGGCCGTCGCTCGAGGAGCACCGCCCCGTCGCCGTCGGGCACCGCGTTGTCCACGGCGGCGCCCGTTTCTACGCCCCGACGCTGATCGACGCCGATGTGGAACGGCAGATCGACGAGCTCGCAGTGCTCGCGCCGCTGCACAACCCCGCGAACCTGGCCGGCATCCGAGCCGCGCGCGCCGTGTTCGACGGGGTGCCGCACGTCGCGGTCTTCGACACCGCCTTCCACCAGACGCTCCCGCCCGCCGCGTACACCTATGCGATCGACGCCGCGCTCGCCGCGGAGCACCGCGTGCGCCGCTACGGGTTCCATGGCACGAGTCATCAGTACGTGAGCGAGGCGGCGGCCGCGTTCCTCGGTCGTGATCTCGGCACCCTCCGTCAGCTCGTGTTCCACCTCGGCAACGGCGCCTCGGTGACGGCGATCGACGGCGGCCGTTCGGTCGAGACCTCGATGGGACTCACTCCCCTCGAGGGGCTGGTCATGGGCACGCGCTCCGGCGACATCGACCCCGCGGCTCTCGTGCACCTGTCGCGCCGCGCCGGCCTGTCCATCGACGACCTCGACTCCCTGCTCAACACCCGCAGCGGGTTGGCGGGTCTCGCCGGTCGCAGCGACATGCGCGACATCCTCGCCGGGGTGGACGCGGGGGAGGACGCGGCGATGCTGGCGTTCGACGTTTACGTGCACCGCCTGCGCGCCTACGCGGGTGCCTATATCGCGCAGCTCGGCGGAGTGGACGTCATCTCCTTCACCGCAGGCGTCGGCGAGAACGCGGCTGCCGTGCGAGCGGCCGCGATGGCGACGCTCGGATTCGCGGGCGTGGAGATCGACGCCGCCCGCAACGAGGCGAGGGAGCGCGGCATCCGGCGCATCTCCACGAATGCCTCCCCGGTGACGGTCCTCGTCGTGCCGACGGATGAGGAGCTGCAGATCGCCCGGCAGACGGCCGAACTGCTCTGATCCGTCCGCCGGGGGTTACCTCGTGGCGCGCCACCGCATTACGCTTGCACAGTGGCACGGAGAGGTGCCGGCCCGACGATCGCCCTTCTCCTGGAGGCTCTGTGCCAGAAGCACTGCCCGACCTGTTCCACGCCGACGGCGTACTGTTCGACCTCGACGGCGTGCTCACTCCGACCGCCGAGGTGCACATGCGTGCCTGGAAGGTCGTGTTCGACGACGTGTTCGCCCGCTGGGGCATCACGCCGCCCTACACCGATGCCGACTACTACGACTATGTCGACGGCAAGAAGCGCTACGACGGAGTGGCCAGTCTGCTCCGCAGCCGCAACGTCGAGGTGCCCTGGGGAGAGGTGGACGACGACCCCTCGGCCGAGACCATCTGCGGCATCGGCAACCGCAAGAACGCCGCCTTCGCGGAGTCCCTTCGCGGGCAGGGGATCGCGCCGTTCCCTGGCTCGCTCGCCCTCGTCGAGGCGCTGCACGCCGCCGGCATTCCTCTCGGTGTCGTGTCGAGCTCCAAGAACGCTGAAGAGGTGCTGGCCGCTGCCGACATCCGCTCCTTCTTCCGGGTCGTCGTGGACGGCGTCGTGGCCGAGCGCGACGGTCTCGCCTCGAAGCCCGCCGCCGACATGTTCGCCGCCGGTGCGACCGCCCTCGGAGTGGACCCGGCTCGCTCCGTCGCCGTGGAGGACGCCACGTCCGGGGCCGCTTCCGCTGCGGCGGCCGGCTACGCATCGGTGATCGGTGTCGACCGCGGCGCCGGGGCTGACGCCCTCCGTGCCGCCGGCGCGACCGTCGTCGTCGACGATCTGGCCGTGTTCGTCCCCGCTTCCCACACCGACACCCCGGAGACCGCATGATCGACCGCGACCGCTTCCCCGTCGACCCGTGGCGTCTGATCGACACGCACTACTCGGAGGAGGGCGTCGGCGAGACGCTGTTCTCCGTCGGCAACGGCTACCTGGGCCTGCGCGGCAACCACATCGAGGGTCGCGGCGCTCAGGAGCACGGCACGTTCATCAACGGGCTGCACGAGACCTGGCCCATCCGCCACGCTGAGCAGGCCTACGGCTTCGCCGAGGTCGGGCAGACCATCGTCAACGCCCCCGATGCCAAGGTCATGCGCGTCTACGTCGACGACGAGCCCATCTCGCTCGACGACGCCGACGTGCGCGAGTACCGCCGCACGCTCGACCTGCGCACCGGGGTGCTCGAGCGCCACGTGGTCTGGGAGACCCCGTCGGGCAAGCGTGTGCGCATGCGCGATGAGCGCATCGTGAGCTTCGAGGAGCGGCACCTCGCGGTCCTGCCTGCGGCTCGAGGTCGTCGTCGAGAACGCCGACGCCCCGGTCACCATCAGCTGCCAGCTGCTCAACCGCCAGGACGGCGCCGGGGTCTACGCCGGCACTCCGATCGGCACGAAGGGCGCGGCGTTCGATCCCCGCAAGGCGGAGAAGATCGCCGACCGCGTGCTGGAGCCCGCCGAGCACTGGCAGGACGGAATGCGCTCCGCGCTGTCGTACCGCGTCGCCGATTCCGGGATGACGGTCGCCGTCGTGGCCGACCACGTGGTCGAGACCGAGAACGAGTACAACGCCCGCACGCTCGTGGAGCCCGACATCGCGAAGAACGTGTTCCGGGTGCAGGCCAAGGCCGGTGTCCCCATCACGGTCACCAAGCTCGTCAGCTACCACACCTCCCGTGGAGTGCCGCCGCGGGAGCTCGTCGACCGCTGCCGTCGTTCCCTCGACCGCGCCGCCGATGAGGGCGTGGAGACCGTCTTCCAACGTCAGCGAGCGTGGCTCGATGCGTTCTGGGAGCGCAGCGACGTGCAGATCGGCGGCCGCGACGACCTGCAGCAGGCCACCCGGTGGTGCCTGTTCCAGTTGGCTCAGGCCTCCGCCCGCGCAGACGGTGCCGGTGTCCCGGCGAAGGGCGTCTCCGGCTCCGGCTACAGCGGACATTATTTCTGGGACACCGAGATCTACGTGCTCCCGTTCCTCACGTACACGACGCCGCGGTGGGCGTACAACGCGCTGCGTGCTCGGGTGGCCATGCTTCCGGCTGCGCGTCGCCGGGCGGCGCAGCTCAACGAGGCAGGGGCGCTCTTCCCCTGGCGCACCATCAACGGCGAAGAGGCCTCCGCGTACTACGCGGCCGGCACCGCGCAGTACCACATCAACGCCGACATCAGCTTCGCGCTCGGCAAGTATGTGCGCGCGACCGGTGATGAGGAGTTCCTGCGGCGCGAGGGGGCGGACATCGCGATCGAGACCGCGCGGCTGTGGGCGACGCTCGGTTTCTGGCGCGCCTCGCGGCTGGTGGAGGAGTCGGATGCCGGCGATGGGATCGAGACCTTCCACATCCACGGTGTGACGGGACCGGACGAGTACACGACGGTCGTCAACGACAACCTCTACACGAACGTCATGGCGCGCTACAACCTCCGCTACGCGGCGAAGATCGTGCGTGAGATCCGGGAGAACCACCCCGAGGACTACGTGAAGCTCGTCGATCGAACCGGCCTCGGCGTCGGCGAGGCCGAGGCGTGGGACCGGGCGGCCGAGGCGATGTACATCCCGTACAGCGAGGGTCTCGGCATCCATCCGCAGGATTCCCTGTTCCTCGAGCGCGAGGTGTGGGATCTCGCCAACACCCCCGCCGAGCAGCGACCGCTGCTGCTGCACTTCCATCCGCTGGTCATCTACCGGTTCCAGGTGCTCAAGCAGGCGGACGTCGTGCTGGCGCTGTTCCTGCAGGGGAACCACTTCACTCCCGAGGAGAAGAAGGCCGACTTCGACTACTACGATCCGCTGACCACGGGTGACTCGACGCTCTCGGCGGTCGTGCAGTCGATCCTCGCCGCGGAGGTCGGGTATCAGGACCTTGCGCAGAGGTACTTCGAGCAGTCGCTGTTCGTCGACCTGCACGACCTGCATCACAATGCGGCCGACGGCGTGCACGTGGCCTCCGCCGGCGGCGTGTGGACGGCACTGGTGTGCGGCTTCGGCGGCATGCGCGACTACGCGGGTGACCTGAGCTTCGATCCACGGCTTCCCGAGGGCTGGCCGTCGCTGTCCTTCCCCCTGCAGTGGCAGGGATCCGCGCTGCAGGTGACGGTCACCAAGGACGAGCTGCGCGTGCAGGTGCGCAGCGGACCCCCCGTACCTTTCAGCGTGCGGGACACCGCGTACTTCGCGACGGTGGAGGACGAGGCCGTCGTGCCGCTCGCCGACCAGGGCCCGCGCATCCCGGGGCGTCCGACGCTGCGGCAGTTCGCCGATGCACGCCGCGAGGACGGCACCCGCATGTCGGCATCCGTTCCGGTGATCACCACGGCGATTCCGGTGATCGAGTCGACCGATTGACGCATCCAGGCGTCGGGGAGTCGCCGACCCGCCGAAGGTCGGTGGCACGCCGTAGGCTGTTGAGGTGACCACAGCCCTCTACCGCCGCTACCGACCCGAGACGTTCGGCGAGATGATCGGGCAGTCCCAGGTGACCGACCCGCTCATGACGGCGCTGCGCGGCGATCGGGTCGGCCACGCATACCTGTTCTCCGGCCCTCGCGGCTGCGGGAAGACGACTTCTGCGCGTATCCTGGCGCGCTGCCTGAACTGCGCCGAAGGGCCGACCGACGTACCCTGCGGCGTCTGCCCGAGCTGCGTCGAGCTGTCGCGCGCCGGCGGGGGATCACTCGACGTCGTCGAGATCGATGCGGCCAGCCACAACGGCGTCGACGACGCCCGCGACCTCCGCGAGCGCGCCACGTTCGCTCCCAGCCGTGACCGCTACAAGATCTTCATCCTCGATGAGGCGCACATGGTCACCCCGCAGGGGTTCAACGCGTTGCTCAAGCTCGTCGAAGAGCCCCCGGAGCACGTCAAGTTCATCTTCGCGACGACCGAACCCGAGAAGGTCCTCGGCACGATCCGCTCCCGCACGCACCACTACCCGTTCCGTCTCGTGCCGCCGGCAGCGATGCTCGAGTACGTCGAGAAGCTCTGTGCCGAAGAGGGCGTGATCGTCGAGCAGGGTGTGCTCCCGCTCGTCGTCCGCGCCGGCGGCGGCTCTCCACGAGACACCCTCTCGCTGCTCGACCAGCTCATCGCCGGGTCCGACGCTCCCGCCGGTTCCGAGACCGTGACGGTCGGCTACGCGCGTGCCGTCTCCCTGCTCGGGTACACGCACGCCGCCCTCCTCGACGAGATCGTCGACGCGCTCGCCGCCGGAGACGCCGCAGCTGCCTTCCCCGCGATCGACCGCGTCGTGCAGACCGGTCAGGACCCGCGGCGCTTCGTCGACGACCTGCTCGAACGGCTGCGCGACCTGATCGTCATCGCAGCCGTCGGCGCCGGCGCATCGGCCGTCTTGCGCGGCATCGCCGAAGACGACCTGCAGCGCATGCGCGGCCAGGCCGAGATCTTCGGCGCCGCACGCCTCTCGCGCACCGCCGACGTGGTGAGCGCGGCTCTCGACGACATGTCGGGAGCGACCTCCCCGCGTCTGCATCTCGAGTTGATGGTGGCGCGCGTGCTCGCCGGGGCGTCGGATGCTGCGGCGGGGGCACCGTCGGCTCCCTCTGCCGAGCGCGCAGCAGCGCCCCCGCGGCACGTCGCGGCCTCGGTATCCACGGCAGCGGCCCCGGCGGTGTCGGCTCCGACTGCGCCCGCTCCGTCGGCTCCGGCTGCGCCCGCGGCTCCTGCCGAGCCTGTTCCGACGCCGTCGACTCCCGCCGTCTCTGCTCCCGCGGGATCTGCTGCCGCAGGATCTGCTCCCGCGGGATTTGCTGCCGTCACGTCGGCTCCGGCGGCCTCGGCTCCGGCCGACTCGGCGTCCGTGACTTCGTCCCCCAGTCCCGCCGAGTCGAGCACCGGCGCCGTCGGTGAGGCATCGGCCGCTGAGCCCGCTGCGCCCCGCGGGCCCGTCACCTTCGACAGCATCCGGTCGTCCTGGCCAGCCGTCCTCACCCGGCTCGAGGGCATCAGCCGCACGTCTTGGCTGCTCGCCACGGCCGTGCAGCCGCTCGCCTACGTGACAGACACCGAGGTGCTGACCCTCGGCTTCACGAGCCAGCACGATGTCGCGAAGTTCAAGGGCACGACCCCCGGGTCCGGACCCTCCGACCACCTGCGTTCCGCGATCGAGCACGAGCTCGGGGTGCGGGTGAAGTACCTTCCCGCACCGATGCCCACCGGCGGTGCTCCGCGCCAGCCTGCGGCGGCAGGTCCCTCCGCGCCCGCTGACTCCGCTCCCGCATCGGAGCCTGCGTCAGCGGGGTCTTCCCGCTCGCAGGTCCGTGGCGCGTCGGCATCCGCGGTGACGGAATGGGCGGTCGCTCCGATCCCCACCGCGCAGGAAGAGCCGGCGAGCACCCCGCCCGCGCCGTCTTCGCCGCTCCCCGTCGATGAGGAGCCCGAAGAGGTCGAGGCGGCGGCATCCGCCCCTGTCCCGCCGTCCGATGGTGCGGTCGATCGCGACGAGCCGCCGCTGCCCGGGGATGACGAGGCTCCGGCCTTCGATGACGAGCCTCCCTACGATCC
>JAQZBG010000176.1 GCA_029239165.1 Microbacterium sp. | reverse complement strand
GTGCGCGGGACGACCGCCCGGCTGATCTAGTCGCGTCCCCGTGCGGACGCCGGCGCGTTCACAACTCCGCAGTTCTCGGCCCACAAGCCCAGATCGCGCCGTTCTTGCGGAGTTGTGAACGCGACAGCCGGTCAGCCCGCGACGATGAGGCCCTTCGTCGCGGTGCGGGCGGCCTCGAAGCGGCGCTGCACGTCAGGCCAGTTCACGAGGTTCCAGAACGCCTTCACGTAGTCGGCGCGCACGTTGAGGTAGTCGAGGTAGTAGGCGTGCTCCCAGACATCGAGCTGCAGCAGCGGGGTGACGCCGAGCGGCGCGTTGCCCTGCTGGTCGAACAGCTGGAAGATCACGGGGCGTGCGCCCACGCTGTCCCAGGCGAGCACGGCCCAGCCCGACCCCTGCACACCCAGTGCGGTCGCGGTGAAGTGCGCACGGAAGGCGTCGATCGAGCCGAACGCGTCGACGAGCGCGGCCTCGAGCTCACCCTCGGGAGCGCCGCCGCCCTCCGGCGAGAGGTTCTGCCAGAACACCGAGTGGTTGATGTGACCGCCGAGGTTGAACGCGAGGTCCTTCTCGAGCTTGTTCACGTTCGCGAGGTCTCCGGCGCTGCGGGCCGCGGCGAGCTGCTCGAGTGCCGTGTTCGCCCCCGTCACATACGCCTGGTGGTGCTTGGAATGGTGCAGCTCCATGATCTTGCCGGAGATGTGCGGCTCGAGCGCCGCGTAGTCGTAGGGCAGCTCGGGGAGTGTGTAGAGAGTGGACATGGCGTCTTCCTTTCGATGGGTTCAGTGGTGGGTGTCGTGCGGGAGGGCGTGGAAGCGGCGGTCGAGGTAGACGAGCGGGCGCCCCTGAGGGCCGGACATCACCTCGAGGACCTCGGCGATCACGACCGTCGATGAGCCGACGGCCACGGTCTGCAGGGTGCGGCAGCGCAGGGCCGCCCGGGCCGTGGCGAGGTGCGGTTCCCCGGTCTCGAGCGCCGTCCACCCCTGCTCGGGGGTGAAGCGCTCGGACCCGCTGACCGCGAAGCTCTGCGCGAGGTCGGAGTGCTCGTCGTCGATGAGGTGCACGACGAAGGTCTCGGCGCCGAGGATCGCACCGGCCGAGCCGGTCGCCCTCGTGACCGAGAACACGATGGCGGCAGGGTCGACCGCCACGGAGGCCACGCTCGACGCCGTGAGCCCGACCGGACCATCGGGGGTGGATGCCGTGATGATCGCGACGCCCGCGGGGTGCGTGCGGAACGCGGCCTTGAGCCCTTCGCCGACGGGGGTGGGTACGGGTGTCGCGGTCATCGGACGGCCTCCGTCATCTGCTCCTGTTTCGCGTGCGCGAGCATCTCCACGCGGTCGACGAGTTTCGTGCGCTCTCGTCCGCGTTCCGCGCCGGCATCGCGTTCGGCGGCATCGATGCGCTGCCAGCCGTCGAGGTCGACGGCATGGTCGATGTGGGCGATCGGGTCCTCCTCCGGTGCGCTCTGCTCGGCCTCGGCGAGGTCATCGACGAGGTGGCGGACGGTCTGCGCGGCATCCGATTTGGTCGAGCCGATGAGCCCGACCGGCCCGCGCTTGATCCACCCGGTCGCGTACAGGCGCGGGATCGGTGCGCCTGCCCCATCCACGACCCGTCCTTCGGCATGCGGGACCACTCCGAGCTCCGCGTCGAACGGCATTCCGGGAACAGGGGTCGAACGATAACCCACGGCCCGGTACACGGCTCCGACGTCGTAGTGCAGCAGTTCACCGGTTCCGACCATCCGGCCCAGTTCGTCGGATGCCGTGCGCTCCATCTCGATGCCGGTCACGCGGTCCGTCCCCCGCAGGCGCACCGGGCGCTGCCGCAGATGCAGGTGGATGCGGCGGGAGGCGGTCCTGGTCGCGGGGTCGAGCGCGGCCCATTCCGTCATCGTGCGCACGATGATGCGGCGCTGCGCGAACTGGGCCACCATCCGCTCGGCGTGCTCGTCCAGAGCGAGCTCCTCCGGGTCGACGATCACGTCGACGTCGTCCTGCTCGGCGAGCTCGCGCAGCTCCATCGCCGAGAAGCGCACATCCGCGGGGCCGCGCCGAGCGAACAGGTGCACGTCGCGCAGCGGGCTGGCCGCGAGCTGCTCCAGCACCGCATCCGGGGTGTCGGTGTGCGTGAGCGCGGAGGCGTGCTTCGCGAGGATCCGGGTCACGTCGAGCGCGACATTGCCCGCGCCGAGCACCGCGACCGACTCCGCGTCGAGGGGCCAGGTCCGGGGCACATCCGGGTGCCCGTCGTACCACGCGACGAAGGCTGCCGCCCCGAACGATCCCGGCAGATCGATGCCGGGGATGTCGAGCTGCACGTCGAGGTCGGCCCCCGTCGCCACGATCACACCGTCGTAGGCCGCACGGAGGTCTTCGATCTCGACGTCGATGCCGATCTCGACGTTGCACAGCAGCCGGATGCGCGGGTTCAGGAGCACGTCGTGCAGCGCATCCGTGATCTTGCGGATGCGCGGATGATCCGGAGCGACGCCGTACCGGACCAGTCCGTAGGGGGCGGGGAGCTTCTCGAACAGATCGATCGAGGCGGTCGGCACGAGGCCGAGCAGGATGTCGGCGGCGTAGATGCCGGCGGGGCCGGCCCCGACGATCGCGATGCGCGGTGCGGTGACGGTCATGCGTGTTCCCCCTGGGGTGCGAGCGCGGCGATAATCGGGTGGTCGAAGTCGTAGACGCCGACTTTGGCGGCACCTCCGGGCGATCCGAGCTCGTCGAAGAACTCGACGTTCGCCTTGTAGTAGTCCTGCCATTCGTCGGGCAGGTCGTCTTCATAGAAGATGGCCTCGACCGGGCAGACCGGCTCGCAGGCGCCGCAGTCGACGCACTCGTCGGGGTGGATGTACAACGACCGTTCGCCCTCGTAGATGCAGTCGACGGGGCACTCGTCGATGCAGGCTCTGTCCTTCACATCGACGCACGGCAGGGCGATCACATAGGTCATCGCGGGGTCTTCGTTCGGGTCACGCTGTCCTCGTTCGGGTCGATCGGCCCCTTTCAGGGCCACAGGACAACCGTAAAACCTCAAGTACACTTGAAGTCAAATCGAGGAAGAGGTCTCCGGATGAGCCCGCACGCACCCGACGAACCGCTGACGATCGGTGAGATGACCCGACGCACCGGCGTCGCCGCCTCCGCCCTGCACTTCTACGAGAGCCTCGGCCTCATCGCCTCCACCCGCACGCCCGGCAACCAGCGCCGCTACGCCCGGCACATGCTGCGTCGGGTTTCACTGATCACGGTCGCCAAGCGTCTCGGCATCCCGCTCTCCGACGTGCAGGCGGCGTTCGCCGACGTGCCGCTCACCGAGACCCCGAGCCACGCCGATTGGCAGCGGGCATCGCGGCGCTGGAAGCGCGAGCTCGAGAAGCGCCGCGAAGGCATCGAGCGCCTCGAACGCGAGCTCACCGGATGCATCGGCTGCGGTTGCCTGTCGATGAAGGCGTGCGGCCTGCTCAACCCCGACGACGCCCTCGCCACGCAGGGCGTCGGCCCGCAGCGCCTTCAGGACTGACCCGGCCGCGGCCGGGTCAGCGCACCTCGAACTCGGCGGAGAGGAGCACTTCGTCGCGCGAGCTCGGGCCGACCAGCAGCTCGAACGCGCCGGCCTCGACCAGACGGGCCCCTGCGGCGTCCACGATCGAGCAGTCGGCGACGGGCAGTTCCACGCGCACGCGGGCGGACTCCCCCGGGGCGATGTCGACCTGGCGGTAGGTCTTGAGCTCCTTGTCGGTCCAGCTCACACTCGTGACGGAGTCCCGCACGTACACCTGCACGGTCTCACGCACGGGCCGCGAGCCGGTGTTCGACACCGTGACGTGACCGACGATGGTGTCGGACCCTCCCAGCACGCTCTCGTCGAGGGACAGATCGGAGTACTCCACCGTCGTGTACGACAGGCCCTCGCCGAACGCCCAGGCGGGCGACTGCGTGAGGTCGGCATAGCGGTCGCCGTGCTGTCCACGGATCTGGTTGTAGTACGTCGGCTGCTGGCCCACGTGCCGCGCGAACGAGATCGGCAGGCGACCCGACGGCTCGACCGCGCCGGAGAGGATCTCGGCGAGTGCACGGCCACCCTGCATGCCCGGGTTCGCCGCCCAGATCACGGCGGCGGCCTTCGACGCGGATGCCGGAAGCACGAGCGGCTTCGAGGCGAGCAGCACGATGACCACGGGCTTCCCGGTCGCGATGAGCGCGTCGATCAGGGCGTTCTGCCCGCCGATCAGCTCCAGTGTCGCGGTCGATCGACCCTCGCCGACGAGCTCGATCCGGTCGCCCACGACCGCGACGACCACGTCGGATTCGGATGCCGCGGCCACGGCCTCGGCGATCAGCGCGGCATCCGGCTCGCAGGGCTTCACCACCGGGGGTCGCGGCTGGTGGTCGGGGAAGAAGGCCCCCTTCGGGTCTTCCTCCAGCGTGAGGATGTCGGCGCCGCGGGCGTGCGTGACCGTCCACCCGTCGACGCCCTGCAGACCGTCGAGCACGGTCGTGATCATCTCGCGCGGCTGTCCGTCGAGCCAACCGGCCTGTCCCGATCCGCCGGCCCAGTCGCCGAGCTGCGTCTGCGCATCGTCGGCCAGCGGGCCCACGACGGCCACCCGCAGCGGGGCGGCGGCGTCGAGCGGCAGCACCCCGTCGTTCTCCAGCAGCACGATCGAGCGACGCGCCGCCTCGAGGTTCAGCTCCGCGTGCGCGGCGCTGCCGACCACGGCATCCAGCTCGTCGCCCGGCAACCGCGGGTTCTCGAAGAGTCCCAGCTCGAACTTGAGCGTGAGGATGCGGGCGGCTGCGGCGTCGAAGGCATCCTCGGGGAGCATCCCTCGGGCCACGGCATCCAGTGCCCCCTCGTAGAAGGTCGGCGTGGTCATGATCATGTCGTTGCCGGCCCGCACGGCTGCGGCGGACGCGTGCGTGATGTCGGGCTGGATCCGCTGCTCCCACACCATGCGTCCGACGTTGTCCCAGTCGGTGATGAGCGTGCCGGTGTAGCCCCACTCGCCGCGCAGCACGTCGCTGAGCAGCCAGTCGTTGGTCGTGATGGGCACACCGTCGGTGGTCTGGTAGCCGAGCATGAACACGCGGCATCCCTCGCGGGCGACGCGCTCGAAGGGCGGCAGGAACCAGGAGCGCAGCTTGCGTCGCGAGATGTCGGCCTCGCTCGCATCCCGCCCGCCCTGGGTCTCGGAGTACCCGGCGAAGTGCTTGGCCGTCGCGAGGATCGCGGTGGGGTCGTCGAGGCCGTCGCCCTGATAGCCGCGCACCATCGCCGAGGCGAGCTCGCCGATCAGGAAGGGGTCTTCGCCGAAGGTCTCGCTGATGCGCCCCCAGCGCAGGTCGCGGGCGATGCACAGCACGGGCGAGAAGGTCCAGTGGATGCCGGTGATCGCCACCTCCTCCGCCGTCGCACGGGCGATGCGCTCGAGCAGATCGGCATCCCACGACGCGGCCATGCCCAGCTGTGTCGGGTAGATCGTGGCTCCCGGCCAGAACGAGTGCCCGTGGATGCAGTCCTCCGCCACCAGCAGCGGGATGCGCAGCCGCGTCTGCGCGGTCAGCTCGTTCGCCTGCAGGATGCGCTCCGGAGAGGTGTGCAGGATCGAGCCCGCGTGCCGCCGGGCGATGTGGTCGTCGAGGTCGTCACGCGCGTCGAGCTGGAGCATCTGCCCGACCTTCTCCTCCAGCGTCATCCGGTTGAGGAGGTCGGCCACACGTTCGGGGATGGAGAGCGCGGGGTCCTGGTAGGGAAGGACGGTGGTCAGGGTCTGAGAGGTCATCACTTCGTGTTCTGGGTCGAGGTCGTCGAGGAGTCGACGGAGGTCGTCGGGACTTCCGGGGAAGTCGTCGAGGTTACGGGATCGGACGCCCGGTTCGGCAGGGGCACGCTGCGGACCGCCGTGACCGCGTCGTTCACGTTCAGCCCCTTCTTCTTCATCGCCCTGGCCCGCTCTCCGGCCGAGCGCAGCCGCGGGTTGACGTACTCGTCGATGCCGAAGTTGATGAGCGAGAGGGCCACGCCGATGATCGCGATGCAGAGCCCCGCGGGCACGTACCACCACCACAGCCGCGGGAACGCGCCGTTCTGCTGCGCCCAGAACAGGATCGTGCCCCAGTTGAGGTTGCTCACCGGGATCACGCCGATGAATGCCAGGGTGGTGAGGCCGAGGATGGCCGCGGTCACGGTGCCGACGAAGCTCGAGGCGATGAGCGCCATGAGGTTCGGCAGCATCTCGACCGTGATGATGCGGCGCAGCGGCTCGCCGTTGGCACGGGCCGCCTGGATGAAGTCGCGGTTGCGCAGCGACATCGTCTGAGCGCGCAGCAC
>JAQZBG010000175.1 GCA_029239165.1 Microbacterium sp. | reverse complement strand
GGCCAGGAGTCGGCACGCAGGCGGAGAGCAGCAGAAGCGTGGCGATCGAGGCCGCGAGGGCGCCGGCCGAACGCGGCGACGAGAAGACCGAACGACGAAGCACACGCCGAGTCTACGTCGCCTCGCAGTCCGGCCCTGCGGGCCGCCGCGCGCCCGGATCGAGCAAGGAGCCGGAACGCTCGTCAGGTCATGACACCCGCGATCGGGGCCGGCGCGGCCCACGAAAGGTCCAGACCCTCGGAATCGTGGATCTCCTGCTCCGACCCCGGATCGTCGTCCGCTGAGTCCTCATGGCGTTTCCCCTCGGCGTCCAGCGTCACGTCGGGTGCGGCCGCAGCCGGACGTGGCTGTGGCCGATACGCCGTGGTGCCCCACCGCAGGTCATGCCCGATGGAATCCGCATCGATGTCGACGCTCGTGCCGTGCTTGCCGTTGCCTTCCCAGTTGCGGATCTTCAGCCGCCCCGTGACGATCACGCTGTCCCCGGTGCGCAGCGATGCTTTGGCATTCTCGCCGAGACTTCGGAACGCGGCCACGGAGAACCAATTGGTCCCGGCGTCCGTCCATTCCCTCGTGGCGTTGTCGAAACGTCGATGGGTGCTCGCAAGCCGGAAATTCGTGACGGGCACCCCTCCCCCGGTCTGACTCTGAGTCGGATCCGTGGCGACTCTCCCCACGATGGTCACCATGTCGATCATGTGCTGTCCTTTCGTCGACCGGAGCAGAACCCGTCCGGATCACCCCAGCCTGGTGCTGGCCGCGTACAGCCGCGTGCCAGGAACGCGCGAAACGTGGACAGCGATCAGGATCGCCTTCCGGTGCAGAAAGAGCAGATCACAGCGCGTGTCGCCACCGGCAGGCGAATGTCGGTGGCCGGTCATAGCTTCGAATCACGAAAGGAGTTCCGATGTCCGAAAGCTTGACCACCTCTCTCCCCGACGTCCCCTACGCGACGCCTCGGCTCTCTTCTTCCCGTGAGCGCCTCGTCCGCGCCGCCGATCACCTCTGGCGGGTGCAAGACCGGCGGGATCATGTCCTCGGCCACCTGCGCGTCGTCCCCGACCCGCTCGGGCTCCGCTATCGCGCGGAGCGCCTGCATCTGACCACCGGGGTCTTTCGCGTCGTCGGCGAGTTCTGGCGTGTGGATGACGCGGTCGCCGCGCTCCGCTACTGCTGAGGTCAGGAGGACCGCGCGCCGCCGATCGATCAAAGTGCCCCCGGCAGGATTCGAACCTGCGACCAAGAGATTAGAAGGCTCCTGCTCTATCCCCTGAGCTACGGAGGCGCACGCTTCTAGAGTATCGCGGAGCCGGCAGTGGTCGCGGAACGGCCTCCCCGGCAGGCGATGTCGGGGCCGTCGATAGGATGGCGGCATGGTATCTGCGTCCGAGAACGATCGCCTCGTCTGGATCGACTGCGAGATGACGGGCCTCGATCTCGCGGTCGATGAGCTCGTCGAGATCGCTGTCGTCATCACCGATTTCGAGCTCAACCCCATCGATCCGGGTTTCCAGGTGGTGATCCGCCCCGGCGCTGCGGCACTCGAGCACATGAACGATTTCGTGACCAAGATGCACGAGGCCTCCGGGCTGATCCTGGAGATCCCGCACGGGGTATCCCTGGAAGAGGCCGAGGCACAGACGCTCGCGTACATCAAGCGCTTCGTGCCGCTCGAACGCAAGGCGCCTCTCGCCGGCAACACGATCGGCACCGACAGGATGTTCCTCGCGAAGTACATGCCGCAGGTCGACCAGTGGCTGCACTATCGGAACGTGGACGTCTCCAGCATCAAAGAGCTCTCACGGCGGTGGTACCCGCGCGTCTTCTTCCAGGCGCCGACGAAGGACGGCGGACACCGCGCGCTGGCCGACATCCTGGAATCGATCCGTGAACTCCGCTACTACCGCGAGGCCGTCTTCGTCGATGAGCCCGGCCCGTCGAGCGACGACGCGCGGTCGATCGCCACCCGCACGGTGTCCGAGTTCACTCCGAACATGTAATAGACTCGTATGGTTGCCTGCTCCGGCGGGCACATGGTGGGTATAGCTCAGCTGGTAGAGCGCTGGCTTGTGGTGCCGGATGTCGCGGGTTCGAGTCCCGTTACTCACCCTCAGGAAGAAGGCCCGAACCGCACGGTTCGGGCCTTCTTCGCATCTCCAGGCGAGGGCAATCCACTCGCCACGAAGCCCTAGACTTGCCTGGTGTCGCTCGCGGTCTGGTTCTCGCTTCTCACCGCGTCGGTGGTCATCAGCTTCACCCCCGGGGCAGGCGCCATCAACACCATGTCGAATGCGCTGAACCAGGGGTGGAAACGCTCGATCTGGGGAATCATCGGACAGCAGATCGCTCTGATCGTGCACGTGGCGATCGTCGCCGCAGGAGTCGGTCTTCTCGTCTCGCGCTCAGAGTTCCTGTTCAACGCCATCCGGTACGCCGGGGCCGCCTATCTCGTCTTCCTCGGCATCCGCCTGATCCTCACGAAGCCTGCGGGTACCGTGGATGAGGCCCCGGTGCCGATCGACTCCCGCGAGAGCCACTGGTCGATGATGCGTCGGGGTTTCTGGGTGAACCTGCTCAACCCCAAGGCGATCGTTTTCTTCCTCGCGTTCATTCCCCAGTTCATCCGCCTTGATCAACCTCCGGTGCCGCAGTACCTCACCCTGATCGCCACCGTGATCGTGGTCGACGTGATCGTCATGTGGGGGTTCTTCGCAGCTGCGGCGCGCCCGTTCCGGCGCCTCACCAGGTCCATGCGCGGCCAGCGCATCCTGAACATGGTCTTCGGCGTTCTGTTCATCGCCGTGGCCGGCGTGCTCGTCCTGCTGCACTGATCCGACGTCGGAGCCTGTGCGCCTCTAGGCTGGACGGGATGGATATGGATGCCGCGGCCTTCGAAGAACTGGTGATCGACGAACTCGATCTCCTGCCCGACGACATGGTCGAGGGGCTCGAGAACGTCGTGTTCGTCGTCGAGGACCGACCGGAGGACGGCAGCCTGGATCTGCTCGGTCTGTACGATGGGCTGGCGCTCACCGAACGCACGCAATACGGCATGGGCGAGCTTCCGGACCGGATCGTCCTCTACCGTGAGCCGCACCTCGCCCAGTGCGAGGACGAAGATGAGCTGCGCGACGAGATCCACACGACCCTGGTCCACGAGATAGCCCACTTCTACGGCATCGATGATGAGCAGCTGCACGAGATGGGCTGGGCATGACTACGCCGACGGCACACCCCGAGCTCGACGAGATCACCGACCTCAGCGCTGCGCCACTGGAGCCATGGCAGGTGGTGGTGTGGAACGATCCCGTGAACCTCATGAGCTACGTGGTCCGGGTATTCCGGACGTACTTCGGGTACTCGCTCGACCATGCCACCGCTCTGATGCTCGCCGTGCACCACGAAGGACATGCGGTCGTCGCGACCGGCCCGCGCGAGACCATGGAGGTGCATGCGCAGGCCATGCACGACTTCGGTCTCTGGGCGACGGTCAGGAAGGCACCGCTGTGAGCGACGACATCCTCGTCATGCCGATCTCCGTCATCGAGGAGTTTCACCTCGGCCGGCTTGTCGAGGACTTCATCGAACTCGTCGACGAATCACGGAGAACGGGTGACCCCGCCATCGACCGACTGACACCGAGTCCCTACCCCGACGACTCCGAGGCTGCGGCCGAGTTCGCCGACGTCACGCGCGACGACCTCCTCGACCGTCGTCTCGTCGACGCGCGCCGAGTCCGCACCGCTCTGGCCGAGTTCCCCGCCGGCATCGACTCGCTCACCGAAGCAGACGCACTCGAGGTACGAGAGATCCTCATCCCGATCGAGAGCATCGATGCCTGGCTTCGAACCCTCACGGCGATCCGTCTCGTCATCGCCGAGAGACTCGGGATCACGTCGGACGATCAGGTCGGCGAAGACGGCCGTCACGACGTCTACGAGTGGGTCGGCTACCGGCTCGAACTGATCATCCAGGCCGCCGACGAAGCAGAATCCCCCTCGACCCCCTGACTTACGGGATGTCGACGATTCGGGTGGCGAGCGCGCGGGGGTCGTCTCGATCGATGTGGCGGCGTTCCTGAGCCGCCCAACGTTCCCAATGCGGGAGGTACGTGTCGCCGTCTCGATCCAGTGCCCGTCTCTTCCGCGACTCCTCCGCAGATTCGACCCAGATCCTGATGTCGGCGAGACCCGCTGTCGACGGCCGCAGGATCCCACTGCCCTCGACGATCACGCCGAGGGCCGGATCGACGGCGTGGCTCTCCGCCTCGGCTTCCGTGTCCCAATCCCAGCGCCGCCAGGTGCCGAGGTAACCGCGACCGTGCGGACGCAGGATCCATTCGAGCGCGCGTTCGGTTCCGTCGTCGAGCCCGTCCCACCCGGGGTAGATCGAGTCGAGGGCGACGAGCTGCACATGACCGAGCACGGGCCAACGTCGGACGAGTTTCGCGGCGAGGGAGGACTTGCCGGCTCCGCTGCCGCCGTCGATGAGGACGACAGGGTTGGCTGCCGCGAGGGAGCGGATGTCCTGCTCGATCAGAGCCGCGGCGCGCTCCAAAGCCGCCGCGACGGGATCGTCACTTCTTGAGTGCACGGATGATGCGTACGAGCGCTCGTCCGGCGACCCAGACGAACGGCACCGCCACGACGAGCAGCGTCACGATGTTGGGCTCGAAGCGGAGACCCTCCTCGCGCCGGACGTAGACCCCGACCGGAACGGAGACACCGCCACCGCCCCCGCCCTCGGCACCATCTCCACTGCCGCCGCCGAAACCGGAGTAGGTGAACGCGACCGGCGTGATGCTGACCCCGTCGACGTCTTGAGGCTCTCCGTACGCGCTCTTCACGCCGAAGGATGCTGCTTGCTTTCCGAGTTCCAGTGCGATGTTCGGCATACCTCCACGGTAGCCGAGGAACACGGAGCATGTGAGATCAATCCAGGCCGCGTGCCTTCGGATGCTGCGCGGCACCCCGGCCATCGGCCCGACCGATGTGTCGGGCGCGACTGATCGTCGCCGAACCGAACCGCGCGACGGCCTCGTCGACCGCGCCCTCGACCTTGCGCCACCCCTCGTCGTCGTCCCAGAGACCCAGCCCCCCTCCCCCGGCCGGGCGCAGGTTCTCGGCACGCACGCCCACCAGTCGGATAGGGTCACGCCGCTCGATCTGCTCGAAGAGATTCTGCGCGGCCTCGCCGATGCGCTGTCCGACGGCCGTGGGTTCACTCAGCGTCACGGATCGGCTGAGGGTGCGGAAGTCGTCGAATCGGATCTTGATCGCGACGGTCGCCGTCTCCCAGTCGGCACGCCGCAGTCTCGCCGCGACGCGATCGGCGAGCCGAAGCAGTTCAGCGCGAAGGAACTCCCTATCCCGAACATCCGTGTCGAATGTCTCCTCATGCCCGATGCTCTTCTCGACGCGCTCGGTGTCGACGGCGCGCGGGTCCTCTCCCATCGCCAGCTGCGTCAGGCGACCGCTGAGGGCCACACCCACCGCCCTGTCGAGCATTTCGCGCGGTGCGTCACGCACATCCTGCACTGTGCGGATACCGCGCGCCTCGAGAGCCTCCGCAGCTTTCGGCCCGACCCCCCACATCGAACGAACCGGCCGCGGCGCGAGAAAACCGAGGGTGTCGGGGCCTGAGACCACCAGCATCCCGTCGGGCTTCGCGATCGTCGATGCCATCTTCGCCACATGCTTCGTCGCGGCCACGCCCACGCTGCACGTGATGCCGACCTCGTCGAGCACCCGCTCCCGGATCAATTCCGCGATGCGAGACGGACTCCCCCAGAGCCGTCGCACTCCCTGCACATCGAGGAACGCCTCATCGACCGAGAGCGGCTCCACGAGCGGGGTGAACGACTCGAAGATCGCCATGACCTGCTTCGACACCTCCTGATACCGGTGGAAGTGCGGGGGCACGACGCGAGCGGTAGGGCACAATCGGAGCGCCTGTGACACGGGCATGGCGGCACGGACACCGTAGCGACGGGCCTCGTAGGACGCGCTCGACACCACTGAACGCCCGTCGGGCGCTCCGATGATCAGAGGAAGTCCGCGCAGACCAGGATCATCGAGAACCTCGACAGCCGCGTAGAACGCGTCCATGTCGACGTGCAGGATGCGGGTGCCGGTGTCATCGGCGTCGACGGACGAGACGATGCGCCCTCTGCCGTCACCGTGTCCCATACGACCATTCTCCCCCGGGCCTCCGACATGAGGCCCGGGGTCGCACGCTACTGGGCAGCGCGCTCGAGAATGAGTTCACGGACACGAGCGGCGTCCGCTTGGCCCTTCATCGCCTTCATCACGGCGCCGATCACGGCGCCGGCCGCCTGGACCTTGCCGTCCTTGATCTTCGCCATCACGTCCGGCTGTGCGGCCAGTGCCTCGTCGATCGCCGCGATCAATGCACCGTCGTCGGACACCACGGCGAGCCCCCGAGCGTCGACGACCTCCTGCGGGGTCCCCTCGCCGGCGATGACGCCCTCGAGGACCTGGCGCGCGAGCTTGTCGGTCAGAGTGCCTGCCTCCACGAGCTTCTGCAGCGCAGCGACGTTCTCCGGGCTGATCAGCTCGGTGGCGTCCTTCTCCTGCGCGTTCGCGACGCGGCTGATCTCGCCCGTCCACCACTTGCGCGCCGTGGCCGGGGTCGCACCAGCCGCGATCGTCGCCTCGACCACCTCGAGCAGACCGCCGTTACGGACGTCCTGGAACTCCAGGTCGGTGAACCCCCACTCCGTCATGAGACGGCGGCGGCGGGCGACGGGCTGCTCCGGGAGAGCGGCGCGCAGCTCCTCGATCAGCTCGGCGGCCGGCTCGACGGGCAGCAGGTCAGGTTCCGGGAAGTAACGGTAGTCATCCGCATCCGACTTCGGGCGCCCCGGCGACGTGGTGCCGGTGTCCTCGTGCCAGTGCCGCGTCTCCTGCGTGATCGTTCCGCCGTCGGCGAGGATCTGTGCCTGTCGTTGGATCTCGTACTTCACGGCACGCTCGACAGAGCGCATCGAGTTGACGTTCTTCGTCTCGGTGCGGGTGCCGAGTTTGTCAGTGCCGCGCGGACGCAGGGAGACGTTCGCGTCGCAGCGCAGGTTGCCGCGCTCCAAACGTGCCTCGGAGATGCCGAGACCGCGGACGATGTCGCGGATCGCCTGCACGTAAGCCTTGGCTACCTCCGGCGCACGATGCTCGGTGCCATAGATGATGTTCGTCACGATCTCGACCAACGGCACACCCGCACGGTTGTAGTCGACGAGCGAGTACTCCGCACCCTGGATGCGGCCCGTCGCACCACCCATGTGGGTGAGCTTCCCGGCGTCCTCTTCCATATGCGCACGCTCGATCGGGATCGTGACGATCGTGCCGTCCTCGAGCTCGACCTCGACGGACCCCTCGTACGCGATGGGCTCGTCGTACTGCGAGATCTGGTAGTTCTTACCCAGGTCCGGGTAGAAGTAGTTCTTCCGGGCGAAACGGCTCGACTCCGCGATGGAGCAGCCCAACGCGAGGCCCAGGCTGATCGACGAGCGGATCGCGGTCTCGTTCACGACAGGGAGAGAACCGGGAAGACCGAGGTCTACCGGCGCGATCAGCGTGTTCGGCTCAGCGGCGTGA
>JAQZBG010000174.1 GCA_029239165.1 Microbacterium sp. | reverse complement strand
GGGTTCTGCGTGCCGTCGAGCGGGTTGATCAGGATCAGCGGCTCATACATCCACCGCGACGCCGTGCGCGTGTTGGTGAGATACGGGTTGAAGTTCCTCGTGAAGAACGGGTTGCCCTTGTCGGCGTTGATCAGCATCGTGTCGTCGCCGATCGACGGATCGGGTTGGGATGTGATCTGGATGCTGCAGCCGCTCAGTGCGACTGCGGCTGCTGCCAGGCCCACGATCGCCGCTCTGCGCCAGCGTCGCATCATCCGCGCTCTCGGTGTTCTGCCACCGGACATCTGCCACCTCATGTCGTCTCTGTCATGACCGACGGCCCGCGCCGCCCTGGCAATTGTAAGCGCATACATTTTTCGAAAGCAACCCCTTGACACCGGCGTGGCGCGGTGTCGCGGGCCCTCAGGAGGGGCGCTGGGAGCTCTCGCGCAGGATGATCTGGAGCGGCAGACGGGCCAGCACCGGATCGGCCTCCACGCTCTCCAGGCGCCGTGCGAGCACCTGGACGGCGGCACGACCCAGGTCGATCATCGGCTGGCGGATCGTGGTGAGCGGCGGGTGGGACAGGGCCGCGGCATCGATGCCGTCGAACCCGGTCACCAGGAGGTCCTCTGGCACGCGGATGCCGGCGCCGCGGAACACGTCGAGCGCGCCGAGCGCCATCTGGTCGTTCGCGGCGACCAACGCCGTCGGCACACCGGAGGCGACGAGCTCCTCGGCCGCACGACGCCCGGATCCGCGCGTGAAGTCTCCGCGGACGACGGTCACCTCGTCGACCGACCGGCCGGCGTCCGTCACCGCTGCGGCGAACCCCTCCCAGCGTTGCAGGCCATCCGGGGAGTCCTCGGGACCGGCGAGGAAGGCGAGCCGCCCGTCCCCCACCTGAGCCAGCACGTGGCGGGTCAGCTCGGCCATCGCCTCGGCGTTGCTCACCGTCACGTGGTCGTAGTGGTCACCGCGGGGTGGCCCCGAGAGCACGACGACCGGGATCCGCCGTGCCAGGCGCGCCAGCACGTCGTCGGGCACACTGCTCGCGAGCACCATGAGGCCGTCGACGCGGCCGGCCATGTCGCGCACCGTCGACCGGTCGGGATCATCACGCCCGACGCCGACCATCAGCACGAAGCCCTGCTTCCACGCCTCCAGCTCCGCACCGCGGAGCACCTCGTCGAGGAAGAGCATCGAGGTGTGCCCGTCGTCGGCATCCGCAGCGTCGCGGACGATCGCGAACGGCGGCGCATCGGCGGCGGAGAGCACGTCCAGCGGCGGAGCGTCTTCCGCGGCGTCGAACCCCGGGAAGTACAGTCCGAGCACGCCGGTGCGTCGCTCGGCAAGCCCCCGGGCACTGCCGCTGGGCACATAGCCCAGGGCGGACACGGCATCGAGCACGCGCTCCCGCGTGACCGGGCGCACGGCGTCCGGCGAGCGCAGCACGCGCGACACGGTGGCGATGGACACACCCGCCCGATCGGCCACGTCGTACACGGTCGCCGCCTTGCTCACGGTCACGCCCCTCCGGAGCGGGCGGCCAGGGCCGCCTGGTAGAGGTCACGGGAGGAGAGGCCGGTGAGCGCGGCGACCTCGGAGGCCGCATCCTTCAGACGGATGCCGTCGGCGACGAGCTTCTGCACCTGGGCGAGGGCGTCCTCCGGTGAGGCATCCCGGCGGGCGGCGCCCTCGACGACGACCACGATCTCGCCCTTCACCCCCTCCTCGGCCCAGGCGACCAGCTCGGATGCCGTGCCGCGGCGCACCTCCTCGTACAGCTTGGTGAGTTCGCGGCACACCGCGATGCGCCGCTCGTCGCCGAACGCCGCGCCCATGTCGGCGAGCGCGCTCGCGAGGCGGGCCGGGGACTCGAAGAACACCATGGTGCGGGGCTCTGCGGCGAGCGCGCGCAGAGTCGAGCGACGCTCCCCCGGCTTGCGCGGCAGGAAACCCTCGAACGTGAAGCGGTCGGTCGGCAGGCCGGAGATCGCGAGCGCCATGAGCACCGCGCTCGGGCCGGGGATCGCGGTCACCGTGACGCCCTGCGCCACGGCCTCGGCGACCAACCCGTAGCCCGGATCGCTCACGGTCGGCATCCCGGCGTCGCTCATCACGACGATGTCGGTCTCCGCCGCGAGGGCGGCCAGCTCTGCCGCCTTCTGCTTCTCGTTGTGGTCGTGCAACGCGATCAGGCGCGGACGGTTCTCGATCTGCAGCGCCCTCAGGAGCCGCTGCGTGGTGCGCGTGTCCTCCGCGACGACGACCTCGGCGTTCTCCAGCACCTCCACGAGGCGGCGAGACGCGTCGCCGAGATTTCCGATCGGAGTGGCGGCGAGGATGATCACCCGCCCAGCTTAGGCGCGTTGTCTAGGCTGGACCGGTGACCGCGCCCGTGCCCCTGCTCCCTGCCCCCGAGGCACGGCTGACGCGCTACGGACGACTCCGCGACCGGGTGCTCCGCGATCCCGACTGGGGCCGCGCGATCCGCTGGCTGGCCCCGCTGGTCATCACCGCCCTGGCCGCCGTGCTGCGCCTCATCGGCGTCGCGCACCCGCATGAGCTGGCCTTCGACGAGACCTACTACGTCAAGGACGCCTGGTCGCTGTGGGCCCTGGGCTACGAAGGCACCTGGGGCGACGACGCGAACCAGGCGTTCCCGACCGGCGAGGATCTTCCGCTCTCCGACCAAGGGTCGTTCATCGTGCATCCGCCGCTGGGCAAATGGCTGATCGCGCTGGGCATGGCGATCGGCGGCCCGGAGAACAGCGGCGGCTGGCGGCTGGCCACGGCGCTCTTCGGCACCGCGTCCGTGCTGCTGGTCTATCTGATCGCCCGTCGCCTCAGCGGCTCGGTGGTCGTCGCGACCGTGGCCGGAACCCTGCTCGCGATCGACGGGCTCAGCATCGTGATGAGCCGGATCGCGCTGCTCGACGGCATCCTGACATTCTTCATCCTGCTGGGCGTGCTGTTCGTCCTGATCGACCGGCAGCGGACGATCCCCGTGCTCGAGAGACGCGACCCGGATGCGCCGGATCCGTTCTGGGGACCCGTCCTGTGGCGCCGCCCGTGGCTGGTCGCCGCGGGGCTCGCCCTCGGTGCGGCGTGCGCGGTGAAGTGGTCGGGACTCTACGTCCTCGCCGGCTTCGGACTGTACGTGGTCGTCACCGATGCGCTCGCACGACGCCGGGCCGGCGTGGTGCTGTGGCCGACCGCCGCCGCGTTCCGCCAGGGACCCGTCTCCTTCGTGCTGCTCGTCTTCCCCGCTCTCGCGGTGTACCTCGTGAGCTGGACGGGGTGGCTCGTGACCGCCGGCGGCTACGACCGGAAGAGTGCCGCGAACCCGCTCGTCGCACTGTGGAAGTACCACGAGTCGATGCTCGGATTCCACGTCGGTCTGAGCCGCGGGCACCCCTATGCGAGCCCGGCGTGGGAGTGGCCCCTGCTGCTGCGTCCGACCGCGGTCTGGGTCGATTCCTCCCCCTCCGGCTGCGGCACCGACCACTGCATCGGCGTGATCTCCGCCATCCCCAACCCGCTCATCTGGTACGGCGGCGTCGCTGCAGCCGTCTACCTGATCTACCGGCTGGTGCGTAGCTGGATCACGCGGCAGCCCGTCGGGCCGGAGCTGACCGTTCCGCTCGTGGGCCTCGCGGTCACCTACCTCCCGTGGCTGATGTTCCCCGAGCGCACGATCTTCCAGTTCTACACGGTCGTGATGATGCCGTTCCTCGTGCTCGCCCTCGCGATGACGCTGCGGATCATCGCCGGAAAGCGGGAGGATCCGCTGTACCGACGGCAGTCCGGAGAGCGCACCGTGATGGTCTTCCTCACGTTCGTGGTCATCGTCTCGGCGTTCTTCCTGCCGCTGTGGACCGGGATGAGCATGCCGTACGAGTTCTGGCTGCTGCACAACTGGCTGCCCGGCTGGGTGTGAGGCGCTAGGCGGGATCGTCCGTCGCGACATGGTCGACGAGCGGGAGCACGCGCCCCGACAAGTGCGTGCGCATCGCGATCGACGAGGCCGTGCGGGCGACGCCGGGCACGAGCGCGACCCGGTCGAGCACCTCCTGCAGTCGCGTGGCATCCCGCGCCACCAGCCGCAGCTGCATGTCGCTGGCCCCCGTGACCGTGTGCATGTCGACGATCTCGGGCACCGCGTCGGCCAGGGCCGTCGCCACCTCGTCGTGGCCGACCTTCTGATCGATCTCGACCAGGCAGAAGGCGACGACGCCGTAGCCGAAGCCGGCCGGGTCGACCCGCGGCACGATCGCCTCGATCACCCCGCCCTCGTGCAGCCGTGCGAGACGGCTGGTCGCCGTACCGCGGGCGATCCCGAGCCGCCGCGCCACCTCGAGGATCGGCAACTGCGGCGACTCGGTGAGCAGCCGGATGAGTCGGGCGTCGAGGCGATCGATGCGCATCGGCTACTCCCGCGGCACGCCGGCGCGGGCGTATCCCCTGGTCGCACGGGCGACGAGGAGGAGCACACCGGTGAGGGCGAGGGTCAGCAGGAGCTGGATGCGTGCAGCCGGGTCGATCATCGCGAGTGCGATCACCGCGGCGAGCAGCAGCAGACACAGCCACGACAGCCACGGGAAGCCCCACATCCGCATCGGCATCTCCTCGCCCGTGCGATCAGCGCGAGTACGGAGGATGATCTGCGCGACGGCCGTCGCCGTCCAGATCACGAGCAGCGTCGAGCCGACCACGTTGAGCAGCGCGGGAAGGACGACATCCGGGAACGCCCAGTTGAGCCCGACCGTCACGAAGCCGAAGGCGACCGAGGCCAGCACGGCGACGAACGGCACGCCCTTGAGGCTCGTGCGGGTGGCGGCCAGCGGGGCGAGTCCGCGCTCCCCCAGCGAGTACGCCATCCGGGAGGCGCCGTAGATGTTGGCGTTCATGGCCGACAGCAGCGCGATGATGACGATGAGGTCCATGACGAGCCCGACACCCGGGACGTTCAGAGTCTCGAGCACCGCCGAGAACGGGCCGTCCTTGACCGCCGGGTCGTTCCAGGGCAGCACCGAGACGATCACGAAGATCGATCCGACATAGAAGACGAGGATGCGCACCAGCACCTCGCGCACGATTCGGCGGATGTTGTGCGCGGGGTCGTTCGACTCGGCGGCCGCGATCGCGACGACCTCGGTGCCTCCGAACGCGAACACCACGATCAGCAGGGCGCCCGCGATCCCGGCGATGCCGTTCGGGGCGAAGCCGCCGTTGTCGACGAGATTCGCGATGCCGGTCGCCGGCACGCCGGGGATGAGACCGACGATCGCGCACACTCCCACGACCAGGAAGGCGATGATCGCCGCGACCTTGATCGCCGCGAACCAGAACTCGAAGCGGCCGTAGTTGCGCACCCCGAACAGGTTCACGGCGGTGAGCGCCACGACGAAGATCAGCACCCAGACCCACGCCGGGATGCCGGGGGTCCAGTTCGCGACGATCGCCCCGGCGCCGGTCGCCTCGGCGGCGATCACGACGACCAGCTGGATCCAGTAGAGCCATCCGACCGCGCTGCCGGCACTGCGGCCCATCGCCTTCTGGGCATAGGAGCTGAAGGCGCCGGAGCTGGGGCGTGCCGCGACCATCTCGGCGAGCATCGCCATGACGAGCACGACGATGCCGCCGGCCACGAGATACGAGACCAGCACAGCGGGACCGGCGATGCTGATCGCCTGCCCGGATCCGACGAACAGGCCGGCGCCGATGGCGCCGCCGAGGCCCATCATCGAGATCTGTCGGCGGGTCAGCCCCGGATGCAGACCCTTGGTGGTCGTCGTGGTGGGCGGGAACTCCGCCGGGCGTTCGCCGGTCACCCGGTCGCCGCTCATGCGCCGACCTCCACACGCTCGGCCGCGAGCGCCTGCTCGACGCGGTCGATGTCGGTCGCGGAGCCGGAGGAGATGCGGATCCCCTCACCGGCGAAGGCGCGGGCGACCACTCCGCCGGCCTGCAGCAGGCT
Organism: Microbacterium sp.; assembly: GCA_029239165.1. Lineage (GTDB taxonomy): Bacteria > Actinomycetota > Actinomycetes > Actinomycetales > Microbacteriaceae > Microbacterium. The sequence goes on along the minus strand of JAQZBG010000174.1, from coordinate 499 downwards.
CTCGAGCTCCGCTGTGCGATCGCCGGACGGAACCCAGACGAAGTTCGCCTGCGAGGGGACGGCGGGCCAGCCGGCTGCGGTGAGCACGTCATGCAGGCGGTCGCGCTGCTCGATGACCTCGCCGATGCGGGTCGCGAGCTCGTCTTCCGCATCCAGCGAGGCGATCGCGGCGGTCTGGGCGAGGTCGGTGACTCCGAACGGCACGGCGACCTTGCGCTGGTTCTCGGCGACGGCGGCGGGAGCGATCGCGTAGCCGATGCGGAGACCGGCGAGTCCGTACGCCTTGGAGAACGTGTGCAGCACGGCCACGTGCGGGTGGCGTCGGAACAGCTCGATGCCGGCGCCGCGGCTGTCGGTCGTGTCGAAGTGCACGTACGCCTCGTCGATCACCACGAGCACATCGTGCGGCACCGCGGCGACGAAGCGCTCCAGCTCGTCGGCGCCGACCACGGTCCCGGTCGGGTTGTTCGGGTTGCACACGAAGATCAGGCGGGTGCGC